>NZ_JAAKZX010000109.1 GCF_011045025.1 Streptomyces ureilyticus
CGCTGGGGGAGGACGTCGGCGGGGCGGGTGCGGCGCAGGACCGCGGTGATCCGGGCGACGACCTCGTCGATGTTGAACGGCTTGGTGATGTAGTCGTCGCCGAAGCCGAGCGCGCCGACGATCTCCGCGGGCGCGTCGCGCGCGGTCAGGAACACCAGGGCCAGGTCGGGCTGGCGCTCGCGCAGTTCACGGCCCAGCGCCCGGCCGTCGCCGTCCGGCAGCATCACGTCGAGGAGCGCGGCGTCGGGGCGCGTGCGCTCCGCGAGGGTGAGGGCCTGGCGGACGGTGCCCGCCGTCATCACCTCGAAGCGGTGGTAGCGCAGGGCGATGGCCAGGACGTCGGCGATGCTCGGCTCGTCCTCGACGACCAGGACGGTGGCCCCGTCGTACGCGCTCATGTCCCCGGTCTCCCCCTCGTGCCCCATGTGAGCGGTCATGTCCCCCAGTATCGGCCGGGGCACTGACATCGGGGCCGCCGCGCGCTTTGGAGTTCCTTGAGAGTCATGGCCGTGCCGTGTCCACGCCCGCGCCGCGCAGTCGATGCTGAGCCGCAGGACCTGGGGGACCAACCGACCGACGACTAAGGAGCGTTGAGGCGTGGCGACATTGGCACGGTGGTGCTATCGGCACCGGCTGGTGGTCCTGTTTCTGTGGGTGGGGGCCTTGTTCGGGGTGGGCTTCGCGGGTTCCGCCGCGGGCACGGACTACGCGAACAGCTTCTCCCTCCCGAACACGGACTCCACACGCGCGTACGACCTGATGGAGAAGGCCTTCCCGCAGAGCTCGGGCGACACCGACACGGTGGTGTGGAAGGTCGACGACGGGACGGTACGGGACGAGTCCGTACGCTCCCGGATCGAGCCCGCGCTCGAGGAGATCGGGCGCATGGAGGGCGTCGGCGAGGTCAGCAGCCCGTACGCCGCCCAGGGGGCCGCACAGATCAGCGAGGACGGGCGGATCGCCTACGCCCAGGTGACCTTCACCGAGCAGGCGAACAGCGTGCCCAAGGAGTTGGTGGAGGACGTCGTCGACACGGCGCAGGACGCCGAACGCGCCGGTCTCCAGGTGGAGCTGGGCGGTCAGGCGATCACCCGCGTCCAGGAGCCGCCGACGGGCATCGCCGAGTTGGTCGGCATCGTGGCCGCGGCCGTCGTCCTCTTCATCGCCTTCGGCTCGCTCTTCGCGATGCTGCTGCCGCTCGTCGTCGCGATCGCGGCGCTCGGTACGGGCCTGATGGCGACCTCGCTGCTCAGCCACGTCACCGACGTACCCGAAGTCGCCCCGCTGCTCGGCTCGTTGATCGGCCTCGGCGTCGGCATCGACTACGCGCTGTTCATCGTGACGCGGCACCGGAAGGGCATCCTGCGCGGGATGAAACCCGAGGAGGCGGCCGTAACCGCCCTCAACACCTCGGGCCGGGCGGTGCTGTTCGCGGGCGGCACGGTGTGCATCGCGCTCGCCGGAATGCTGGTGATGAACATGCGGTTCCTGGACGGCGTGGTCATCGCGACCTCCCTGACGGTCGTCCTGAGCGTGCTGGCCGCGACGACCCTGCTGCCCGCGCTCCTGGGACTGCTCGGCATGCGCGTCCTCAGCCGCAGGCAGCGGCGCCGGCTCGCCGCCGCGGGACCGGAGTCCGAGGAGGCCAGCGGCCTCGCGGCACGCTGGTCCGCGTTCGTCGAGCGGCGCCCGCGCTCGGTCGCCGTCATGGCACTGGTCGCGATGGTGATCCTCGCGCTGCCCGTCCTGTCGCTCCGGCTCGGCGCCACCGACCAGGGCAACCACCAGGAGTCGACGACCACACGACAGGCGTACGACCTGCTCGCCGAGGGCTTCGGGCCCGGCTTCAACGGCCCGCTCCAGGTGGTCGCCGAACGCGGCGACACGGACGCGCTCGTCTCGGCCATCCGCTCGACGGAGGGTGTCGCGCAGGTCGCCGCCGCGCCGCCCGCCCAGGGCATCACGGTGATCCAGGTCGTGCCGACCACATCACCGCAGTCCGAGCAGACGGACCAGCTCATCGACCGGCTGCGGGACGACGTGATCCCGGAGTCCGGCACCGAGGCCCATGTGGGCGGAGTGACCGCCATCTTCAAGGACTTCGCGTCCGTGACCGGCGACCGGCTGCCGTACTTCATCGCGGCGATCATCACGCTCGGGTTCCTGCTCCTCCTGGTGGCCTTCCGCTCCCTGGTGGTGCCGTTGACGGCCGCCCTGATGAACCTGATCGCGGCGGCCGCGTCCTTCGGTGTGCTGGTGGCGATCTTCCAGTGGGGCTGGGGTACGGAACTCCTCGGGGTCGGCAAGGAGGGGCCGATCACCGCCTTCTTGCCGGTCATCATGCTGTCGCTGCTCTTCGGGTTGTCGATGGACTACCAGGTGTTCCTGGTGAGCCGGATGCACGAGGAGTGGGTGCACACCAAGGACAACGCGCGGGCGGTCCGGGTCGGCCTCGCCGAGACCAGCCGGGTCATCAACTGCGCTGCCCTGATCATGATCTGCGTCTTCTCGGCCTTCGTGCTCAGCGGTGACATGGAGGGCGCGATGGCGGGCATCGGGCTGGCCGCGGCCGTCGCGCTCGACGCCTTCATCCTGCGTACGGCCCTGGTGCCGGCCGCGATGCACCTCCTGGGGAACTCCAACTGGTGGCTGCCGGACTGGCTGGAGAAGCGGCTGCCGCATCTCGCGGTGGAGCCGCGGGAGGAGACCGTCGAAGTCGGCGGGGCCACCGGGGCCGTCGAAAACGTGCCCCACGCGCGCGTGCCCGACGACAAGGCGCACTCCACCGTGGTTCACGGCTTCGTGCGCCGTGCGGACGGGGAGCCGGTCGAGGGCGCCGTACTGACCCTGCACTCCCAGGGCGGTGGCCTTCGCCTCGACCAGGTGACCTCTCTGGCCGACGGCTCGTACATCGTCTCGGTGCCCGGGCCGGGTGCGTACCTCCTGTCGGCCACGGCTGCCGGGCATGCCGCCCGCGCCCGCCAGGTGACGGTCGGCGAGGGGCCGCTGGTGTACGACGTGGAGCTCGCGGAGGACGAGGTGGACGCGGTGAACTGACCGCTACGGACCGCTGGTCGCCTGCTTGCTCGATTGCTCGGCGAGGAGGCCCAAGGCCCTTACGGCTTGGGCCTCTTCGCCATGTCCTGGTCGGACTTCTTCTTCGGATCGGGCAGTGCCTTCGTCATCCCCGGCAGGAAGTCCGTGAACAGTTCGTGCACCTCGCGGACCAGGGGCCGCAGCGTACGGAAGCGGGCCAGGGAGATGCCCAGGGCGGTGAGACGGGCGCCGCGATCCGCGAGACGGTAGCTGCGTTCGCGGCCTTCGGTGCGGTCGAAGACCCAGTACAGGACGAGCCCCATCTGGGAGAGCCACAGCAACTCGGGGAGCTGGTCCCGCAGTTCGGCCGGAACCTTGGCCTTGGAGCCGCTCAGTACCTCTCGGCAGACGCCGATCGCCTGCACGCGCGCGTGCTCCGACTCCGGGGAGAAGGGGCTGAGCGGGCTGTCGGGGTCGGCGGCGTTCTTGAAGAACTGCACCGCGAACTCGTGGTAGGGCTCGGCGACGTCCAGCCACGCCTTGAGAATCCCGGCGAATCGAGCCTCCAGTCCCGTCTCGCTCTCCAGGATCGACCGGACCGCCACCTGGTGTTCGGCGCCGATCCGGTCGTAGAAGCCCTGGATCAGATGCTCCTTGCCGGAGAAGTAGTAGTACGCGTTGCCGACGGAGACTCCGGCCTCCTTGGCGATGGCCCGCATCGTCGTCTTGTCGTAACCCCGCTCCTGGAACAGCCGCATCGCCGTCTCCAGGATGAGGGCACGCGTCTGCTCACTCTTGGCGGGCGTACGGGATGGGAGCGGCTCCTGTGACTCCGCGGAGCCTTTGGGCTCACGGGAGTCCGCGCGACGGCCCTCGCTCGCACTGTCTTTCGCTGCTGGCACGACACCAGAGCCTAGGCGCTCCGCTGGGGGTGCGGTTTGAAGCTGCGGGTTCGTCGTGGCTGGTCGCTCCCCCACTCTCGGCTGCTCCCCCAGTGCCTTAAGGGCCAGGGGGGACCCCCAGAGCGGGGGACCCTTCATCGCGGCGGAGCCGCAGAATGTCACAGCTCCGCCCTCTTGGGGGCGTGCGGCCCACCTCGGGGGCCCGGTGGCGCCTACGCCACGACCGGGGCTCGGGGTCGCCCCTGCGACCCCGAGCCGACGCCTGGGTCAGGCCCCGCAGCCGCCCACGCGTCGCGTGCTCACGGCGATGTCGTCCAGGCGGACGTCGTACGAGGGCGGCGTGGGGTCGGACTGGTAGAGCTGCCAGCCCAGCTTCAGTTTGTCGAAGGTCGGGAAGACGAAGTCGTCCTCGGTGCCGCCGTGGTTGTTGGTGGAGACCGTCAGGTCGGGCTGTTCCACGCCGTCCAGGTAGACCGTGACGCGGTTGTCCGTGGCGTCCAGGTGGAACTCGACGCACTGCCATTTTCCGGCCGTTGCGGGGGAGGACGTCTTCCAGGCGGTCCAGTCGCCGGTGGGGCCCAGGTCCGAGCCGACGCCCCAGAAGTTGCCCTTGTCGGTGGGGGCGTACTGGCCGCCGAGCGGGCGGACCAGCGTGGGGGAGTCGGAGCCGGAGGCCTCCGCGATGGTCCAGTGGGCCCAGTCGGGGGCCGTGGGGAAGTCGGCCACGCGCAAGCGGAGGCGGGCCCAGGCGCTGTTGCCGGGCACGGTGAGGTCGTCGAGGACGAGGAAGGCACGGCCGTCGCCCTCCGTACGGATACGGAGTTCGCGGCCGTGCCCGGTGGTGCTCGGCGCGACGGCCAGCGTGCCCCCTTCCGCGTCGGTGGTCCAGCCGCGGCCCTCGGTGACCGGGCCGAGAGGGAGGCGGTCGAAGTTCTCCCGTACGAGCGTGCCGTGCTTGTCGTGCGGGGCGGGGCCTGCCGAGGCCGTGGGGGGTATCGCGAGCAGCACCGCGGTGGCGGCTGCCAGCGCCGCGGCGGTCTTCCTCAGGGGTGCCAGGGATGCCATGGGCCCAGTCTGTAACAAGAGTCCCGTCCGTCACAGCAACTCGACCTGTGCGCACGGAAGTTGTGAGGTCGGTGCAACCACGCGAACAGGCAGCACGTGGTCATTTGTACGGGCAAGTCGCAACCCAGGCTGGCCCTCGCTCGGTCCAGCCTGACAACATGACGAGCGGTCGTGTCTATTTTTTCGCCTACCGGGTCATCAACCGGAGCACCGGAACACAGGAGTCGTCGCCTTGACTGAGCAGCCCCCGCAGCCCCCGAACCAGCCGCCGGGGTACGGGTATCCGAACGCCAACCCCAATCCCGACAAGGGGCAGAACCCCTACGCCGGCGGGCAGCAGCAGGGCCCGTACCAGCAGCAGCCCGGCTACGGGTACCCGCAGGGCGGCGGTTACCCGCCTCCCATGCCGCAGCAGCCCGGCATGTACACGGGTGATCCGAACGCCCCGTACGGCTACGACCCCTACGGGCGGCCGTACTCCGACAAGTCGAAGGTCGTCGCCGGAGTGCTCCAGCTGACGCTGGGCTACTTGGGCATCGGCCGGTTCTACATCGGCCACGTGGGGATCGGTATCGCCCAGCTTCTCACCTGCGGCGGCTTCGGCATCTGGGCGCTGATCGACGGCATCATCCTGCTGACCGGCAGCAACAACACCGACTCCGAAGGGCGGGTCCTGCGTGGCGGCTGAGTCCGGATCCGCGCCCGGATCCGTACTGCGGCACCCGGCGACGGCGCCACTTGCCGTTTTCGTCGCCGGGGCCGCCGGTGCCTGCTATCTCTACGGCACCGATCCGCATGAGCCGGGGCATCTGCTGCCCCAGTGCCCCTTCCGTCTCGTCACCGGGCTGCTGTGCCCGGCGTGCGGCGGGACTCGCATGGTGTACGACCTGATGCACGGTCACTTCAGTGCCGCCTGGCAGGACAACCGGCTTCTGCTGCTGGCCTCGCCGTTTGCACTGGCCCTGCTGGGGCGGTGGGCCATCGAGGGCCTGCGCGGCCGGCGGTGGCGGCCTGAACTCGGGCGCGTCGCCCAGGCGTTGGTGCTTGTCGTGGCGGTTGTTTGGACCGTGGTCCGCAACCTGCACTGAGCGCTGCACTGGGCATGCGTTTCGACTGCGGGCGCGTCGTGGCTGGTCGCGCCCACGCGGCGCAGCCGCAGCTGTCACAGTCTGCGCCCCTAAAGGCGCGTAATGCACCGGACTTCGAACAAGTGTCAAGTGACCTTTCAGCCAACGGGTCACGGAACGAATACGATCAGCCCACCTATCTCGTCCCACCCCCTCCGCCCCCCTAAGCTTCATGATCCGCAGGGGGGGGACGAGCACATGCGCATGCGTGCGGTTTGTCATGGGTTTTCCTCCTGCGAACCGCTCGGAACATTCCGTTCCACAATCCTCTGTATGCCAGGAGCAACTCGCGCATGTCTGTCCCCGTCCCCACCCCTGACGCCCCGTTCGGTTACGACCCGCAGGGTCGCCCGTACTCCGACAAGTCCAAGGTCGTCGCGGGCATTCTCCAGCTCTTCCTGGGCTACTTGGGCATCGGCCGCTTCTACGTCGGTTCCGTCGGCGTGGGCGTCGCTCAGCTCCTCACCTGCGGTGGGCTCGGCATCTGGGCTCTGATCGACGCGATCCTGTTCTTCACGAGCAACGACCGCACCGACAATCAGGGCCGCGTGCTCCGCGGCTGACACCCGCTCACAGCCCGGAGTACCCCGCAGTACGCCGAGGGCCCCGTCTCCCAGTGGAGACGGGGCCCTCGCGCGCATACAGGAACTCAGTACCGGCGAGTGATCAGCGCCCGCTTCACTTCCTGGATCGCCTTCGTGACCTCGATACCGCGCGGACAGGCGTCCGTGCAGTTGAACGTCGTACGGCAACGCCACACGCCGTCCTTGTCGTTGAGGATCTCCAGGCGCTGTTCGCCCGCCTCGTCACGGCTGTCGAAGATGAAGCGGTGGGCGTTGACGATGGCGGCGGGGCCGAAGTACTGGCCGTCGTTCCAGAACACCGGGCACGAGGACGTGCAGGCGGCGCAGAGGATGCACTTCGTGGTGTCGTCGAAGCGTTCGCGGTCCTCGGCCGTCTGGAAGCGCTCGCGCGTCGGCTCGTTGGTGTCCTTCGTGATGAGGAAGGGCATGACGTCGCGGTAGGCCTGGAAGAACGGCTCCATGTCGACCACGAGGTCCTTCAGGACCGTCAGGCCCTTGATGGGCTCCACCGTGATCGGCTTCTCGGGGCTGATGTCCTTGATCAGCGTCTTGCAGGCGAGCCGGTTCTTGCCGTTGATCCGCATGGCGTCCGAGCCGCAGATGCCGTGCGCACAGGAGCGGCGGAACGTCAGCGTCCCGTCCATGTCCCACTTGATCTTGTGCAGCGCGTCGAGGACGCGCTCCTTCGGGTCGATCTCGACCTGGAAGTCCTCCCAGGCCGCCTCCGCGGAGACCTCCGAGTTGAAGCGGCGGATCCGGAAGGTGACCGTGATGTACGGGGAGTCGGCGAAGCCCGGCTCAGGCTTGGCGTCTTCCTTCTCGAAGGTCGGGGTTGCCATCAGTACTTACGCTCCATCGGCTGGTAGCGGGTCTGGACGACCGGCTTGTAGTCGAGCCGGATCGACTCGGTGCCGTCGTCGCCCACCGCGCGGTACGCCATGGTGTGGCGCATGAAGTTGACGTCGTCGCGGTTCGGGTAGTCCTCGCGGTAGTGACCGCCGCGCGACTCCTTGCGGGCCAGCGCGGAGACGGCCATGACCTCGGCGAGGTCGAGCAGGTTGCCCAGCTCGATGGCCTCCAGGAGGTCGGTGTTGAACCGCTTGCCCTTGTCCTGGACCGAGACGTTCTTGAAGCGGGCACGCAGCTCGGCGAGCTTCTCGACCGCCGTCTTGATGGTCTGCTCCGTACGGAACACCATCACGTTGGCGTCCATCGTCTCCTGGAGCTCGCGGCGCAGCTCGGACACCCGCTCGGTGCCGGTCGAGTCGCGCAGCATCTCGACCTGGCCGATCACGAACTCCGCCGGGTTCTCCGGCAGTTCGACGAACTCGGCCTTCTGGGAGTAGTCCGCCGCGGCGATCCCGGCCCGCTTGCCGAACACGTTGATGTCGAGCAGCGAGTTGGTGCCCAGCCGGTTCGCGCCGTGCACCGACACACAGGCGACCTCGCCGGCCGCGTACAGACCCGGCACGACCGTGGTGTTGTCGAGCAGCACCTCACCCTCGACGTTCGTCGGGATGCCGCCCATCGCGTAGTGCGCGGTGGGCTGGATCGGGATCGGGTCGGTGTACGGCTCGATGCCCAGGTACGTACGGGCGAACTCGGTGATGTCCGGGAGCTTGGCGTCCAGCTGCTCCGGCGGGAGGTGCGTGAGGTCGAGGTAGACGTGGTCGCCCTCGGGGCCGCAGCCACGGCCCTCGCGGATCTCCGTGTAGATGGACCGCGAGACGACGTCACGCGACGCCAGGTCCTTCATGACCGGCGCGTACTTCTCCATGAAGCGCTCGCCGTCCTTGTTGCGGAGGATGCCGCCCTCACCGCGGGCGCCTTCCGTCAGCAGGATGCCCATGCGCCAGATGCCGGTCGGGTGGAACTGGAAGAACTCCATGTCCTCCAGCGGGATGCCCCGCCGGTACACGGCGGCCTGGCCGTCACCGGTCAGGGTGTGCGCGTTCGACGTCACCTTGAAGAACTTGCCGCAGCCGCCGGACGCGTAGACCACGGCCTTCGCCTGGAAGATGTGGATCTCGCCGGTCGCCAGCTCGTACGCGACTACGCCCGCCGACTTCTTGACGCCGTCGACCTCGGTGATCAGCTGGTCCAGGACGTAGAACTCGTTGAAGAACTCCACGCCCTCCTTGACGCAGTTCTGGTACAGCGTCTGGAGGATCATGTGGCCGGTGCGGTCGGCCGCGTAGCAGGACCGGCGGACCGGGGCCTCGCCGTGGTTACGGCTGTGACCGCCGAAGCGGCGCTGGTCGATCGTGCCGTTCGGCGTGCGGTTGAACGGCAGGCCCATCTTCTCCAGGTCGAGGACCGAGTCGATGGCCTCCTTCGCCAGGATCTCGGCGGCGTCCTGGTCGACCAGGTAGTCACCGCCCTTGACCGTGTCGAAGGTGTGCCACTCCCAGTTGTCCTCCTCCACGTTCGCCAGCGCGGCGGCCATGCCGCCCTGCGCGGCGCCCGTGTGGGAGCGGGTCGGGTAGAGCTTGGTCAGCACCGCGGTCCGGCTGCGCTTCGTCGACTCGATGGCGGCGCGCATGCCGGCGCCACCCGCGCCGACGATGACGGTGTCGTACTTGTGGATCTTCATGAGTCTCGTAGCCCCGGATCTAGCGGATGTTCGGGTCGAAGGTGAAGATCACCAGCGTGCCCAGCAGGATGGTGAACACCGTGGCGGTGTAGAGCAGGCCCTTGAGCCACAGCCGGGTGTTCGGCCGCTCCGCGTAGTCGTTGATGACCGTACGCAGGCCGTTGGCGCCGTGCAGCATCGCCAGCCACAGCATGGCGAGGTCCCAGGTCTGCCACCAGGGCGAGGCCCAGCGGCCGGCCACGAAGGCGAAGCCGATCTTGGAGACGCCGCCGTCGAGGACGAGCTGGATCAGCAGGTGGCCGATGACCAGGACGACCAGGACGATGCCGGACAGCCGCATGAACAGCCATGCGGCCATCTCGAAGTTGCCACGGGTCGACTTGGGGGTCTTCTTGGTGCGCTGCCGCGGGGCCTCGATGTACGGCGCCGGGTTGTCGACGCTGTACGCCGTCTCGCCCGCGCCCTCGACGGGGCCGATGCCGGAGGCGGCGCTCTTCTCAGTAGTGGACATCAGGCTCAGCTCCCGAAGACTTCGCGAACGGCGTGGCCGAGGATCGGGTACAGCGCCCCGATCATCAGCACGACCCAGATGCCCATGACCGTCCAGAGCATCTGCTTCTGGTAGCGCGGGCCCTTGGACCAGAAGTCGACGGCGATGACCCGCAGACCGTTGAGCGCGTGGAAGAGGATCGCGGCGACGAGGCCGTACTCCAGCAGCGCGACGATCGGCGTCTTGTAGGTGGCCACGACGTTGTCGTAGGCCTCGGGGGAGACACGGACGAGAGCGGTGTCCAGCACGTGTACGAACAGGAAGAAGAAGATGAGGACGCCGGTGACTCGATGAGCCACCCAGGACCACATTCCTTCCCGGCCGCGGTACAGCGTTCCAGCCGGCACGGAATTTCCTCCGGGAGCGGGGATCGGGGCCGCGCCGGCTTGTGCTGTCGGTCGGGCCCGGCCGGGTACGGTCCACCGGCCCTGGCCATCGTAGCGACGTGCTGTCGGGATGCTTACAGCGGGCCTACCCGATGTGATCCAAAAGGCAGTGTCCGGCTACCGAGGGCGGCTTCCCCTAGAGGGGCGCCCCCGCACGGGCCATACGTGACAAGCGCCCTCTTGTCAGGGCGCGCAGCTCTTCCGCCGTGAGGCAACGTTCCTCCTCGGGATCGTTTGCCAAACGTGACCGGATGGCGGCGAGCACCTGGTCGAGAGCTTCCTCGGGGGACATGTCGTCGAGGCAGATGACGAACACGTGGCCGAAGCGGGCCTCGTACGCCGCGTGGGCCGCGCTCAGGGCCGTATGGGCCACGGAGTGGGCGTCGGCGGGGATGTGCGGGAGGGGCTCGCGGGCCAGGGCCTCGGATAGGTCGGCGGGAGACAGGTCGTATGCCGCCTCGTCGGCCGCGGCGAGCAGGGCGGCCAGGTCCGGGTAGGGGCGGTGGGCGGCGAGGCGGCGGGCCCAGCGGTGGCTGCCGCAGCAGGCGAGCAGGGCCCGTTCGGCCGTGTCGGCGGGTGCGGCGTTGAACCGCTCCAGGCCTGTGGGGCTCGGTCTGGAGCGGGTCTGCCCGGGTAGGGCGACGACCTGCCCGGAGTGGCGAGAAGGACGGTGCGCAGGCAGTGTGGGGTTCCTCGGCGGTCCGGTGAAGCTCCTGTGGGGGCCTCACGTATGAAACGGGAGTGGATCAAGTGTGAGATGTGACATTCACGCTAT
Organism: Streptomyces ureilyticus; assembly: GCF_011045025.1. Lineage (GTDB taxonomy): Bacteria > Actinomycetota > Actinomycetes > Streptomycetales > Streptomycetaceae > Streptomyces > Streptomyces ureilyticus. The sequence goes on from NZ_JAAKZX010000109.1 coordinate 11,019, forward strand.
CGAGGCTGACGGAAGGTGTCCGTCGGATGCCCGAATTTCACCCGGACGGCAGAGTTTCGGATCGTGTGGTGGACGGGGGCGTGGTGAGGTGAGGGCTAGGGCCAAGACCTAGGTTCGCGGGGGGAACGAGCAAGGCAAATGATTGGGTGATCTGTGGTGAACAGGCGTGGGCGCCGGGCGATGACGGGCCGGAGGGCCCAGTCGGCCAGGAGCCGGAGGCCTCTGTTGGTCGGGACCGGAGTGGCCGTGGCGGCGGCCGCGGCGCTGACGGTCTCTCTGTGGCCGAGCGGGGGCAGTGGCGCGCCGATGACACAGCAGCCCACCGACCCGCCCACGGCCTCGCCCTCGCCCAGTCGTACGTACCCGATGTCGACGACGCCTCGGACGATCCCGGCCGTACGCGAGCACACCCCCGCCCGCGGACCCGGCTGGCGTCCGGCCGACGGGAGCCGCGTGGTCGTGAACGACGCCGACCTCGCGGACGAGGGCCGACTGCTCGCCGGGGAGCTGAAGCTCAGGTACGCGGGGACGGGCGAGGCCCGCGACGGGGACGTACAACTGGCGCTCACCGACGAGGACGCCGGAGCCGAGTCGTACACGATGGCCGTGCGGGACGGCCGGGTGCGGATCAGCGGGCCCGCCGACGCGGGCGTCTTCTACGGGACGCGCACCCTGAAGCAGGCGGTGCGTGCGGACGGTACGGCGCCCGAGGGGGTCGTACGCGACAGCCCCGCGAAGCCGCAGCGCGGGTTCATGCTGGACATCGCGCGCAAGCACTTCACGGCCGGGTGGATCGAGGACCGGATCCGTGAGCTGGGCGATCTGAAGTACAACCAATTGGGGCTGCACTTCTCCGACGACCAGGGCTTCCGGATCGAGTCCGACAAGCATCCCGAGGTCGTGTCGGAGCAGCATCTGACCAAGGCCGAGGTGCGCCGCATCCTCGACCTCGCCGCGAGCCGGCACATCACCGTCGTCCCCGAGATCGACTCGCCGGGCCACCTCGGTGCGGTGCTCGACGCGCACCCCGACCTCCAGCTGCGCAATGTGAACGGCGTGGCCGCGCAAGGGGCCGTCGACATCTCCAAGCCCGCGGCGGCGGAGCTCGTGGACGAGCTGCTGAACGAGTACGCGGAGCTGTTCCCCGGGCGTTACTGGCACCTGGGCGCCGACGAGTACCGGGCGCTGATGGTCTCGAACCCCGAGGCCTCGTATCCGCAGCTGGCCGCGGCCGCGCAGAGGAAGTACGGGGCGAACGCGGGCGTCGCGGACCTGGCGGCCGGGTGGCTCAACGACCGCGCCAAGCTGATGCGCGGGCACGACCGGACGATGCGGGCCTGGAACGACGGCTTCTTCCCCGGGGGCGCCGTCCAGGCCGCCGACGACATCCAGGTCGCGTACTGGACGGGCAAGGAGATCGGTGCCCGCCAGCCCATCGAGTACCTGCGGGACGGCCGCAAGGTGATCAACTACAACGACGAGTTCCTCTACTACGTCCTCGGCCAGCCGAACCAGTTCGTCTACCCCACCGGGCAGCGCATCTACGAGCAGTGGACACCCCTCGTCCTGCGAGGCACGACCCCGGTCTCCCAGCAGTACGACGACCAGATCCTCGGCGGCTCCTTCGCGGTCTGGTGCGATCTCGCGAACTCCCAGACCCAGGACCAGGTGGCCTCGGGGATCCGGATGCCGCTGCGGGCGCTGGGGCAGAAGCTGTGGGATCCGCGGACGCCGGAAGCGTCGTGGGGTCAGTTCACCGAACTGGCGCAGAAGCTGGGCTGACGTCGAGCCTGTGCGGTTGGGGCGAGTTGACCGTTTCGGTGGCGAACGGCCGTACGACTGTGATGACGTTGGGGCCGAGTTGAACTGCTGCAACGCCGGGGGGAGCCGGAATGGGTTACTGGGGCTACTACGTCGTCGGCAGGAGCGAGTCGCCGCTCGCCGATCTGGACGCGTTGGCGGAGGCCAAGGGGCTGACGCTGCATGAGAGGGCCGACGACGGCTGGCAGGTGTGGGAGTACCCGATCGAGGACGGCACCGGTGATGTCGGGAACATGAGCCACCTCGCCGAGGAGACGGGCGCGCCCGCGCTCTTCGGGTACGTCATGGACAGCGCCTGCGTGATCGTGGAGGCCGCCGCGCCGGAGAGCGCGTCGTGGACGGGCTGCCTGGCACGGGACGCGATGGCCGGTTACGTAGGGGGTGCCGAGAACGGGCTGACGGTCGAGGACTACTTCCTGGAGCCCCGCGACGCCGCCGAGCGGGCCGTGGCCTGGGCCGCCGCGGCGGGACGTACGGCGGAGGAGGAGCAGCTTCTCGAGGTGTTCACCGCGGACGCGGACCCGTCCGCCGAGATGCTCTTCTTCCAGTTCCTGGACCGGCTCGGGGTGATGCGTGGCTGAGACCTCGCGAGATCCGGCGAGATCCGGCCACTCCGCACTGTGACGTTCCGGCCACGGAGGACGCAGTAAGGGGAAGTGCGGGCTCCGCAACAAGAGGCGCCCCACCGTAGGGAGGCGTGGATGAGCCTGGTGGAACTGATCGCTCAGGCCGACGAACGCGGTCTTGCCGCCAGCGGTCTGGCGTGCCTGGACCGCTGCATACCCTTGCTGGGCGGTGACGACGAGGCGCTGCGCCCGCTGTGGGCGAGCCTCGCCGAGGGAGCCGAGACCGCGGACTGGGGCGAGCGCGTGGAGCGGGCCCGGGCGGAGCTGGTTGCCTCTCAGGCTCCGGATGTCCTGGAAGCCTCCGAGGGCGAGGCCGCCGCGCTCGCCCACCGCATGCTCGACGCCGCACCGGTGGAGCGCTCCGCCGAGAACCTGCGCGAATGGGCCGACGCCTGCTCGGTGGCCGCCCTCCAGGTGCACCGGCTGCTGGACGCGGCGGACGACAGCGCGTCCTCGGTGTCGGCCCGCCGCGAGGGCCGTACGCAGGACATGTCGCCCCTCGTCGCCGCCGAACTGCGCCGCCAGATCGCCATACTCGAGCTGCTGTCCGGCGGCGGCCCCGCGAGTCTGCGGCAGGCTCTGGACCTGTCCACGGAGGGGCGGCGCGTACTGCGCGCGGTCGTGTCCCGGCGGGCCCGCGGGCGGGTCTGAGAGGCGACCTCAGGAGGCTGCCCGCCCGCGTGCGCTGTGACGTTTCCGGCCATCCCGGCGCTGATCGCCTTGGGGGACAGGCCCAGGGCACGCCTTCGAGGTGATCCATGACGCGTGGCGCGGATCTCGGTACGAACTCGGTGCGAACGAGGACAGTGTTGGGCCAGGCAGGCGAACCCCGCCGCGGACAGGCGGCCGACGGGGAACTGGGCGTGGCCGTCGCACGGGCGCAGGAAGACGACGAGGACGCCTTCTCGGTCGCGTACCGAATGGTGCAGCCCGGACTGCTCGGCTATCTGCGCGGTCTGGTCGGTGACGACGCGGAGGACGTGGCCTCGGACGCCTGGCTGGAAATCGCCCGGGATCTGGGGCGGTTCCGCGGGGACGGGGCCGGATTCCGCGGCTGGACCGCGACCATCGCCCGGCACCGGGCGCTCGACCATCTGCGGCGGCAGAAGACCCGGCCGCGGCCGACGGTGCTGGAACAGGACGTCCTGGGACTCCCCGGCGTACACGACACGCACGAGCAGGCACTGGAGTCGATCTCCACGGAGTACGCCCTGGAGCTGGTCTCGCGACTGCCGCGCGACCAGGCCGAGGCCGTGCTGCTGCGGGTCGTGGTCGGCCTCGACGGCCCCGCCGCGGCGCGTGTGCTGGGCAAGCGTCCCGGAGCGGTACGTACCGCCGCATACCGGGGCTTGAAGACCCTCGCCCGCCAGTTGGGTGCCGAAGGTGTGACGGATGACGGCCCGAGGACGCTGGGGGAGTCGGGATGAACGGCACGCGATCTTTGGGCAAGGGTGGACTCGGACATGGGTGAACGACACGACGCACCCACCCTTGAGGACCTCCTCGCCGCCGCCGTACGCGCCGACTCCCTCGACCCCGGCGCCGAGGACCGGGCCCTCGCCGCCTTCCGCACCGCCCGCCAGTCGGGAGCCCATGGCGCGCGCACCCGGTGGCGGGACGACTGGCGGCCGCGGGCCCACCGCAGGCTCGGGCGTTCGCTGCGGGCGACGCTGGCCGCGCTGATGGTGAGCGCGACCCTCGGCGGGGTGGCCATCGCGTCGATCGGCTCGATCGGCCCCTCGGACGACGGCAGGGACGTACCGCGGCCCTCGAAGAGCGCACCGGACAGGACCTCGGAGGATCCCGCCGCCGGGCCCGGGACGCCCGGGCAGAGCGACGGTTTCTCCGCCACACCCTCCGACCGGCCGCCGCCCGCCCGGGACCATGAGGCCGGGCCCTCCGGTCAGCCGGTCAAGAAGCCGGGCTCACCGGACCCCCGTACGGGCGACAGGTCGGCCACTCCGAACCAGCCCGCCAGTCCGAGCCAATCGGCGACTCCGAATCAGCCGCCCCATTCGAACCAGCCGGCCACTCCGAATCAGCCGACCAACCCGAGCGAGCCCGGCAAGGCGGCCACACCTTCGGAGAACTCCGGCGACGGCTCCACCAAGGGCCCGAAGAACTGATCCGGCACTGATCGGCCACTGATCCGATGCGGCGATGCGCCCGGAGAACAACGGCGGTGTGCCCGGAGGGCAATGGCGGTGTGCCCGGCTATGCCCGGAGAAAGCGCGTGGCCCGGCGTCTGCGACGGCAACGTGACCACGGCCGATGGCAACGGCCGGGGCCGCCACCCCTGGTCCGACAGAAGCATAAAGGGCTCCTGACCAGGCATTTTGCTGTCCGGGTGCAAGTTCTTGCTTCCCGTCTGGACCGGCCCTCATCTAGGTGTTTCTGGCTGTTCCTGACCGCTACTGGTCACGCGCTGGTCACGTGTCCGGCCGTCGGGGCAGCCCTCAGCGCGCCGCGTCGGCTTGGCCTCGTTCGGTGAGGGTGGTGCGAGGACACCGATCCAGACCCGGCGATGCGGCTCGGTATCGTGTCGGGGCGGCGGCGGCATGGGAAGTTATACCTTCTGCAGGCCCTGTCCGAGCAGGTCGGCGGCCTGTACGTGACGGCGGTCCGGGAGGAAGGACGGCTGCCCGCGATCCAGCGGTTCAGTGACGCGGTCGCCACGCATGCCGGTCTGAGGCCGGGGAGCCTGCGCCTGACTGACTGGCGTGACGTCTTGTCCAACGCCCTTGATGTGACCGCCCGTTCGGTGCACCCGCTGCTGGTGATCGACGAGTTGCCGTACCTGCTCCAGCACTCGCCCGAGATCCCGGGTCTGCTGCAACAGATCTACGACGAGCGCCAGCGCGGTGCCCGGCCGGGTGCCGGGCCGGGGCCGCGGCTGATCCTGTGCGGCTCCGCGATGAGCGTCATGCACGAACTGCTCTCGGGGACCAAGCCGCTGCGGGGACGCGCCGTGGTCGATCTACGGCTGGGCGCCTTCGACTACCGCGACAGCCGGGCCTTCTGGCAGATCGCCGACCCGCTGACCGCGCTGAAGGTGCACGCGGTCCTGGGCGGAGCACCCGGCTACCGGCCGGTGGCCGCCCGCCCGCATCCGGACGACGGCTTCGACACCTGGCTCACCCGGACGCTGCTGGATCCGGGGCGGGCAGTGTACTCGCGTACTGAGACCGAGTACCTGCTGCGCGAGGACCCGAGGATCACGCAGCACACCTTGTACTACGACATCCTCACCGCGATCGCGAACGGCGCCACCACGCCCAGCAAGATCGGTGCCGCCCTGGAGCGCCCGCGCAACGCCGTCGCCCACCCGCTCGGAGTCCTGGAATCCACCGGCTACATCCGGCGGGAACAGGACATCCTCCGCTCCAAGCACCCCGTCATCACGCTCGCTGACCCCGTCATCCGCTTCAACCAGCTCATCACCCTCCCGCAGGCCGCCTCCGTGGAGCAGGGCTTCGCCGAGCAGGTGTGGCAGCAGGCCGCTCCGACCTTCAACTCCAAGATCCTCGGACCGCACTTCGAGGACCTGGCCCGCGAATTCACCCGCCGTTACGCCCACGCCCTGTTGCCAAGTGGACTGCCCGGCCCGGTCGGTACCACCGAGGTCGCCGACCAGGCCGCCCGGACGAAGCACGAGGTCGACGTGATCGCCCTGGCCGCCGGCGAGCGCCCGCAGGCCCCCCCCGCGAGGATCGCGCTGCTGGGCGAGGCCAAGGCGACCGCGGCGCGCCGGGGGACCGGTGACCTGGAGCGCCTGGAACGTATCCGTACGCTCCTCGCAGACCAGGGGTACGACACCGCTGCCACCACGCTGGCCCGGTACTCATTGCACGGCTTCTATCCCGACCTGGTTGAACTGGCGCACGGTCGTGGCGACGTCCTCCTGGTCGATCTGCCCACCCTTTACAGCGGCTGACAAGGGCGGCCCCCAGACCTTCGTCAACGGCCGGATGGCCATAGCGGAGTTCTGGGGCGAGGCTGCTGTTGGGGGCGAGGCTGGGCAAGAACCTTTCGCACCATGTCCTTGGAGATGTCATGCCGGCCCCGGCCGTAGTAAATCTCGGCGTGCACCTCGTCGGTGTGAACTTCGGGTACTGCGCCGCTACTTTGCGGACGTACCGGGCTTTGGCGTCTGCTGGCGGCCGGCGGGATGCGGCGCTTGACGCACCGATGGAAACGGCGACCAGGATTGTCGGAGTACACCACGTGCGCCTCCCCCTAGCGTCGACGGATGATCCGACGCTAGGCGAGTGCAGCGTTGCAGGTCCACGACTGATCGTGGCGCGACCATGACCCATGCCGACCGAGGTCGCTGATCTCCTGATGACCGGCCGGGTCGGCCGGGCCCCGGGCGGCTCCGTTCCCTCCGCGGAGGAGATCACCTGGTTGCGTCGGCTCTCCGACGGCTGGACCGTGTCCCGGCTGGCCTCGGACTCCGGCTATTCAGAGCGGGCGATGTACCGGCTGCTCCGAGCGTTCTACCAGAGGATCGGTGCCAGTACCCGGCTGGAGGCCATCGTGCACGGGTCGCGTCAGCCCAGCAGGGCGAGCGTCGAGCAGCAGGGGGCCGAGAGTCCATCGTCTGGGGCGACTCGGCGCATCGTGCTGGACAAGATCAGGTGCGCTGTCTGGTCCGTTGGTCACGCGTTGGCCACGTCGGTCCCTGATGCCGGGCATCGCCCCAGGTCAGGCCCGGTAAGCCGCGGAGACGGCCGGGGCCGCCACCCCCCACAGGAGAGGCCCCGACCGTCGCGCGGTACGGGCCGCGCGGCGACCCGTACTCTCTACAGCGCCGGGGGTGCGTTTTCTGTCACACCCCGGCTCAGGATGAGTTGCTTGTACGTTGTACGCACATGGACGCCAGATGCTTTCTGGCCGTACCGTGCATTTCGCGCCGGATGCGGGGCAGGACCGCATCCACCGACTGAGGAACGACGACAGCGAGAACCCGGTCCGCGAGAGCGGCGCCGGCTTAGGCGCAAAAGGGGCGCGCGTGCTGGGGGACGACGCGGAGCTGACCGCCGCGGTGCTTGCGGCACAGGACGGAAACGAGACCGCGTTCCGGACTGTCTACCGAGCCGTGCACCCACGGCTGCTCGGCTACGTACGGACGCTGGTCGGCGAACCGGACGCCGAGGACGTCACCTCCGAGGCCTGGCTGCAGATCGCCCGCGACCTCGAACGGTTCAGCGGAGACGCCGACCGCTTCCGCGGCTGGGCGGCCCGGATCGCCCGCAACCGCGCCCTGGACCACATACGGATGCGCGGCAGGCGCCCGGCGATCGGCGGCGACGAGACCGAGCTCACCGGGCGGGCGGCCGAGTCCGACACCGCAGGTGAGGCCATCGAGGCGCTCGCCACCGGCCACACCCTCTCCCTCATAGCCCAGCTTCCGCAGGACCAGGCGGAGGCCGTCGTGCTGCGCGTCGTCGTCGGCCTGGACGCGAAGACCGCCGCCGAGACGCTGGGCAAGCGCCCGGGAGCCGTCCGTACGGCGGCGCACCGCGGTCTGAAGCGGCTCGCGGAGCTGCTCGGCGCGGATCCGGAATCCGCCGGCGCACTGAGTGCCGTACCCCCACAAAGAGAGCCGCGCAGCGACGCGGTGTCGTCCGCAGGTGTGACGCATATGCGTTCGCGGACGCAGAAGGACATGTGATGGCCGACGAGCAGTACAAGTGGTTGGACCGCGGTGCCGCGGAACAACTGCTGCGCGGAGAGCCACTCGAAAGCGTCGGCGCCGACAACCGCGATCAGGCCGACCGGCTGGTCCGCGCACTGGGCGCGCTGACCGCCGAACCCCCGCCGAGCAGCGCGGAACTCCCGGGCGAGGCCAATGCGCTGGCCGCCTTCCGCAAGGCGCGCACCGGCAGGGACGAAGAGCACGCGACCCTCGGGCGCCGCGGCCATGCGCACACGGCCACCTCCGCCGACGCGGGACTCGTCCACCTCGGCCGCGCCTCGGCGGGCCGTCGCGGTCCGTCCCGCGTGGGCCGCTCGGTGCGTTATGGGCTCGCCGCCACGCTGGCCGCCGGGATGCTCGGCGGGGCGGCGATGGCCGCCACGGGCGGTGTGCTGCCGTTCACGGCCGAGGATCCGGAACCCGGGGCGACGGTGACCGCGCCCGAGAAACCGCAGCGTCCGCTGATCACTCCGTCCCCCGGCGAGACACGGGGCGGCGCCCCCGACGTTCCGAAACCGGACGGCGATACGGGCGGTCCGACCGGCGACGGCTCCCCCTCGGCTCCGGGCAGCGACGAACGGCCCGAGAAGACGCCGGGGAGCACGCCCCCGCGGCCCGGAGTGGGCGGCGCCGGCAACGAGGCGCGCTCCCAGGACTGGTGGAAGAAGGTCACCGCCGCCTGCCGGGACGTCCGTGACGGCAAGAAACTCGCCCCCGACCGCAGACGCAGCCTGGAAGAGGCGGCGAGCGGGCCCGAGCGCGTGCGGCAGTACTGCACGAACGTCCTTCAGCAGTCCGAGGGCCGGGAGCACGCCGCGCCCGAAGGGAACGGCAAGGGCTCCGGTGACGACGCCGACGACTCCGATGACGGTGACGACAAGGGCGGCGACAGGAACGGGAAGGGCGGCAAGGGAGGGAAGGGCGGCAAGGACGGGAAGGGCAACGACGACGAGCCGGGTGACATAACCCCGACCGACGACACCCCGACCAGCCACGTCCCGACCAGGGACGTCCAGCGCCGCGCCATCCCGGCCCGCATTTTCACCTCCGCCTAGGGGACCACTCCCGGCGGGGAGACGTCGGCCTCGGCCTCAGAGGGCGGCACGACTCCGCTGACGTTGACTCCATCCCGGCCCTGACCTGCGTTTTCGTACGCCTTCAAAGGTTCGGTCAGCAGGGTGTGACACTTTCGACCGCGGTAGCGCAGTATTAAGTGAGCCGACTGGTCATCGGCTGGCGCACGAGCCCGGGTTCCCCCCGTACCCATGGCTCAGTGCACATCGGCGCGGGCGGGACACGTTCCCCCGGTCCCGCCCGCGCCCCACTCTCCTCGCCGTCTCCCGACCTCGGCGCTCACCAGTAGACGACGACCTTGTCGCCGCTCCTCACCTGTGCGAACAGCGCCGCGATCTTCGCCTCGTCCCGTACGTTCACGCAGCCGTGCGAGGCGCCGTTGTAGCCGGTCGCCGCGAAGTCCGAGGAGTAGTGGACCGCTTGGCCGCCGCTGAAGAACATCGCGTACGGCATGGGGGTGTCGTACAGCGTCGACACATGGTGGCGTGACTTGAAGGTGACGCTGAACTCGCCTTCCCGGGTGGGCGTGTACTGGGAGCCGAAGCGCACATCCACCGTCGACAGAGTCCTGCCGTCGATCATCCAGCGCAGCGTGCGGCTCGTCTTGCTGATGCACATCACCCGGCCCGTCATACAGCGCGGGTCCGGCTTCGCGGCCGGCTGGTCGCCCGCCGCGTACAGCTCCCACTTGCCCGGCTCGTGCGTCATGGTGAGCAGCCGCCGCCAGGTCACGGTGTCGGTCTTCCCGGTCCGCGGCAGCCCCCGCTTGCTCTGGAAGCCCTTGACGGCGGCGACCGTCGCCGGTCCGTACGTCCCCGTCGGGGCCTGGAAGAACCAGGCGATCTGACGCAGCCGGGCCTGCACCTCGCGTACGTCCCTGCCCTGATCGCCGCGCGCCCAGAGCATCTTGGGAGGCGGCGCAGGGGCGGGCTTCGGAGGCTTCGCGGCTTGCGAGGGACTGGCGTCGTCCCTGGTCGGGTCGGCCGGTTCGGCGGGCTGAGCAGGCTTCTCGGGACTCCCGGGCTTGAGGTGGTCGGGGGTCTTGACCGGCGCCGTCGAGAAACGTACCGGGTACGGCTCGGCGGACGTACCGGACGTACCGGTGGCCTGGACCGTACAGCCGCTCACCGCGGCCAGCACCACGACAGCCGTGACTGATCTCCACATGCCTGGAGTACGCATTTGGACCCCCCGTTGCTCACTGTGCCCTTTTGTGATGTTTCCCGGGGGTGCTTGGTTGCGAACTACGGGGCATGGTGGTGACCGGGCGCGTGGTTGCGCGCGGGTTGTGACCGGGGTCTCGTCCAGGCTGTGAGCAAGCTCCCAGCCTGCGCCTCTCCACCGGTCGCACGGCCACCACTACAGTCCGTGGCGAGGGTCGTCTGTACTGGCGAGTATGTGAAGCAACGCGGAGGCACACCCATGACGCGCGAGTCGGAGTCCGGACTGCCCATCGAGCCGGTGTACGGGCGGGACGACCTGGAGGGCTGGGACCCGGCCGAGAAGCTGGGGGAGCCGGGCCGCTACCCGTTCACACGCGGCGTCTACCCCTCGATGTACACGGGCCGCCCCTGGACGATGCGCCAGTACGCCGGTTTTGGCACCGCCACCGAGTCCAACGCCCGCTACAAGCAGCTCATCGCCAACGGCACGATGGGTCTGTCCGTCGCCTTCGATCTGCCCACCCAGATGGGCCACGACTCGGACGCCCCGATCGCGAGCGGCGAGGTCGGCAAGGTGGGCGTGGCGATCGACTCGATCGACGACATGCGGGTGCTGTTCGGCGGGATCCCGCTGGACAAAGTGTCCACGTCGATGACGATCAACGCCCCGGCCTCCCTGCTCCTGCTGCTCTACCAACTCGTCGCGGAAGAGCAGGGAGTCAGCGCCGACCAGCTGACGGGCACGATCCAGAACGACGTGCTCAAGGAGTACATCGCGCGCGGCACGTACATCTTCCCGCCCAAGCCGTCCCTGCGCTTGATCGCGGACATCTTCAAGTACTGCAAGACCGAGATCCCGAAGTGGAACACCATCTCGATCTCCGGCTACCACATGGCCGAGGCGGGCGCCTCACCCGTGCAGGAGATCGCTTTCACGCTCGCCGACGGCATCGAGTACGTACGCACGGCGGTCGCGGCCGGCATGGACGTGGACGACTTCGCCCCCCGCCTCTCCTTCTTCTTCGTATCGCGTACGACGATCCTGGAGGAGGTCGCCAAGTTCCGCGCGGCGCGCAGGATCTGGGCCCGGGTGATGCGGGACGAGTTCGGCGCGAAGAACCCGAAGTCGCTGATGCTGCGCTTCCACACGCAGACGGCGGGCGTACAGCTGACGGCCCAGCAGCCCGAGGTGAACCTGGTCCGTGTCGCCGTCCAGGGCCTGGCCGCTGTGCTGGGCGGCACCCAGTCCCTGCACACCAACTCCTTCGACGAGGCCATCGCGCTGCCCACCGACAAGTCCGCCCGCCTCGCGCTGCGCACGCAGCAGGTGCTGGCGTACGAGACGGATGTGACGGCGACGGTGGACCCGTTCGCGGGTTCGTACGTGGTCGAGAAGATGACCGACGAGGTGGAGGCCGCGGCCGTCGAACTCATGGCGAAGGTCGAGGAGTTGGGCGGCGCCGTCAACGCCATCGAGCACGGCTTCCAGAAGGGCGAGATCGAGCGCTCGGCGTACCGCATCGCCCAGGAGACGGACGCCGCCGAACGGGTCGTGGTCGGCGTCAACCGCTTCCAACTGGACGAGGAGGACCCGTACGAGCCTCTCCGGGTGGACCCGGCGATCGAGGCCCAGCAGGCGGAGCGGCTGGCGAAGCTGCGCGCCGAACGCGACCAGGGCGCGGTGGACGCGGCCCTGACCGCCCTGAAGAAGGCCGCCGAGGGCACGGACAACGTCCTGTACCCGATGAAGGATGCGTTGCGGGCTCGCGCGACGGTGGGCGAGGTGTGCAATGCCCTCCGGGAGGTCTGGGGGAACTACGTGCCGTCGGATGCGTTCTGACCTGGCCAATTACTCCGAATGAGTGATCACGGGCGGAAACCGCCCCTGCCCGGTTACTCTCGTGAAGGGTGTTCCCTAAAGGAGGGTGCCGTGGCCGTGATGCTGCACGAGTCGTCGCTTGCTGATGCCGCCGACCGGCTCTGGGAGGAGCTGCCCGGGCACCGGGTAGAGATCCTCAACGGGAGCATTGTCGTGACACCGCCGCCGGATGGCCCGCATCAAGAGACGCTGAGCTGGCTCGTTGAGGAGTTCGTGAGGGTCAAGGCCAGGCAGGCGGGGCTCAAATACCTGGGCGGCATCGGCTTGTGGCTGCCGACAGGCCCGGACGACTACGCGGTGCCGGACTTCTCTGTTGTCGATGTCGACTACAAGGACGCACTGGTCGAGAAGAACTGCTACGCGCCGTACGTCTTCCGTTTGGTACTGGAGGTGACCTCCTCTAACTGGACCAATGACACGGCTACCAAAGTCGATGTCTATGCCCGAGCTGGCATCCCCGTCTACTTGATCGCCGACCGCAAACACGATGAGGTCCTCCTCTACCAGAACGCGGTCGACGGCAAGTACCCCGCACCCCAGCGCTACAAGCGGGGCCAAAGCGTCCCTGTCCCGGAGTCCGTCGGCGTCAGCCTTGAACTCTCCGTGGACACCCTCCTCGACGGCGACGACTGACCGGCTGGCCGAGGGCGCCCGCGCGGGTTGCCAGGAAACCCTCGCCGTGGCCGCGGGTGAGGAGATGTTCCGCGACCACGACCGTGGCTTCGAGGAAGGCCTCGCGGCGATCATCGCCGGAATCGACGTGACGCTGCGAGGATCTTGACGGCGGTCAGCGAGGCCCGTTCGGCGAGGGCGCGTTCAGCGGCGAGGCCTCGACAGTGCCGAGCGCAGCCGGGGCCCGATGCGATCCTCGACCAGGCGGTTCAGCAGCCACGCCAGGAGCAGCATCGTCGCGATCGTCAGCAGGAAGGTCGCGTGCGCAGGGATGTTCAGGGTCTGGTGGTAGGCCTTGATGGCTACCCAGCCGAGGTGCTCGTGGACCAGGTAGAAGGGGTACGTCAGGGCGCCCGCCACCGTCAGCCAGCGCCAGTGGGCCCAGTTCAGCCAGCCCAGGGCGATCGCTGCTACCGCGATGAAGCCGAAGGTGACGACCAGGATGATGCCGGACGAGGTGCGATAGGAGAAGAAGTCCGGGTTGGGGGCGTGCCAGAGGCTGGACACCGCGTAGTGCTGGCCGATCAGCCAGCTGACGCCCACGATGCCCCAGGCGTAGGCGTCGTGCCGGTCGCGGTGGATGAGGTAGAGGCCGATGCCGCCGATGAAGAACGGGGCGTACTCGGGCATCAGGACCAGGTCGAGCAGCGGTTCGTTCGCCGCCTGGGCGATCGCCGCGGCCATGGTCCAGCCCGCGCAGAACAGGATGATGCCCTGGCGGTTCGCGCCCGGCATGACGACGCACAGCGCGAACAGCGCGTAGAAGCGGACCTCCGCCCACAGCGTCCAGCAGACGCCCAACACCCGGTCCACGCCCAGGGGTTGCTGCATCATCGTCAGGTTCAGCAGCGCGTCGCTCGGCGAGACGGCCTTGTACGCCACCACCGGCAGCGCGAAGACCATCGTCACGAGGATCACCGCCGCCCAGTAGGACGGCAGCAGCCGTGACGCACGCGAGGCGAAGAACGAACGCAGCGGACGTCCCCAGCCGCTCATGCAGATCACGAAGCCGCTGATCACGAAGAAGATGTGCACGCCCAGGCAGCCGTACGCGAACCACTCATGCAGAGTGGGGAACTGTAACTTCGCGGAGGAGCCCCACGCCTCGGCGACCTGGCCGTCCCGGCCGCCGTAGTGGTACGCGGCGACCATCAGCGCGGCGATCAGCCGCAGTCCGTCGAGCGCGCGAAGGCGCGAAGCCCGGGGCCGGGCGATGATCCGGGGTGTTGGCGTGGCGTCCGCGCCGGTGCTGATGGTGGCGGTGCTGTGGGGAGTTGCGCTGTGGGGGGAGGTGCCCGCCTCCGAAGATTCCGTCGGGGCGGACTTTGAGTCGACCGAAGTCATCCGAGAGTGGCCCTCTTGAGCGATCGGGCGCGACGGGCCACACGGCGTACGGTGGCGTTGCGCGGAATGAAGGCCAGTTGGGTCGGCACCGCGCCGGGTAGGGCCAGCGAGGTGAGCCGTCGGCGCTTGAAGTAGCGCCAAGTATGGCCGTTGAGGTGGCGCGACAGATACCGCTCGGCGGCCGGCCGCAGATTCGGGTAGATCTTGGACTGCATGGCGTAGCCCACCGCCCGCAGGAGCTCGGTGAGTTGTTCCGTGCCCAGCCCCTTGCGCTGCTCGGTGACCGCCGTGCGGTCCGTCAGCTCCGGCAGCATGGCGTCCACGATCGTCACGGGGACGCGATTGCTGTTCTCGTACGGCGTGAGGCGTTCCAGCAGTGACTCCGTGCCGATCCGGGCGACGGGCAGGCCGTACAGCGCCGAGGCGGTGAGCAGTGCCGTGGAGAAGCAGCCGGCGACCAGCGCGGGCCGCATCCGCTGGTAGAGGACCTCGGCGAGGACTGTGGTGTCCAGCACGGTGAGTTCGGCGCCGAGCTTCTCGGCCTCCTTCTCCAGGGCGCGCGACCAGCGGGCCGGGGCGCTGGGGTGCGGCTTGAACACCACGCGCTGGTGGCCGAGTTGGACGGCCCCCTTCAGCATCCGTACGTGCAGGTCCTCTTCCTGCTCGGCAGTGAGGATGCCGAGCGCGGAGAGGTACTGGCCGAGCAGCAGGGCCGGCTCTTCGATGACGGGCAACTCGTCACCCGTGTCGATGAGTTCGGCGAGCACCTTGGTGAACGCGTCCGTCGGCACGATCTCCGGCTCGACGCCGAACTCGGTGAGCAGCAGCGGCTTGAGGTCCGGAACCAGGTCGAGGTGGAGGAGCCGGTCGATGCGCGTGCCGACCAGCGGGTCGATCTTGCTGCGCGTGGGCCCGTAGCTCATCAGGCCGTCCGCGTAGACGGTGATGGGCGCGCCCGTGAAGATCTGCGCGACGCCGAGCGCCGGGTTCACCTGGATCGACTCGACGGCCAGCTCGATGTCGTCGTCACCGAGGTTCCAGGCGAGCCGCAGATGCCGCTCCCACAGGGGTACGTCGTTCAGGCGCGGGGACCAACCGCCCGGGTGGAAAGGGGAGATGGTCTCGTTCCACGAGACGACGTCGTCGAACCGGCCGCGCAGCTGCTCGAAGCCGGGCATCTCGTCGATGCCCGGCGAAGTCTCAGGCGTCGCCGAGTTGTTGGAGACCAGCAGGATGCGCCGGTCGGCAGGGCGGAAGCAGTCGGCGTCGACCGCCGCCGCCAGCGTCGCCGTGCCGTACAGCGTCGACGCCATGAAGATCTGGGTGGTCACGCGGCCACCCCCGTGGACACCGGACGGCGGCGCAGCCGGCGCAGCCGTGTGGCGCGCTGTACGTCCATGGAGTCGAGGGCGTCGTCGAGGACGTCCTGCGGCATACGTCGCAATGCGACGGCACTCATCGACTTCAGTTTCCGTGCCACGGGAGGCTCGAACCTTTCGATGGAACCCAGGTGATGAGAAATAATTGCACAGTAGGTCCGAACGGCCTTCGGCAGGAGTTTATCCGCCTCCCTGTCCTCGGCCGTTTCCCGTACGACCTGGTCGAATGCGCGAATGAAATCCAGCTGCCGTACGTCCCCGATCTGCGTCAGCGAGGACGAAACCCCGCGCCGGTAGAACACGCCGAGCAGCCCCACCACGCCGAACGACTCCGCCTCACGGTGCAGCTTCCAGATCCACGGCCGGTCCTCGGCCGTGCGCAGCCCGTCGGTGAAGTGCAGCACGCCCCGGTCGACCAGTCGGCGGTGGTAGATGCCAGCCCACGCGTACGCGTAGTCCACGGCCGTGGAGCGGTCGGCGGGCAGGATCGCCTCGCGCGGGTTCAGTACGACACCGCGCCGGCCGTGCGGGAAGCGGTGGATCGAGCGGGCCCGCGCGGTTGTCTGGACATGGTCCGTACGGACGAAGTCGACACCCAAGTCCTCGATGGCGCCCAGGAGTTGTTCGTAGTACCCGGGCGCGAGCCAGTCATCGCCGTCGAGGAACGTCAGATACTCGCCGCGTGCCGCGTCGATACCCGTGTTGCGCGCGGTCGCCAGACCTCCGTTCTGCTCGTGTCTGACGTACACGGCACCCTGGAGCTCGCGCTCCGCGCGCGCGAGAATGTCCGGTGTCTCGTCGCGCGAGCAGTCGTCGACGAGAATGAATTCGAAGTCCTGACGCGCGTTGGCACGCAGGCTCCTCAGGGTGTCGGGTGCGTATTGCTGCACGTTGTAGAACGGCACGATGACGGAGAGCTTGACCACCCACGTGACGTTAGGCGGCGGCCCGGCATTCGTCTTGACCGATGGTGAGATGCCAGGTGAACGGCGCGTGGCGGAATGGTGAACCCAGCCTTTTCCCGCGCGTATCCGGGCCCGATTCGCCATTCGGCGATGTGCTGTTAACCCTTTGTTGCATTCCGGTTGGGCCGCGCATCGGAATCGCTTCCTAGCGTCTTGGACGTGCCAGCAAGTACTTCGAAGTCCCTGCGAGTCGCCGTTCTCGCGGATTCCGATACCCGGTGGAAATGGGGCGCGCTCACCGCGAACCGTATTGCACCGGCCGAATCGGACATCCGCCTCGACGGTTATCTCCTGCGCGGCCGTGCGACCCCCACCGCCCGCCAGCTCCAAGAGGTCGGCGTCCGCGCGGACTCGCTCCGCGAGGTCACCGGTGTCGAATTCCTGCGGAGCCTGCGGGAAGCGGAGTACGACATCGTCGTGCTCGCCCTCGTCGGCGGCGCCGTCCAGGCGATGCTGCACGGACTCGGGCACGCCTGGCAGGACCGTACGAAGCGGCCCGTGGTCGTCACCGGCTATGTCGGCGTCGTCTACGAGAAGCTCGCCGACGGGCTGCTGCTGCGGCACGGCGCGGACCTCGTCCTCGCCAACTCCCGCCAGGACGCGGAGCGTTTCACCGCCGTGTACGAGGGAGTGGGCGCCGACGCCTCCTCCGTGACCGAGGTCGCGCTGCCGTTCCTCGGCGGGGACGCGTACGCCGAGAACGACCCGTACACGGTCGTCTTCGCCGCGCAGCCCTCCGTGCCGGAGAGCCGCAAGGACCGTATGTACCTGCTGGAGCGGCTCGTCAAGCACGCACGGCTGCACCCGGACCGCGAGGTCCTGCTGAAGCTGCGCTCCAAGCCCGGCGAGCACACCACGCACATCGAGGAGCAGCCTTACCAGAAGCTGGCGCAGCGTTTTGACCTGCCCGCCAACTTCCGCCTCGTGTACGGGCACATGGGCGAGGTCCTCGACCGCACCGACCTGCTGGTCACCATCAGCTCGACGGCCGCGCTGGAGTCCCTGCACCGGCGCATCCCCACGGTCCTGCTCACGGACCTGGGCGTGCGCGAGTCGCTGGGCAACCACCACTTCGTCGGCTCCGGATGCCTCGCCTCCTGGGACCAGCTCGACGCCGGGCACAAGCCGTCGCCCGACGAGGAGTGGGTGGCACGGCAGGGAGTCGCTGCCGACGGGGCGTACGAGACGGCCTTCGACGCGGCCCGTACGCGCATCGCCGAACTGCTCGACAAGGGCGAACTCCCTTCCCTCGCCCCCTACTACACGCCCGTCACCGCCCCCGGCTATCTGCCCGGCATCCTCGCCCGCCACCACCTCGCCCCGGACGGCAGCCCGCTGCCCGGCGCGCCCGCCGCCGACACCGAGCCGGGACCCGTACGGCAGATCGTGCGCCGGGCGGCGCGCGGCGCCTACCGGCACGGCGTGCAGCGTGTGGCGCCCGTCATCCGGCGGATGGGCGAGCTGTGAGCGCCCCCGAGCCGACGCACGCGGGCGCCCCGAACCCCTCGCAAGGAGTACATCGCATGTCCAACCCGGAAGCGGGCCAAGCGACTTCGGTACGTCGCGTGCTCGCGGTGATCCCCGCCAGGGGCGGCTCCAAGGGCGTCCCCGCCAAGAACCTCCTCCCGGTCGGCGGTGTGCCGCTGGTGGCCCGCGCGGTGCGCGAGTGCCGCGCGGCCCGGCTGGTGACGGACGTCGTGGTCTCCACCGACGACCAGGCGATCGCCGCCGCCGCCCGTGAGGCCGGCGCGGAAGTCGTACTGCGCCCCGCCGCCATCGCCGGCGACACGGCCACCTCCGAGGCGGCCGTCCTGCACGCCATGGACGCGCACGAGGCCCTGCACGGCTCGGCGGTCGACGTGGTGCTGCTCGTGCAGTGCACCAGCCCGTTCATCGTCCGCGAGGACCTCGACGGGGTCGCGGGCGCGGTCGTGGAGAACGGCGCGGACACCGCGCTGACCGTGGCGCCCTTCCACGGCTTCATCTGGCGGGACGCCGACGACGACCCGGCCGTGGTCGATACCCAGGCCACCCAGACCACCCAGGCCGTCGGCGGTGGCACGGCCGTCGCCAACACCACGGCCACGGACGGCGGTTACGGCGTCAACCACGACAAGTCCTTCCGCCCGCGCCGCCAGGACCGCCCGCAGGACCTGCTGGAGACCGGCGCCGCGTACGCCATGAACGCCGTGGGCCTGCGCGAGCACAAGCACCGCTTCTTCGGCCGTACGGAGCTCGTCCGCACCGACCCCGCCCGGGTCCTGGAGATCGACGACCCGCACGACCTCGCCCGCGCAAGGGCTTTGGCGCCCCTCTTCGACGCCAACCGGCCCGGCGCCCTCCCGACCGCCGAAGACATCGACGCGGTCGTCCTCGACTTCGACGGCACCCAGACGGACGACAGGGTGCTGATCGACTCCGACGGACGGGAGTTCGTCTCCGTGCACCGCGGGGACGGACTCGGTATCGCGGCTCTCCGCAAGAGCGGCCTGACGATGCTGATCCTGTCCACGGAGCAGAACCCGGTCGTCGCCGCCAGAGCCCGGAAGCTCAAGATTCCGGTGCTCCACGGCATCGACCGGAAAGACCTCGCACTGAAGCAGTGGTGCGAGGAGCAGGGCATCGCGCCTGAGCGCGTGCTCTACGTCGGCAACGACGTCAACGACCTCCCGTGCTTCGCCCTCGTGGGCTGGCCCGTGGCGGTCGCGAGCGCCCACGACGTCGTGCGCGGCGCCGCACGCGCGGTCACCACCGTCCCCGGCGGCGACGGCGCGATCCGAGAGATCGCCAGCTGGATCCTCGGCCCTTCTCTCGACTCCCTCAACAAGTAAGGAACTCCCTGTCATGAGCTCTGTCAGCTCCATCTCCCGTCTGCGCACGTTCGGTTCGAAGACCGCCGGTCCGGGTCAGCCCGTCTACGTCACCGGTGAGATCGGCATCAACCACAACGGCGAGCTCGAGAACGCCTTCAAGCTGATCGACGCGGCGGCCGAGGCCGGCTGCGACGCCGTGAAGTTCCAGAAGCGCACCCCGGAGATCTGCACCCCGCGCGACCAGTGGGACATCGAGCGCGACACCCCCTGGGGCCGCATGACCTACATCGACTACCGCCACCGGGTGGAGTTCGGTGAGGACGAGTACCGCCAGATCGACGAGTACTGCAAGTCGAAGGACATCGCCTGGTTCGCGTCCCCGTGGGACACCGAGGCCGTCGCCTTCCTGGAGAAGTTCGACGTCCCCGCCCACAAGGTGGCCTCCGCGTCCCTGACCGACGACGAGCTGCTGCGCTCGCTGCGCGCCACCGGCCGCACGGTCATCCTCTCCACCGGCATGTCGACGCCGAAGCAGATCCGCCACGCGGTGGAGGTCCTGGGCTCGGACAACATCCTTCTCTGCCACGCCACTTCGACGTACCCGGCGAAGGCCGAGGAGCTCAACCTGCGCGTCATCAACACCCTCCAGGCCGAGTACCCGAACGTCCCGATCGGCTACTCCGGCCACGAGACGGGCCTGCAGACCACGCTCGCCGCGGTCGCCCTTGGCGCCACGTTCGTCGAGCGTCACATCACGCTGGACCGCGCGATGTGGGGCTCCGACCAGGCCGCGTCGGTGGAGCCGCAGGGCCTGACCCGCCTCGTCCGCGACATCCGCACCATCGAGGCCTCCCTCGGCGACGGCGTCAAGAAGGTGTACGAGTCCGAGCTCGGCCCGATGAAGAAGCTGCGCCGCGTCCAGGGCGTAGTCGCCGAGGCCGAGATCGCCGACGCCGCGGGCGAGCCGGTCGCGGTCTGATCCCGGCACCACTCGGTCCGTACACACGGACCGCCAATCCGTACTCACGGATCCCCCAGTCCGTACTCACGGAAGCGACGGTCATACGTCGATGAGCCCCCGCGCCGGATCCGCCGGCCCCCGCCCGGCCTCCCCCCACACGCTCGCGTTCGTGGAGAGCCCGGTCCAGCTCCTCAACGTCCTGGAGTGGGCACATGCCGATGCCCTCCGGGCGGCAGG
>NZ_JAAKZX010000010.1 GCF_011045025.1 Streptomyces ureilyticus
GTCCCACCCCCGATCCCGACGACGGTCACATCGCCCGCCACTGCCACCGCCGCAACACCGTCACGAACTCCGGCGTCTCCCAGGGCCCCCGGTCCACCCGCCCCGTGTCATCCACACCAAGGTCCTGCACGTCATACCGCCCCCGGCAGTGCCCGAGGGTGAAGCAGCACACCTCACCCAAGCCATGCCGCTTCAGATACAGCACAGGCCGCGGCGCATCGTCGAGCGCCGCCGTGTCCCCCTCGGCGAAACCGCGACACGGCCCCGTGTACTCGGCGTGCAGCAGCACCTCCAACTCCCCGTGCAGCTCACAGACGTACAGCTCGTCGGTGACCGTGAACGGCTCGATCCCCGCGACCAGCGGATGGCCGGGCCGGGTGACCTGAACCTCGTACGGCTCGATCGGCGGATGCGCGACAAACTGGCTGCCGAGCACCTCGGCGAGCCCTCCGAGGAGTCGCGGAGTCGTGAACACCCGCGGCCCGCCGGGAGCCGGCGCCTCGATCACCGCGTTGGTGCCGTGCAGGGCGAGCCACCGCCCGCCCCGCTCGACGAACCGCGCCAGCGCGGCTCGCTCGGCCGCGCGGGGCCGGACGTCACAGGTGTACGTGACCAGCAGGTCGGCCTTCTCCAACGCGGCCACGCAGTCGTAGTCCTGGTGGACCGTAGTACGCACCTGGGGATGCTCGCCGAGCAGCTCCAGCAGCCGCAGCCGCGCGTAGTCGAAGTCGTGCCACTTGCCGCCGCAGACCAGTACGGCGTCCAGGCGGCCGGCCGGGCCCGCCACGGCTCAGTACTGGACGCGGGTCAGCAGCCCGCCGTCCACCACGAGGTTGACGCCGACGCAGAAGGAGCCGGTCCGGGGTCCGAGCAGGAACGCCACCGCCGCGGCCACGTCGTCCGCGGTGCCGTAGCGGCCGATGGGCAGCTTGGCGAGGACCTCCTCGTAGACCTCCGGGCGGCTGGTGCGGATGGTCTCCCAGGCGCCGCCGGGGAAGTCGATCGGTCCGGGGGAGACCGTGTTGACGCGGATCCCCTTCGGAGCGAGGGAGTGCGCCAGAGCCGAAGCGTGCTGGACGACCGCGGCCTTCATGGCGGAGTACGAGTTGGCTCCGGCAGGGCGGGCGGTGTCGGAGGCGTTGGTGGTACCGATGGCGACCACGGCGGCCCGCTCGGAGGCCTCCAGGTAGGGCATGGCCGCCTCGACCAGTCCGGCGAACGGGACCAGGTCACCTCGCAGGCTGGCCTCCCACGACTCAGGGCCCTTGACGTTGCCCGCCGACACGTTGGACACCAGCAGGTCCAGGCCACCCAGTTCGCCGGCTGCCCGTTCCACGAAGCCCGCGAGTGCGGCCGGGTCGGTGACGTCGACCGGCTCGGCGAACACCGTCGCCCCCTCGCCGCGCAACTCGGCGGCGGCCTTCGCGAGTGCCTCCTCGCCCCGGGCGCACAGCGCCAGCGCGCAGCCCTCCGCTGCCAGGGTTCCCGCGATCGCCCGCCCGATGCCGCGGCTCGCACCGGTCACCAGTGCCTTCGCACCTGTCAGTCCCAGATCCATTGAGGTCACTCCTTTGTGATGCCGTGATGACGTGATGGTGTGGTGGCCGTAGCGGCCGGTGTGTCAGTTGCCGGGAAGCTGTGAGAACGGCACCCGGTCCACCCGCGGTTCCGGCGGCAGTTTCAGTACGCGCTCGCCGATGAGGTTGCGCTGGATCTGGTCGGTGCCGCCGGCCAGCCGGTAGCCGGGGGCGCCGAGCAGGTGCTGGGCCCAGGCGAACGTGCCCGCTTCCCCGGTGTCGGCGCTGATCCGGGCGCCCATCAGCTCGGCGGCGACCTGCCCGGTGCGACTCAGCAGGTCAGAGGCCATGAGTTTGGTCAGGGACGCCTCCGGGCCCGGCTTGTCACCGGCGGCACTCGCCCTGGCGACGCGGTCCACCGTGGCGGCACGGAGCGCGGTACGTACGTACAAGTCGGCGAGGCGCTGGCGGACCAGCGGGTCCCCCGTGCGGTCGAGCGAGCGCGCGAGGGCGAGCACATCGTCGAAAGTGCCGCCCTTACGCCGGTTGCCGCTGCCGGAGGCGGTCCGTTCGAAGGCGAGGGTGGTGGTGGCGACTTCCCAGCCCTGCCCCTTACGCCCGATCCGCAGCCGGTCAGGAACGCGTACGCCGCTGAGGAACACCTCGTTGAACGAGGCGCCGCCGCTCATCTGACGGATGGGGCGCACCTCCACGCCGGGCGCGTCCATCGGGACCAGGAACGCGGTGATGCCCGCCTGCTTCACGACGTCCGGATCGGTGCGGGCGAGCAGCAGCCCGAAGTCGGCGAACTGGGCTCCTGAGGTCCACACCTTCTGACCGTCGATCACCCACTCGTCGTCCTCCTGCCGGGCGCGTGTACGCACCGCGGCGAGGTCGGATCCGGCACCGGGCTCACTGAACAGCTGACAGGCCAGCAGGTCCGTACGCAGAAACGCCCGTGCGTACTCGTCGCGCTGCTCGGACGTTCCGAACAGGGAGACCGACATCCCGACCAGGCGCACGGTGACGCTGATCAGCTCGGTGGAGGACGGCACCTCGAAGGCCGACTCCTCCTGGGCGAAGGCCGCCACGTGGGCGGCGGTCAGGCCCGCGCCGCCCTTGTCCCCGGGGAGGGTCAGGGCCTGGTATCCGGCGTCGAAGCGGGCGCGCTGGTAGACGCGGCAGCGTTCCAGCAGCAGGCGTTCCGCGTCCTCGGGGAGGTTGTGGAAGACGGCGAGGTCACCGGTGGCCTCGGCTTCCCGAGCCGGTTCGAGCACGGTGGCCAGCCACTGCCGGACCTGTGTGCGCCATGCGTCCAGATCGGGCTGGGACATGGCTCCTCCTCAAGAGCAGTTACCAGATGGCGGGTTCAGTAACGGAGAGGGTGTGTGTGGCCCCTTTCCCGCCGGAGCCATGGGCGGATGCTTCCGGCTCGGGTCAGAGTGTTCCGTACTTTCTTGATAAACGCTACAGTCTCGCCATTGACTCTCCCACGCACCGGGAGGGGCCCGAGGAGCCGCCGGAGGAGCCATGTCTCTGCTACCACTCGACCGTCGCGCCCAGGAGACACCCCACGAGCCCGCTCTCGTCGACGATCAGGACGTGCTGACCTGGTCGGAGCTCGCCGATCAGGTCGCGCGAGTGGCGGCACGGCTGCTGGAGATCGCGCCCGGCCCCGACGACCGGGTCGCCGTCCTCGGCGACAACGCGATCCCCACCCTGGTGGCCCATCTGGCCGGCCTGCGCGCCGGGGTGGGCACCGTCGCCACCTCCCGGCACCTGATGGTGGGCGAACTCGTCGACCAGATCACCGACGCGGGCGCGACCGGGATCATCTCCGGACCCGCCGGTGCGGTCCCGGCCCTGGAGGCGGCCCGCGAACTGGGCCTGCCGCTCGTGATGCACGGAACCCCGGCCATCGGGCACGCCTTCGAGTGGAACCTGTGGCTGGCGGCGGCACCCACCGGGCAGACCTTGCCCACAGGCCGCGCCGCCCGGCCGCCCCTCGTCTACACCTCCGGAACCACCGGCAGGGCGCGCGGCACCGAGGTGCGCTGGGTGAGCGGTCCGGTCGCCGACAGCTCCGCATACCTGGCCGCGATGGCGGCCCGCCCCGGATTCCCGCCGGGACCGCACCTCGTGTGCGGCCCGCTGCAGCACAACGCGCCACTGACGTCCCTGCGGCACTTGGCGGCCGGTCAGCAGGTGGTCGTACTCGGCGGATATGACGCGGAGGCTTTCCTACGCCGCGTCGAGGAGTGGCGAGTCACCTCCACGGTCATGGTGCCCACCCACTTCCAACGCCTGCTCGCCCTGCCGGAAGAGGTCCGAGGCCGCTACGACGTCTCCAGCCTCCTCCAGGTCTCCCACACCGGATCTGCCTGCCCGCCGGACGTGAAGCGGACCATGATCGACTGGTTCGGCCCGGTGCTGACCGAGTCGTACGGCGCCAGCGAGGCGGGCACCGTGGCACGCATCAGCAGCACCGAGTGGCTGGAGCATCCCGGTTCGGTTGGGCGAGTCCAGCCCCCGTACGAGGTCCTGGTGGCCGACGATGACGGCCGTCCGCTGCCGCCCGGCGAGCTCGGACTGCTGGCGTTCCAAGCGCCCGAGGGTGGCGGAGTGCGCTATCACGCGGACCCGGACAAGACCAAGGCCGCCTATATCGCGCCGGGCGTCTTCACGCTCGGCGACATCGGCTACGTCGACGCGAGCGGCTACATCTTCATCACCGACCGGGCCGCCGACGTCGTGGTCTCCGGCGGGGTCAATCTGTACCCGGCCGAGAGCGAGGCGGTACTGCGCCGGCACCCCGCGGTCGCCGAGATCGCGGTCATCGGTGTGCCCCACCCGGACTTCGGCGAGTCGCTGCGCGCGCTGGTCGTGGCCGCAGGGGACGAGCCGTCGGCCGAGGAGCTGGACCGGTTCTGCCGCGACCGGCTGGCCGCCTACAAGTGCCCCAAGTCGTACGAGTTCGTCCCGAGCCTCCTGCGTAACGCGATGGGCAAGCTCGACAAACGCGCGATGCGCCGCCCCTACTGGCGCTCCGAGCGGACCATCGCCGGCTGAGCCACCACAAGCAACCTGTGCCCGCCCTCGTACGTACGAAGGATCCCCATGACTGAACTCCTCCTCATCCGGCACGGCCTTCCCGTGGCGGGCGTCTACGACCCGGGCCTGTCGCCGGAGGGCACCGCCCAGGCCGAGCGCCTCGCGGCCTGGCTCGTGCACGAGGACGTCGACGCCCTCTACACCAGCCCCTTCCAGCGGGCCCGCGAAACGGTGGCGCCGCTGGAGCGGATCACCGGCATGACCGCCGCCGTCCTCGACGACCTGCGCGAATGGGACACCGACGTCTCGCACCCCTACACGCCGCCGGAGCAGATCCGCGCCGACGACCCCCGGTCGGTGGCGCTCTCCGAGGGACGGTACGAGGACTTCGTGCCCGACCTGGACTGGGACGCCTTCCGGGAGCGGGCGGCGCGCGCCATGGACACCATCCTGGACGCCCACCCCGGCGGGCGGGTCGCGGTCGTGTGCCACGGCGGTATCACCAACACCTACCTGGCTACGGTGCTCGGCCTCTCCCGCATGTTCTGGTTCCACCCCGGCTACACCTCGGTCAGCCGGGTGCGACGGATGCCGGGCGGACGCATCGTCCTTCACTCGGTGAACGAGACGGCCCACATGGTCGCCGAGCGCGCCGTCGACGCCGTCGCCTGACCTGCCCCCATCCCCTTCAGGAGGTCCCGTCCGTGCCCGGATCCGTCATCGTCGCCGGCGCCAGAACGCCCATCGGCAAGCTGATGGGCGCCCTGAGCCCGCTGTCCGCCGCCGACCTCGGCGCCCACGCCATCAGCGCCGCCCTGGCCGCCGTACACCTGGATCCGGCCGCGGTGGAAGCCGTCGTCATGGGCCATGTCGTCCAGGCCGGAGCCGGTCCCAATCCCGCACGGCAGGCCGCCGTCAGCGCCGGCATTCCGTTCGCCGTACCGGCGAGCACCGTCAACAAGCTCTGCCTGTCCGGCCTGCACGCCATCGCCTTGGCCGACCTCATGATCGCCTCCGGGCGCCACGAGGTGGTCGTCGCGGGCGGGATGGAGTCCATGTCCGGTGCCCCGCACCTACTGCGCGGAGCCCGTACCGGCTGGAAGTACGGCCCGGCCGCGGTCGAGGACGCCCTCGACCGCGATGCCCTGACCTGCGCTTTCGACGGAGTCTCCATGGGTGCGGCCACCGAGCGGTACCAGCAGCCGTTCGCCTTCACCCGCGAGGAGCAGGACGAGTACAGCGCACGATCGCACCAACTCGCCCTGCGCGCCCGGGAGTCCGGCGCACTGGCCGCGGAGGTCACCCCGGTCACGGTGGCCGGGCGCCGGGGTGACGAGATGGTGGTGGCGGCCGACGAGGGGATACGGCCGGGGAGTACGGCGGAGAGCCTGGGGCGCCTGAGACCCGCGTTCTCCGCCGGGGGCACCGTCACCGCGGGCAACTCCTCACAGCTCTCCGACGGCGCCGCGGCCGTTGTCGTCATGAGCGCGGAACGCGCCCGGCGGGACGGACTGACCCCCCTCGCCGAGATCGGCGCCTACGGCACCGTCGCGGGCCCCGACCCTTCCCTGCTGGTCCAGCCGGCCGGCGCGATCCGTGACGCCCTGTCCCGGGACGGCCGGCTGAAGACCGCCGACCTGGACCTGTTCGAGATCAACGAGGCGTTCGCCGGTGTCGCCCTGGCCTCCGTACGGGACCTGGACATCCCACTGGACAAGGTGAACGTCAACGGCGGCGCGATCGCCCTGGGACACCCGGTCGGCATGACCGGCACCCGGCTGGTGCTGGCCCTCGCGACAGAACTGGGGCGGCGCGGAGGCGGTACCGGAGCGGCGGCCCTGTGCGGGGGCGGCGGCCAGGGCGACGCGCTGCTGCTGCACGTACCACCGCGAGCCTGACCGCACCTCTCGCCCGCGTCCATCCCCACATCCGTACGAGACCAGGTTGACCCACCATGACCGACCAGCTGCCCCTTGACGAGGAGACCCTCGTCGTGGCGACCCGTACCCACGTCGCCGACGGCGTCGTCTCCCTCACCCTGCGCCGCCCGGACGGCCGGCCGCTCCCGTCCTGGATGCCGGGAGCGCACATCGATCTGCTCCTGGGCGGCGGCCTGATCCGCCAGTACTCACTGTGCGGGGACCCCGCCGAACCGGACGCCTGGCGCATCGCCATCCTGCGTGAGCAGCAGGGCCGCGGCGGATCCGCGTACGTCCACGACCACCTGCCGGAAGGCACCGCCGTGCGCGTCCGCGGGCCGCGGAACAACTTCCCGCTGCGGCCGGCGACGCGCCATCTGTTCATCGCCGGCGGCGTCGGCATCACACCGATCCTGCCGATGGTCGAAGCCGCCGAGGCGGCCGGGGCCGACTGGCGTCTGCTGTACGGCGGCCGAACCCGCACCTCCATGGCGTTCCTGGACCGACTCACGCCCTACGGGGACCGTGTGCTCTTCCGCCCACTGGACGAGTACGGCCTGCTGGACCTCGGCGCCTTCCTCGGCTCACCCGAGGAGGGCACCCTGGTGCACGCCTGCGGCCCCGAACCCCTGCTGCGGGCGGCGCAGGAGCAGTGCGCCGACTGGCCGGGCGGCACGCTGGGCATCGAGCGGTTCGCCCCGGCACAGGCAGCCGAAGCCCGCCCCGCCGCGGCCTTCGAGGTGGTGCTCGCCCGCGCCGGGCTCACTCTCACCGTGCCGCCCGACCGCTCGGTGCTCGAATCCCTCGAGGAGGCAGGCGTCGACGTGGACTTCTCCTGCCGCGAAGGCACCTGCGGCACCTGCGAGACCGACGTACTCGACGGCACGCCCGACCACCGGGACTCCCTGCTCAGCGAGGACGAGCGGGCCACCGGCGACACCATGCTCATCTGCGTCTCCCGCTCCTGCGGGCCGCGCCTCGTCCTCGACCTGTGACCGGCCCGGCACGACACCGCCTGCCCACTCCGCATCGCGGAACCGCGACTGTCCGCTGACTGTCCGGATTCCGCCCCAAGTGCGACGCTGGGGGCACGAGAGGTATCCGCCGAGGGAACTCGGGAGGGCCACGATGGGACGTGACGTGCCGGCCCTGGTGTTCACGCGGGAAGACCGCCGTCGGTACCGGGACAAGATGCACACCTGCCTCGATGTGCTGACGCAGATGTTGCGCGAGTCGGCTTTTGAGAGCGAGCGCCCCCAGGTCGGGCTGGAGATCGAGCTCAACCTGGTGGACGCCGACGGGCGGCCGGTGATGCGGAACACCGAGGTCCTCCAGGCGATCGCCGACCCCGCCTGGGCGAGCGAACTGGGCCGCTTCAACCTGGAGATCAATATCCCGCCCCGGCAGCTGACGGCCGGCGGCCCCGGCGACTGGGAGCAGGAGATCCGGGACGCGCTCAACCACGCTGAGGAGCGCGCCTCGGCCGTGGGCGCGCACCTGATCATGATCGGCATTCTGCCGACCCTGGGGGAGACGGACGTTGGCGAGAGCGCCCTCTCCGGTGACCCGCGCTACCGGCTGCTCAACGAGCAGATCTTCGCGGCGCGCGGTGAGGACCTGCGGATCAGGGTGGACGGCGTGGAGCGCCTGTCGATGTACGCCGACGCCATCACGCCCGAGGCGGCCTGCACCAGCACCCAGTTCCATCTGCAGGTCGACCCGAAGCAGTTCGCGGACTGCTGGAACGCGGCCCAGGCCATCGCGGGCGTACAGATCGCCCTGGCGGCGAACTCGCCCTTCCTCTTCGGCAGGGAACTGTGGCGCGAGACCCGTATCCCCCTGTTCGAGCAGGCCACCGACACTCGCCCCGAGGAGATCAAGGCCCAGGGCGTACGACCCCGGGTGTGGTTCGGAGAGCGGTGGATCACCAGCGTCTTCGACCTCTTCGAGGAGAACGTGCGGTACTACCCGGCGCTGCTGCCCCTGTGCGACGACGAGGACCCGCAGGAGGCGCTCGACCGCGGGGATATTCCGCAACTGGGGGAACTGACGCTGCACAACGGCACGATCTACCGATGGAACCGCCCCGTCTACGCCGTCACCGACGGCCGGCCCCATCTACGCATCGAGAACCGGGTCCTGCCCGCCGGCCCCACCGTGGCCGACATCATCGCCAACGGCGCCTTCTACTACGGCCTGACTCGCGCCCTCGTCGACGAGGACCGGCCGGTATGGACGCGGATGTCCTTCGCCGTCGCCGAGGAGAACCTGCACACCGCGGCCCGCGACGGCATCGACGCCCGCCTCTACTGGCCCGGCGTCGGCGAAGTACCCGTCACAGAGCTGGTGTTGCGGCGCCTGCTGCCCCTGGCCCACCGGGGCCTCGAGCTGACCGGCATGGACGCGGAGTGGCGGGAACCCCTGCTGGGGATCATCGAGCAGCGCTGCGTCACAGCCCGCAACGGCGCCCTGTGGCAGGCGGAAACCGTCCACCACCTCGAGAAGGCCGGCACCTCCGACCGATGGGAGGCGCTCAGGCAGATGACCACGACGTACATGGACTACATGCACATGAACGCGCCCGCGCACACGTGGCCAGTGGACTGATGCCCGTCGCCTTCACCAGGCGGCCCGTCGCCTTCACCAAGCGGAGTGTCGGCTTCACCAAGCGGTGCGTCCCCTCCACTCCTCGGCAGCCGTCAGCGGAACCGGAACGGGTGGCTCTGCCGACGTCGTCAGCTCGATCCGTCGCCCCTCGGACGACGAGCGCAGGAGGGCACTCATCGTCTCCAGCACGTGCAGGGCGAGTTCGCCGTTCGCACGAGGCGCCCGCTGCGCGTCGGCGACGACGAAGTCGAGCAGTCCGAGGCCCCGCGCGCCGCCGACGTAGCCTGCCGACGCCGGAAGCGTGCGCCACTGCGTGTCTCCGAGTTCGAAGCGCCGCACCGCGCCGTCGAAGCCGTTCGGATCCGGAACCGCGAGGGTCCCCGTCTCGCCGTGGACCTCGATCGGCGCGGCCGTGGTGGCCACACCGTCGAAGCTCGTCGTGATCGTCGTCAGAACCCCGCCCACATGCTCGAGCACACCGGAGACATGACTGTCCACCTCGACCGGTATCCGCTCGCCCGCACGCGGGCCGGAACCGATGACGCGCTCGGTGCGCAGCCGGCCGGCCGCCCCGGTCACGGCACGCACCGGACCCAGCAGGTGGACGAGCGACGCCAGGTAGTACGGGCCCATGTCCAGCAGGGGGCCGCCCCCGGCGGTGTAGTAGAAGTCGGGGTGCGGGTGCCAGCGTTCGTGCCCCGGGGTGACCATGACGGCCGAGGCGAACAGCGGGCGTCCGATACTTCCCGCCGCCACCGCCGCCCGCGCTGTCTGAATTCCGGTGCCCAGGACGGTGTCCGGCGCGCACCCCACACCGACGCCCGCCCGCGCGGCGGCCTCCATGACGGCGTGGGCGTCCGGGATGGTCGCGGCCAGCGGCTTCTCTCCGTAGACGTTCTTGCCGTGGCCGATCGCGCCGAGGGCGATCTCGGCATGGGCCGCGGGCACCGTGAGGTTCAGCACCGTGTCCACGTCCGGGCTGCTCAGCAACTCCTCGACGGTCAGCGCCTGGACGCCGGGCAGTTCGGCGGCGACCGCTGCCGACCTTGAGGTGTCGAGGTCGGCGACCGCGGTGATCCGTACGGTTGGATGGTCGCGAAGCGTGTCCAGGTACACGCGGGAGATGACTCCGAGACCCACGACGCCTATGCGGTGCGCGTCGCCCACAGCATGCCCCTTTCGATGATGGTGCGGACGCCCGGGTTCTCGAGCACGTCGAGGCTGTGGCCCGGTGTCGTCACCACGACGCGCCCGGCGCCCCACCGGCGGGTCCAGACCGCCGGCGTGGTGACCGGCCGGTGCCAGGGCTGCCACGGCTGGGCGGGATGCGTGGTGGTGGCCAGGACCTCGATCAGGTCGTCGTGCAGCACCCAGTACTGCTCGGTGTCCAGCTCGAAGTCCTCGATGCCCGCGGTGATTTGGTGGTCTCGGCCGGTCTTGGTGATGTTGATCGTGTGCGGCAGGTAGTTGTCCGTCTCGTCACCGCGTCGCTCGCAGGGTTCCTTGCCCGGATGCGTGGCGAACTGCCCGCCCACCAGGTGGAGATAGTCGGAGGAGGCGCGGAACGAGTCGGCGATGCCGCCGTGCCAGCCGGTGAAGCCGGTGCCGGACTCGACCGCCGCGCTCAGTCCCGCCAGTTGCTCGGGGGCGATCTCCGACATCGTGATGCACTGCACGACGAGGTCGGTGCCGGCCATCTCGTCGCTGTCGGCATAGACGTCGGTCGACTCCTCGACCCGCACGGTGTATCCGTTGCTCTGGAGGAAGGGCAGGAACAGCTCCGTAGCCTCGACCGGCTGGTGCCCCTCCCAACCGCCTCTGACGACCAGGGCTTTCTTCCGCGTCATCTTGTCCCTTCATGGGGTCCGTAGACAGCGCCATCACTATGCGTCAGCCGCCTGTGGCCTCGAAAGGGGCGCCGGGCAACACGAAAGTTTCGAGGACCGGAGCGGACGCGACGGGACTGACGCGACCGAACCCGAACGGACCGGATCGGACGGACCGGACGGGCCTGCAGAGTCCACCCGCCCGAACGTGCAGCGCGAGTGACCTGACGCCTCCCACCCCTTGGTGAGAATCGGACCGCGCGCCCTACTCCGGCGCGGTCGACGCGGACGAAGCCCGGGCGCCGA
Source organism: Streptomyces ureilyticus (assembly GCF_011045025.1). Taxonomy (GTDB): domain Bacteria; phylum Actinomycetota; class Actinomycetes; order Streptomycetales; family Streptomycetaceae; genus Streptomyces; species Streptomyces ureilyticus. The sequence goes on from NZ_JAAKZX010000010.1 coordinate 11,227, forward strand.
CCATCCAACAGGCCCCGGTGAAGCGGACTTCCGAGCCCCGCACATAGGTCTCGAAGGCGGCGCGGACCGCCTCGACGACCTGCGCGCGGGTCTGCTCGTCCGCCTCGCGCAGGGCCAGGCCGACGGGACCGAACCGGGTGAAGTAACCGACCAGCTCCCTCTCGGGCAGGGTGCAGGCCACGTCGATCGGCCGGATGTCGATACCGGCCCAGCCGCTCTCCGTCAGGATGCGGTGAATCCTGTCCGGGTCCGCGAAGGCGAACTGCCCCGGCTCGTCCGGCTTTCGGGCGGGCAGATTCGGCAGGAATGGTGCCGCGGCGCGTTCGGCCGTCGTCATGAACGGATTCTCCGCGGGGCCGCGCCAGGTGATGAAACGGAGCTCGGCTTCGTCCTTCGCGGCGCGCCGTAGATTCGAGAAGGCCCGGACGGAGTCGTTGAAGAACATGACGCCGAAGCGCGAAATGACGGCGTCGAAAACGGCGGATCCGAACGCGTGGTCCTCTGCGTCGGCGTGGATGAAGGACGCCGGTGTACCGGCCTCCTCGGCACGTGCCCGGGCGGCGGTGATCATCGGTTCGGAAATGTCGACGCCGACGCAGCGACCCGATGGACCGAGCCGCCGTGCGACGGCCACTGTGGTGCTGCCGGTGCCGCAGCCCACGTCGAGAACGTGACCTCCGGGTCCCACGGACATCGCTTCGACGAGAAGCTCTTCAAACGGCCTGAGCAGCTCGTCCATCACTGCCTGTGCATCGACCCAGGCGTTGCCGGCGGGCCCGCTCCAACGGGTTGCCTGTTCGTCATCGGTCCTGCGCGTGGCTTCCATGGTCGTCTCCTGGGCTTGTCTGCATCGGGGCGAGGTGAAAGCGTGCTACTTCAAGTCGACTTGAGGTCAAGCGTATGGCGGAACTGGACATCGCGGAGGTGGCGCAGCGCGCCGGGGTGCCCGCCTCGACGCTGCGGTTCTACGAGGAGAAGGGGTTGATCGCCTCATCCGGCAGGCGGGGCCTGCGCCGTCAGTACGATCCCGGCGTACTGGAGCGCCTGGCGTTGATCGCGTTGGGGCGCACGGCCGGGTTCTCGCTCGACGAGATCGCGCGCATGTTCGCGCCGGACGGACAGCCGCGTATCGACCGGCAGATGCTTGCGGCCAAGGCGGAGGAACTGGACAGGAAGATCCGCGAACTGGACGTCCTGCGCGATTCCCTGCGGCACGCCGCTGCCTGCCCCGCTCCGAGCCACATGGAATGCCCCACCTTCCGCCGTCTCCTCAAAGCCGCTGCGTCCGGCCCCGTTGCGATGCCTAGGAGGCGAACTCCGGGGCCACCGTGATACTCGGCCGCCTGTACCCGTTCCCGCGCAGCTGACCGATCCGTTTGATCCGTTGACATGTTCAAAACACGTGATTAGCATGCAGGAAATCTTGGAAAGCGCTTTCTCCCTGCTCGTGCCTCTGCATTTACACCTCCGCGCATCCGGCGCGCGGGGTGCATCTCCTGACGGGAGAGTGCCGACATGCACTCGAGGAACCGCAAGACGGCGTCATTCCCGAAGATGTCCGCAAGGAAGCGTCCGTTACGCCCGGCACGCAGCGTTCCCGCTCTCGCGCTCGCCCTGCTCCTCGGCGCGACGCTCGTACCGGCAGGCAGCGGCAGTGCCACCGCGCAGACATCGACGCCACGGGCCGAGACGTCGCCCACTGGCTTCGCCGCGGTCAACGCGCTCGGCCAGAACGGCACCACCGGCGGAGCCGGCGGCCCGACCGTCACCGCCACCAACACCGAGCAGTTCCTGGAGTACATCGACACGACCGGTCCGCTGGTCATCCAGGTTCAGGGCACCATCGACATCACCAGCAAGCAGGGTGTGCGCCCCAACAAGACCATCGTCGGGGTCGGTTCGTCAGCCGTCATCAACGGCGGTGGCCTGGACTTCTACCGCTCGTACAACGTCATCATGCGGAACATCAAGTTCACCAACGCCGAAGACGACGCCGTCAACGTCGGTCAGGAGTCGCACCACATCTGGATCGACCACAACGAGTTCGTCGGGGCCGTCGACGGGGCGATCGACATCGTCCGCGGCTCCGAGTACGTGACCGTGTCGTGGAACTGGTTCAACAAGACCGACAAGAGCATGCTGCTCGGTCACTCCGACAGCGACAGCGGCCAGGACACCGGCAAGTTGACGGTCTCCATCCACCACAACTTCTTCGACGGCTCGCGGCAGCGGCATCCGCGCGTACGGTTCGGCGAACCGGTGCACGTCTACAACAACTACTACAAGGACAACGCCATCTACGGCGTCGCGTCGACCATGAACGCGGGCGTACTGGTCGAGGGCAACCACTTCGAAGGCGTCGAGTACCCCTGCTACTCCGCGAGCGGCTACGACGAGTCGGGGCCGGGCCGGCTGGTGCAGCGCGGCAACACCTTTGCCGGGTCCGGTACATGCGAGACCAACGGCACCGTGACCGAGCCGCGCACCTACTACTCGTACACGCTGGACCCGGCTGCCGACGTTCCCTCTCTGGTACGGGCCGGGGCCGGCGTCGGAAAGACCGGTGGCTGAGCGCCTGAGCTCGCCGCCGCACGACATTCCGTCCGCAGCGAGACGGACGGACTGATCCGCCGTCAGCCCCACAGCGACGGCTCACCCCCACAGGAGGACCTTTCCATGAGCCGCAGACGGACGCCGGTGTCTACCGAGCGACCCTCCATACCCTGGCGCAACAAGCTGGCCGTGGCCGCGCTGGCAGCCGCCATGCTGGGCGGGCCCGGCGTTGCGCAAGCCGCACCGCAAGCCGCACCGGCACCCTCGCAGGAACGGGTGGCGGCGGCCAGCATCACCTGGAGCCTCGAGAGGGCGGGCAATCCCACCGCGGACCAGCAGGACGCCTATAACCGCATCACGGCGGCCATGAACGCCGCGGTGGCCCGCTACAACAACCTCAGCGACCTCGGCAAGAACATCAGGGTCCGCTACGAGCCGGGCGTGCCCACCGCCGACGGCAACATCAACGGAACCATCCGCTTCGGCAGCAACCGCAGCTACATGACCCAGCGGACCGCCCTGCACGAGATCGCCCACACCATCGGCGTGGGCACGAGCTCGGGCTGGTCCCGTCTCGCCGGCAGCGGCACCTGGACCGGCGCGCAGGCCACGGCACTGGTCAGGCAGTACGACGGTTCGGGCGCCAAACTGTCCACCGGCGGCGGCCACTTCTGGCCGTACGGACTGAACTTCGAGAACGAGTTCTCGAACACGGCGGCCGATCGGCACGTCCACATCGTCGCCGCCATGGTCCGCGACGGTCTGTGACTGTATGTGACGGTTTGTGATCAAGGGTCGGTGCTTGGGAGCGCCTCCGCTCCCAAGCACGTCGCCGCGAAAACGGTCAGCCGGCCTTCGGTTCCGCCTGCTGCAGGACCTCCATGGTCCACACGGTCGACCCGGAGGCAGCCGGCTTGGGGCGGTCGCTCCCGCCCTGGTGTGCTTCCTTCATCGAACCCTCCATCCAGGCCTGGAACGACGCCTCGTCGCGCCACCGGGTGTAGACGAGGTAGTTGTCCGTGCCGTCGACCGGGCGGAGCAGCTCGAACCACTCGAACCCGTCGGCACTCTCGACGAGTCCCGCCCGCGAGGCGAACCGCTTCTCCAGCGTCTCGCGCTGCTCGGCCGGCACGGTGAGGACGTTGATCTTGACGATGCTCATGGGATTCATCCTGCCGCACAGAACGGTAGCGGTGGCGGGCGGGCCCCGCCCCTGTCGACCCGTGTCACCGGATTAGTCGCCCAGCACCCTGCGCAGGTAGTCGTTGCCGAAGCGCCGGTCGGGATCGAGGCGGTCGCGCAGGGCGGTGAACTCGGCGAAGCGCGGGTACGCCTCGGCGAAGTAGTCGGCGCCCCGCGTATGCAGCTTGCCCCAGTGCGGGCGGCCGTCGTGGGCGGTGAAGATGCGTTCCGCGGCCGAGAAGTACTGGTGGTACGGCGTGCCCCGGTACACGTGGACGGCGATGTAGGCGCTCTCGCGGCCCGACGCCGTGGAGAGCGTGATGTCGTCGGCGGGTGCCGTGCGGACCTCCACGGGGAAGCTGATCCGCAGGTCCGAGCGGTCGACCATGGCCTTCAGTTCGCGCAGCGTCTCGACGAGGGCCTCGCGTGGGACGGCGTACTCCATTTCCGTGAAGCGCACCCGGCGCGGGGAGGTGAAGACCTTGTAGGGGATGTCCGTGTACGTACGCGCCGAAAGGGCCCGGCTGGAGATCTTCGCGATCGCCGGGATCGTCGCGGGCACGGCACGTCCCAGCGAATTGGCCGCCTGGTAAAGGCCGTTGGAGAGGAACTCGTCCTCGAACCAGCCGCTGAACCGGCCCACCGGGGCGAGCGGGCCCGCGCTGCGGTTGTTGCGCTTGGTGTTGCAGTTCCCGGTGTGCGGGAACCAGTAGAACTCGAAGTGCTCGTTCTCCGCGTGGAGTTCGTCGAAGGTGGCGGTGACCTGGTCGAAGGTCATCGGTTCTTCGCGTGCCGTGAGAAGGAAGAGCGGTTCCACGGCGAAGGTGACCGCGGTGATGATTCCCAGTGCGCCCAGTCCGATGCGGGCGGCCGCGAAAACCTCCGGGTTCTCCGTCTCCGAGCAGGTGAGCAAAGAGCCGTCAGCCGTGACCAGTTCAAAGCCTCGGATCTGCGCCGCGATCGAGGCCGACTCACGGCCCGTGCCATGAGTTCCGGTACTGATCGCGCCCGAGACGGTCTGCTCCATGATGTCGCCCATGTTCGTGAGCGACAGGCCCTCCCGGGCCAGGGCCAGGTTCAATGCCTCGAGCCGGGTCCCCGCGGCCACCGTCACCGTGCCGGCCGCGTGGTCGATGGCGCGGATGCCGGTGAGGTGCTCGGGTCGTATCAGCACGCCGTCGGTCGCGGCGGCCGGGGTGAAGGAGTGGCCGCTGCCGACGGGCTTCACCGTCAGGCCGTCCTCGGCTGCCTGGCGTACGACGCCGCGGAGTTCCTCGACCGAGGCGGGAGCGGTGACGCGTGCCGGACGGGCGGTGACGTTCCCGTCCCAGTTCTGCCACACGCTCCTGCGCTCGGGCGCCTTGTCCCGGGGCGTACGGTAGCGGGTTATTTCCACGACCTTCCTTCCTGCTGGCGGCGTAACTGGCTACGAAAATCGGCGAGTTGGTGGCTCAGAGGAAGGCGTGTCCCTCGCCGCGGTACGTCGGGACCTGGTCGACGATCTGCCCGCCCGCCACCAGATGGAGCGTGTTCACGCGCTCGCACAGCTCGCCCGCCTTGGCGTGCCGGAACCACACATGGTCACCGAGCCGCAGTCCGTGCGCGGCCCTGCCGAGTACCGGTGTCTGGACCTCGCCCGCGCCCTCCAGGGGGTTCATCCGCAGGCCCTGGGGCCAGCTCAGGCTGGGCAGCCGGTCCTTGCCGTGCGGCCCGGAGGCGACCCAGCCGCCGCCGAGGACGGTGGCGATCCGGTGGGAAGGGCGGCGTACGACCGGCATGACGAAGAAGGCGGCGGGCCGCGGGCGGAAGTGCCGGTAGAAGTCGAACAGTCCGGGTCCGTAGAGACCTGATCCCGCACCGACCTCGGTGATCACCTGCTCGGCCGCGGTCTGCTCGATGGAGCCGGTGCCGCCGCCGTTGACGAACTCCAGCGGCTGTACGGCCTCGACGGCGGCGATGGCCGCTGCCCGCCGCTCGGCCAGCTCCCGGGCCGAGAAGCGCTGCATGGCGCGGAGCGCGGCACGCTTCAGGGGCGACCCCGGCTGGTTGTCGCCGAGACCGGCGATCTGGCCCTCGTACGACATGACCCCGGCGAGGTGGAACCCTGGCCGGCCCACGATCGCCCGGGCGAGTTCCGCGGCCTGCCCCGGAGTGTGCACGGGGGAGCGGTACGGGCCCAGGTGGAGGCGTCCGCCGGCAAGTTCCAGCGAGGCGTCCAGGTCGATGCAGAGGCGGAGGTCCGGTCGGCCTGAGCCCAACACGTCGTCCATGAAGTCGAGTTGGCCGGCGGAGTCGACCATGAGCGTGATGCGCGAGGCCGCGCGCTCGTCCTTCGCCAGTTGCCGCAGCGCGGTGCGGTCCGTGGTCGGATAGCCGATGACCACGTCCTCGTGCTCCCGAGCCAGCCACAGGGCTTCGGGCAGGGTGAAGGCCAGAATGCCGCGGTAGCCGTCCCGCTCGAGCGCACGCGCGATCAGATGGCGGCTGCGGACCGACTTGCTGGCCAGCCGGATGGTTGCGCGTGAGCCGGTCCGGTGTGCCAGATCGGCGGCGTTGGCGTCGAAGGCGTCCAGGTCCACCACGGCGAACGGCGGATCCAACTGCTCGGTGGCGCGGTCGAGTTGGGCCATCCGGACCTCGTTGAGAGGGACCAGGGCGGAGGCGGCCGATGCCGTCTGTTGCATTGCAGAGGCTCCCTGCTGGCGCGGGGCTTAGGTTGCCCGGACTGAGTTGGTCACTCGTACAAGACGCTTGACTCGTACGGGTGACCGTCTCATTACCGGCCAGCCGAAGTCAACGCTCCGCGAGGGTCAGGAGGTGCTCGCCCGTCAGGCGCAGGACCTCGCGGCTGTGCTCACTGTTGCGGTCGGCCAGCCAGCACAACGTCACGCCGTCCAGTACCGCGTTGAGGTAGCGGGCCAGGACGGGAAGGGGCACGGTCCACCGGATCCCCGCGCTCTCGGCGGCCGCCAACAGGAACTCCTGGTGAACTTCCAGGTAGTGGTCGTACTGCCGGCGGGCCAGTTCCTCGAACCCGGCCTGGCGCAGGGCGTAGTGGGTGAGTTCGTATCCCACCTGGTGCTCTCCCGGGCTGAGCTCCACACCCTCCCAGAAGGCGAGCAGCGTCTTGGTGATGCGCGCACCGAGGTCGTCGTCCTCCGCCGTGAACACGTCTCTGGCCTTGGCGACGCTGCTGTCCGTGAGGCGGGTGATGACCTCCTGCAGAAGCTCCTCGCGCGAGCTGAAGCAGTAGTGGAAGACGCCGAGCGGCATACCTGCCTCGCCCACGATGGCGCGTGTCGTGGCCTTCGTGACGCCGTCGCGGACCATGACGCGGATCGCCGCGGCGATCAGCTCTTCCCGTCGGTCCTTCGCTGCCATGCGAGCCATACGGCCGCCGCTCCTTCAAGCTCTCGAGAGTGGATGCGTACGAACATGCTATCGCGGTGTCTTGGACGCTCGACCAACATAACGGCGTCGGCGCGCTCGCACAGCAGCCCGTCGACCGCGGTATCTCTCACAAGAACACTCAGCCCGCCCATCCCCGAACAGTGCGCGACGATGGAGCCATGTCAGCCAGCCAGACGGCCTTCCGGGGGGAGCACGGCATGAGTCATGTCGAGAACGAGCTGAACAGCCAGCCCGAGTGCTGGAGCCGGGCCGCCGAGCGGGCAGCGGAGTACACGGCCGTGCTGCCCGGCGCGGGGGAGCGGGTCGCGATCGTGGGGTGCGGTACTTCGTGGTTCATGGGGCAGGCTGCCGCGGCGCTGCGCGAGCAGGCGGGCCAGGGGGAGACGGACGCCTTCGCCGCTTCCGAGTTCCCGTACGGGCGGACGTACGACCGCGTCCTCGCCCTCACCCGCTCCGGCACCACCACCGAGGTGCTCGACCTCCTCGGCCGGCTTAAGGGGCGTACGCGCACGGTCGCCATCACCGCGGATCCGCGAACCCCCGTGATGGAGGCGGCAGATGACGTGATCGTCCTCGACTTCGCCGACGAACGGTCCGTGGTGCAGACCCGGTTCGCCACCACCGCGCTCACCCTGCTGCGGACCCACCTCGGCCTGCACACCGAGGCCGTCGTCGCCGACGCGCGCACCGCGCTGTCGGTGCCGCTGCCCGAAGGGCTGGTCGACTGCGCGCAGTTCACGTTCCTGGGCCGCGGCTGGAGTGTGGGGCTCGCGAACGAGGCCGCGCTCAAGATGCGCGAGGCCGCACTGGCCTGGACCGAGGCCTACCCGGCGATGGAGTACCGGCACGGCCCGATCAGCATCACCGCCGCCGGAACCGCGACCTGGATGCTCGGCGAGGCGCCGGACGGTCTGGCCGAACAGGTGCGGGCCACGGGCGGGTTGTGGCTCGAGGGCCACCTAGACCCGCTCGCCGAACTCGTCCGCGCCCAGCGACTCGCCGTGGCCGTCGCCGCCGCCCGCGGCCTCGACCCCGACCAGCCGCGCCACCTCACCCGCTCGGTCGTCCTCACCACGCCCTGACCGGCGAACCCGTCACACCGAAAGTCACCGCAAGCCGCCGAAAGGAGAGGCTCGTGCCCCTCGCAACAACCGGTGAGCTGGTCACCCGGGCGGCCACGGAACGCACCGCTGTCGCCGCGTTCAACATCATCACGCTGGAGCATGTCGAAGCCGTCGTCGCCGGCGCCGAGTCCGTGAGCGCCCCCGTCATCCTCCAAGTCAGCGAGAACGCCGTGAAGTTCCGCCGCGGACGGCTGCTCCCGCTGGCCCGCGCCGCGACCGCGGCGGCCGAAGCGGCCTCCGTGCCCATCGCGCTGCACCTCGACCACGTGCAGAGCGACGGACTGCTGCGACAGGCACCCGACGCCGGATTCAGCTCCGTGATGTACGACGCCTCGCGGCTGCCGTACGCCGAGAACCTCACCGCCACGCGGACCGCCGCCCGCTGGGCCCATGACCAAGGGCTGTGGATCGAGGCCGAGATGGGAGAGGTCGGCGGCAAGAACGGCCGGCCACCGCTGGACGCGCACGCCCCCGCCGCCCGGACGGATCCCGCCGAGGCACGTGCCTTCGTCGCCGACTCCGGCGTGGACGCCCTCGCCGTGGCGATCGGCAGTGCCCACGCCATGACCACCCGCACCGCCGCCCTCGACCACGCCCTCCTCAAACGCCTCACCGCCACCCTCGACGTACCCCTCGTCCTGCACGGCTCGTCCGGCCTCCCGGACACCGAGCTGACAGCGGCCGTCACCGGCGGCATCACCAAGGTCAACTTCGGAACAGCTCTGAACCTCGCGATGACCGGAGCGATCCGCGACTTCCTCGCCGCGCATCCGGAGGCGGTCGACTCACGTAAGTACCTCACGGTGGCGCGCGAGGCCATGGCGGACACCGTGGCGCGGATCATCCGCGTGCTGCGAAACGAATGACATGCGGGTGCCATGAGCCGAATGACATCCAGGGCTACGAGCCCGCTGAGGTGTCGACGAGCTTCTCGAAGAAGAACTCGTGCTTGAGGAACGACACGTCGTACTCGCTCCCCGGATAGGGCGGGATCAACTGGGCCGCCTGGAACAACCGCCAGCCGTCCTCCAGGGCGTGCACGCCCGACTTGTACGGGGGTTCGTCACTGTCACCGGTGGTGGGCGACGTACGGCCGGTGCCGTCGTAGACGGACCAGCCCACGACCGGCGCGTCCAGCGCGGAGGTGGCCAGATACAGGACCAGAACCTGCTGACGGGTACTCATGCGATGCTCTCCTGCGGGCGGTTGGCGACACGGGTCACCCAGTGCTCGAGGTCGAAGGACGCGTCGCCGGTCAGCGAGCGCCACAGCAGAACGCGGTTGTACATTTCCAGGCGGCCGGTGGCGGGTTCGTACCACGGGAAGGTCGTTGAGAGCTCCTCGGCCACGCGCGGGTCGCCGAGGTCCGAGGTGTCCCACAGGCGCCGTTGCCGCACGGTCGGATTGAAGCGGATCTTGAACATGTAGCGCACCTTGTCGCTGTCGTTGCGTCGTCCGCCGTGCCAGAGTCCGTGGTGCAGAAACACCACGGTGCCCGCCGGGCAGACAAGGCGTGACTGGCCGAGCAGGTTCTGGTAGCGGCCGGTGTCCGACTCGTTCGTACGCCGCAGATGGCTGCCCGGAACGCTGAGGGTGCCGCCCATGTCGAGCGTCACGTCCTGCGGGTAGTACATCAACTGGACGTCGAAGGCGTCGGTGCGGACGTCGATGATCGCGTCACCGTGGAGCGGCTGCGCCTGTCCCTCGTGGGGTTCGCGGATGTGGACGGCGTGGTGATCGACGGTCGGATCCGGGCCGACAAGGCTGCGCAAGGCACCTGCCACGGCCGGGATGCCGAGGAGGCGCCGGGGAAAGGACCCCTCGGGGTAGGCGTCCGGCACCGTGCTGCCGAAGGGCACGCCCGGGACGCCCCGCCGCAGGAACTCGATCGCCTCTGCGTTCATCTCCGCGGGGACCGCCGCGTCGAGACGCAGGGAGCCATGGGCCACGAAGCGCGCCATCCGCACCGAGCTGAGAGGCGCCGGCTGTTGGGTGTCAGTCATGGCTCCAACGTACGGAGCAGGCCCTGGTCAGCGCGTTGGCGCCGTTCACCACCGCTGGTAGTTTTTCACCATGCGCGAGACGGAGGTCCACCTCGGGGCGCCGCCCGGCGTGGTGAACGCCGGAGTGGGTGTGCACGGCGTCGCGAGCCGTACCGACGTGTTCCGGCTGCCCGAGCTGTGGCAGCTGCACCTGTACCAGTACGACGCGGAGCTGATCGTCGACGGCACGTCGCACACCGTCCGCCCCGGCCGGGTCAGCCTCGTACCGCCTGGCGCAACCGTCCGCTACCGCTACCAGGGCCGCTCCGAACACCTCTACGCGCACCTGCGCATCGCCCCTGCCGGACCGCCGCGCACCGTCCCTGTCATGCAGGACGCAGGACCCGAACTCCCCACACTCACGAGCCTGTTGCTTCAAGCGATCGCCTCCGTGCCCGGCGCGCCCGAACGCACCCGGGCCGAGATCTGGACGGCCCTGTGGCGCATCGCCCACCTCACCCCGGACGCCCCCGGGCAGCCCGGACCTCACCCGGCCGTCACCGCCGCCATCGCGTACATCGAGGCGAACCTGGCCGCCCCGCTCACCGTGCCCGCCGTCGCCCGCGCCGCGGGCGTCTCGCACAACCACCTCACGCGGCTCTTCCGCACCGCGACGGGCGGCACGGTCGTCGCGTACGTCCGACGCCGCAGGCTGGACCGCGCCCACCACCTGCTGCGGGCATCGACGCTTTCCATCCCGGCGGTCGCCGCGTCCGTCGGCATCCCCGATCTACAGGCCTTCAACAAGGCGTGCCGACGCGAACTGGGAGCCTCTCCACGCGCCCTGCGCGGCGAGACCGTACACCCTTCCGGCGCTACTTCTTGACGGCCTTCAGGATCACGAACTTCGCATCGCTTGCGACGACTTGGCTGTTGCCGAAGATGCGGCGCAGCTTCACGTGATAGCCGAGGTGCCGGTTGCCCACCACCCACAGCTCGCCGCCCGGCCGCAGCGACCGGCGCGCCCCGGAGAACATCCGCCAGGCCGTGGCGTCGGTCGTCGCCTGGTGCGAGTGGAAGGGCGGGTTGTTGAGCACGAGGCCGACGCTCTCGGGCGGGACGCCGGTCAGCCCGTCGCCGACGCCGAACTCCGCCCTGCCGACACCAGTCCCCGCAGTTCCCTTCGCGTTCTCCCGGTACGTCGCCTCCGCCGAGGCCACCGCCTGGTACGACTCGTCCACGAACAGCACCTCGGCATCCGGGTCCGCCAGCGCCATCGCCGTACCGACCACACCGTTGCCGCAGCCCAGGTCCACCACGCGCCCGGCCCCGGGCCCGTACGGCAGATGCTGGAGGAAGAACCGGGTGCCGACGTCGAGACGCTCGGCGCAGAAGACGCCCGCGTGGTTGACGACGGTGCGGCCGGAGACGGGGCCGATGTCGTCGGGCAGCGTGTAGGTGTGCGGCCAGGGGTTCTTCGGCCGGGTGAGCGCGAGGTCCGGCTCACAGAAGATCAGCCGGGCTTTCTTCTCAGCCAGGGAGGTCCTGGTCGGGCCGAGGATCCGCTCGAACAGCCGCAGCGTCGACGTGTGGATCTCTTTGACCATGCCGGTACCGACGACGACCGTCCCCTCGTGCACTCCGGGCGCCAGACGCAGCAACTGGTCCTCCAGAAGCGCGAGGCTCTTGGGCACGCGGATCAGAAGCACGTCGATCCGATCGGGCGGCGGGTCCTGGGTGGTGAGCAGGCGCACCGAGTCCGCGTCGACACCGCCTCGTGCCAGGTTCGCGCGGGTCGCCTCCTGGGCGAGGAACGAGTCCGTGATCTGCGTCGGCCGCAGTGAGTGAAGGGCGGTGACGAGGGCGCCCCAGCGGTCGCCCACCACGACGACGGTTCCGTCCAGCGGCTGTCCCCGCTCGGCGAGTTCCGCGAGATGCGTCAGCAGATACGTGTCGGAGGCGTCCCAGGCGCGCAGCCGGTCACGGGGGTCTTCGGGGAAGCGGGCCAGCTCGTGCTCGCCCCATGGTGTCGCCATACGCTCGGTCATCGTGCGCCCAGGCTAGCGGAGCCGCAGCTCATGACGTTTTTCGCCCGTACGTCTCCGAGGAGTGCGCGACCATGGAGCCATGAATACCGAGCTGTTTCCCCGGAGTCGTACGGAGGTCGCGCCCGGCGCGGTGCACCTGCCGGACTGGGCCGATGCCGGGCGCCAGCGCGAACTGCTCGCAGCCTGCCGCGACTGGTCGCGCCCGCCCGCCGGCCTGCGCACGGTCCGCACACCGGGCGGCGGCACGATGACGTCGCGGCAGGTCTGCCTCGGCTGGCACTGGTATCCGTACGGGTACGCGCGCACGGTCGTCGACGGTGACGGCTCGCCCGTGAAGCCGTTCCCGCAATGGCTGGGCGAGCTCGGCCGTCGCGCGGTGGCCGACGCCCTCGGGGACGACGAGGCCTTCGAGGGCCAGCCGACAGCCCCGTACGACATCGCCCTGATCAACTTCTACGACGCCGACGCCCGCATGGGCATGCACCGCGACAGCGACGAGAAGTCCGACGCCCCGGTGGTGTCGCTGAGCCTCGGCGACACGTGCGTCTTCCGCTTCGGCAACACTCAGTCGCGTACACGCCCTTACACGGACGTGGAACTGCGCAGCGGCGACCTCTTCGTATTCGGTGGCCCCGCCCGGCTCGCGTACCACGGCGTTCCGCGCGTGCACCCGGGCACCGCGCCCCCGGAACTGGGCCTGACGGGCAGACTCAACATCACGCTGCGGGCCAGCGGCTTCTAGCCGGGCGCTCAGCGGAGAGGATCATGGGAGACTCCCCCTCATGAACGGCAATTCGACCCCCCGAGCGGCGGGAGAAGGAACCACGAGGACCCGGCTGGACCGCGGACGCGGCGCGCTCGGGCCCGCACTGGAGCTCGTGCACACGGGACGCGCGCCGACGCGGGCCGTGCTCACCGCCGAACTGGGGGTCACGCGGGCGACGGCAGGCGCGGTGGCCGCCGAGCTCGAAGCGCTCGGGCTGATCCGGGTCGACGCGCGCCCCGGCGCCGCCGCCGGTTCGCAGGGCCGGCCCTCGCACCGGCTCCGGCTCGCCGAGGACGGCCCCGTCGCCCTCGCCGCCCAGGTGCACGCCGACGGCTTCCGCGCGGCGCTGGTCGGGCTCGGCGGCCGTATCGTCGCGACCACGCCGGGCTGCGAGATCGTCGACGCCGACCCGGCGAAGGTGCTCGGCTCGGTCGTCGACGCGGGCGCCCAGCTCCTCCAGCAGACGGGACGTTACTGCGTGGGCGCCGGACTCGCCGTGCCCTCCGCCGTCGCCGAACCCGAGGGCACGGCCCTCAACCCGCTCCATCTGGCCTGGCCGGCGGGCGCACCCGTACGGGAGATCTTCGCGGAGCGGATCCACGCGGCCGGGATCACCGGCCCGGCGTTCGCCGCCAACGACGTCAACCTCGCCGCGCTCGCCGAGCACCGTCACGGCGCGGGCCGCGGCGCCCGCGACCTGCTGTGCGTGGCGACAGGACACCGCGGCGTCGGCGGCGCGCTCGTACTGGACGGCCGTCTGCACACGGGCAGTTCGGGCCTGGCACTCGAAGTCGGCCACCTCACGGTCAACCCCGAGGGCCGCCCCTGCCACTGCGGCAGCCGCGGCTGCCTGGATGTCGAAGCGGACCCGCTCGCCTTTCTCACCGCGGCGGGCCGCGACCCCGGCCCCGAGGTCTCGCTCCTCCAGGAGGCGAACGACCTGATCCGCGATCACTACGCCGACCCGGCCGTCCGCACGGCCGCCGAGGCACTGACCGACCGACTGGGCCTGGGACTTGCCGGGCTGGTCAACATCCTCAACCCGGACCGCATCATCCTCGGCGGACTCCACCGCGCCCTCCTCGACGCCGACCCGGAACGCCTGCGCGCCGTCGTCGCCGACCGCAGCCTGTGGGGACAGAGCGGCGGCGTACCGATCCTCCCCTGCACGCTCGACCACAACAGCCTGGTGGGAGCAGCCGAGTTGGCCTGGCAGCCGGTGCTCGACGACCCACTCGCCGCGCTCACGACCCGGTAAGGCTCCACAAGGCCGACACCAACGGCCGCCGCAGATCGGCGCGTCGTACGCACAGGCCGATCGGGAACCGCTCAGGCGGGGGAGTGGCGGGAAGCACGGCCAGCCGGTCGCGCACCGCACTGTGTTCGAGCACGAGCCGGGGTACGACACCGGGTGCCGCAGCCGAGCGCGACCAGCGTCAACAGCCCCTCGTGGCCGTCGGGTTCGGCCGCCACCTCGGGTGTGTGGCCCCGCGCGCGAAACCATCGGTCGGCCGCCTCGCGCACCAGTCCGCGGCGCGGCAGCACGAACGGCCCGTCGAGCCCGAGCCCGTCGTCCGCACGGTCGCGGGCCGTGACAAAGACCAGCTCGGTCACCGCCACCGTCCGGCTGACCAGCGGCCCCGGCAGCCTGGCCGGAATGCCCGCGACCGCCGCGTCGACCTCGCCCTCGTCGAGCCTGGCCAGCGCGGCTGCCGCGTCGCCGGTGCGCAGGTCGAGGCGTACTTGCGGATGAGCGGCGCGAAAGGGTGCGAGGAGATCGGGCAGCAGCGCCTGGCAGGCCGTCACCGTCGCGAACAAGGCCAGCCTGCCGGTGAGTTCGGCTGGATCCGGATGCTCCTCGCGGTACGTGCGCCACAGCTCCAGCGCCTCCATCGCGTACGCGCGGAAGCGGTGCCCCTCGGCCGTCAGCGACACCCCGCGCGGGCCGCGGTCGAAGAGCCGGTGGCCGAGCCCGGCCTCGAGGCGCTGCACGGTACGGGTCAGCGTCGCCGGGCTGACATGGCAGTCCAGACTCGTCCGGCCGAAGTTCAGTGTCTGCGACAGATGAAGGAACAGCCGCAGCTCGCGATGCTCGTTGAGCATGCCCTCACCTGTGCCTTTCATCTCACGCAACACCGCGCTGCACAAGTTGCGCTTGCCGCAACACGCAGCCGGAGCCTACAACTCGACCATGACCTCGACGACGTACGCGTCCACCGTCTTCCCCCTCGAAACCATGACCGTCCCCGGCGGCACCGAGACGATCCTGCGCGGCGGCCGCCATCTCTTCCCTCTGCTGCCGCGGGCTTTCGCGGGCGTCCACCGCATCGGCGTCATCGGCTGGGGCCCTCAAGGCCGCGCCCAGGCAAGCAACTTGAGGGACTCCCTCGCGAGTACGGACATCCGCGTCGCCGTCGGACTGCGCCCCGGTTCCGCCTCGGCCGCCGACGCCCGCGCGCACGGTTTCACCGAGGCCGACGGCACCCTCGGCGACTGGCTCGCCGTCACGGCCGAGAGCGATCTGCTGATCCTGCTGATCGCGGACGCCGCGCTCGCCGCCCACCACCGGGAACTGTTCGCAGCGCTGAAGCCCGGCGCCACGATCGGCCTGTCGCACGGCTTTCTGCTCGGTCATCTCCGGGAAACCGGCGGCGAGTTCCCCGCCGGGCACGGGGTGATCGCCGTCTGCCCCAAGGGCATGGGCGACTCGGTGCGAAAGCTGTACCTGCAGGGCGCGGAGATCAACGGCGCCGGAATCAACAGCAGTTTCGCCGTACACGCCGACCCCGACGGTCACGCCGTCGACCGTGCGCTCGGCTGGTCGGTCGCGCTCGGATCCCCGTACACCTTCCACACCACGCTGGACAGCGAGTACCGCTCCGACATCGTCGGCGAGCGCGCCATCCTGCTCGGCGCCGTCCACGGCATCGTCGAGAGCCTGTACGCGCGCTTCCGCCTGGCCGGCGACGACCCGGTGACGGCGTACGAGCGGTCCTGCGAGAACGTCACCGGCCCGATCGCCCGCACCATCTCACGCTCCGGACTGCGGGCGGTGCGCGAGAACCTCGACCCGTCGGGCCGGGACACCTTCGACCGCGCGTACACAGCGACGTACGGCCCCGCCCGCGACCTCGTCGCCGAGATCTACGACGAGGTCGCCGACGGCACCGAACTGCGCAGCGTGATCCTCGCAGAACAGCGCCTCGGCACCCGCCCGATGACCGAGATCGGCGGCTCGCCCATGTGGGCGGCGGGCGACGAGGTACGCGCCCGACGAGCCCAACGCGCCCTGCCCCTCGACCCGTTCACGGCGGGCGTCTTCATCGCCACCATGACGGCCCAGATCGACGAGTTCGCTGAGCGTGGCCACCCCTGGTCGGAGATCGTCAACGAGTCGGTCATCGAGGCCGTCGACTCACTGCTTCCCTACATGCACGCCCGCGACGTCGCGTACATGGTCGACAACTGCTCCCGCACGGCCCGCCTGGGCACCCGCCGCTGGGGCCCACGCTTCCAGGCGGCGTACGAGCAGATCGCCTTCCCGGCCTCCGAAGATCCCGTTGACCAGGCCCTGTTGAACGCCTTCGCCGCGAATCCGGTGCACGAGGCGCTGGCCGCGGCGGCGAAGCTCCGGCCGTCCGTGGACATCGCCGTGGTCTAGAGGGCTCTAGGACGAAGGCCCGGTCGCAGCGGAGGAGACGGCGTACTGCGCCACGCCTTCGCCGAAGGACCAGTCGATTGGCTCGTTCTCGATCAGGTTGACGAACACGTTCCGCGGCTCGGTCCTCGCGTAGGCCAGGGCGAGTTCGGCGATCCGCCGGTACAGCGCCTGCTTCTGCGCGGGGGTCCGCCCGGAGCGCAGGGTGATCGTGACGTACACCAGGCCGTCGTCCCGGTGGATCCCGAGGTAACCGTCGTCGTAGCGCAATGTGCTGCGGCTGCCGTCATGGCCGACCAGGACCTGGAACCGGTCGTCGGGCGGGATTCCGATGGACTCTACCAGGGCGTCGTGCACGGCACGGCCGAGGGCGTCGAGCCGATCGGGGTCGGCTCCTAGGGCGTCGATGCGGACGAAGGGCATGGATCTCCTTGTCGATAAGGTGACTTACAGGGCTTGGGGCGACCGGTCACGCCCCGGCGCCGACATGTGCAGCACCTCGTACCTGTCACCGCCCGCCTTGGAGGCGTCGTGCGCCCAGAGCGAGAAGTGAAGGACCTCCCAGCGGCTCGGGTCGACGACGGCCGCCGCGAGCACCGCGCCGTCCTCACCCGCCAGCCGCCCCGTCTCCCGTACCGCCTGAGCTCTCACTTCGGTCAACTGGGCACCGTCCGGCACCTGTTGGCGCCGCAGTACCGCCACCCGTGCGGGGGAGCGGGCGGCGCCACCCTCCTCGTACGCCAGCCCGGTCCACTGCCGGACCGACGGCCGCCCGAAGTCGTCGACGATGCCCTGGAAGGGGCCTCCCCAGAGAAAGGAGTTCATGCCCGCCACTGTGTTCCACAGATAGAACGGGGCGTACTGGTTGACCGGAGATCCGTGCACGCCGCGCTCGCGTATCAGGTACGTCTTGACACCGAGGCCCTCCCAGTCGTCGAGCACATGCCCCTTGCGTGCGACTCGGTCGCGGATGACGGCCATGTCGTAGTCGGCGGGCAGGGTGAGCGCGTACTGCATGGCGTGCAAGGAGTGCCTCCTCAGGCGGTACGGGCGGGACGCTCGGGACGGGCTTTCGAGGCGGCGGGAGCGAGCATGGACAGCAGCCCTCGTACACCCGCGTCGAAGGCCGCGGGTGAACCGGACGCGCGGGCCAGGACGTAACCGCCCTGGACGGTCGCGACGACGGCCGCCGCGATCTCCTCGCCGTCCAGCGAGGGCGCGAACTCGCCCTGCTCCTGGCCCTCTTCGACGATCCCGGCGAGCCGTTCCCGCAGCCAGTCGAGCGTCTCGTCGACCGGCGCGCGCAGCTCGGCGCTGGCGATCACGTCGGGGTCCATCGTGAGCCGCCCTATGGGACAGCCGCGCAGCACATCGCGCTCGCGCCGCAGATACGCCTCGATGCGCTCGTACGGGGTGCCCGGCCCGTCGAGTACTCCCGCGGCGGTAGCCCGCATCTCCTCGGCGGTCCGCCGGATCGCGGCCAGGGCGAGGTCCGGCTTTCCCTGGAAGTGGTGGTACATGCTGCCCTGCCCGGCGCCCGCGCGCTCCAGGATGGCCTTGGGGCTGGTGCCCACGTAACCGCGCTCCCACAGCAGCTCACGGGTGGACTCGATCAGACGCTCCGGCGTGCTCATAGACGCACTGTACATACTAGTAGTTACAGTAGTCGAGGGCTGCTCTGAGAAGCAGCGGTGGGCCACCCGCGTACTCCCGCGGAGGTACGCGCACTGCCGCTGGGCGTACGACGACCCGGGACCCCCTGCGGGACGACTCTCGGAAGCGACACGCAAGGACATCGCACAGCACATTCGCTACCGAGGAGTTGACCGATCATGCAGACCCTGGCGCACTTCGGCGATGGCGGGCCCGGCCCGTGGATCCTGTTCTTCCCGGTGATCTGGGCACTGGTCATCGGCGGCGGCATCGCGCTGCTGCGCCGCACGGTGTGGCGCGGACGCCGCGGCCCCCGGCGGCCGGCCGCCGAGGACAACTCACCCATCACCGTGCTCGGCCACCGCTTCGCCTCCGGCGAGATCGACGAGGACGAGTACTGGCGCCGGCTGTCCGTCCTGGACGAGCAGTTCGGCCGGACCGGCAAGGGCGGTGCGGCATGACCACGAGCGCGACCACGACTACGACCCCCACGCGCACCGCCGCCCGCGTCGTCGACGCCGTGAAGGTGTACGGCAGCGGCGACACCAGCGTGCGGGCCCTGGACCGGGTGAGCGTCGGCTTTCCGGCCGGCCGCTTCACCGCGATCATGGGCCCCTCGGGATCCGGCAAGTCCACCTTGATGCACTGCGCGGCCGGACTCGACACGCTCACCTCGGGCACCGCCCACATCGGCGACACCGAGCTGAGCACCCTGGACGACCGCCGACTCACCCTGCTGCGCCGCGACCGCGTCGGCTTCGTGTTCCAGGCGTACAACCTGGTGCCGACGCTCACCGTGGCGGAGAACATCACGCTGCCGCTGGACCTGGCGGGCGGCAAGGGCGATATCCGCGACGACGAATGGATCGACGCGCTGATCGACGTCGTCGGTCTGCGCGGCCGACTGCACCACCGGCCCTCCGAGCTCTCCGGCGGCCAGCAGCAACGCGTCGCCGTGGCCCGGGCGTTCGCCGGGCAGCCGGACGTCGTCTTCGCCGACGAGCCGACCGGCAACCTGGACTCCCGCTCCGGAGAGGAAGTCCTCGGCCTGCTCGGGCGCACGGTGCGCCAGACGGCCCGCACGGTCGTCATGGTCACCCACGACCCCGTGGCCGCCGCGCACGCCGACGAGGTCGTGTTCCTCGCGGACGGGCGCCTGGTCGACCGTATGACCTCCCCGACCGCCGACAAGGTCCTGGACCGCATGAAAGCCTTCGAGGTGCCGTCATGAACGCGTCCGTACGCATCAGCGCGTCGTCCCTGCGCGCCCACAAACGGCGCTTCGCCGGTACGTTCCTGGCGGTGCTCCTCGGAGTCGCGTTCCTGGCCGGCACCCTCGTCATGGGCGACACCCTGCGCGCCAGCTTCGACACGATGTTCGGCAACGCGACGAGCGGCACCGACGCCGTCGTCCGCAGCGCCGACACCATCACCACGCCGGGCGAGAGCCAGGGCGTACGACAGCCCGTCGACACCGGCCTGGTGAAGCGGATCGAGGACACGCCCGGCGTCGCCGCCGCCGTACCCACCATCGAGGGCGCGGGCCAGCTCATCGGCGCCGACGGCGACCCCATCGGCGGCGCGGGCCCGCCCACGCTCGCGGGCAACTGGATCGACGACGCGAAGCTCAATCCGTACCAACTCGCCGAAGGACGCGCCCCGTCGAAGTCCGGCGAGGTCGTCGTCAACCGCGGCACCGCCGAGCGGGGAGACCTGAAGATCGGCGACACCACGACCCTGCGTACGCCCGACCCGGTCAAGGTCACGATCGTCGGTCTCGCGACCTTCGGTGGCGAGGACGGCATGGCGCAGGTGACCTTCACCGGTATGACGCAGGCCGACGCCGAGAAGTACCTGACCGCGAAGCCCGGCGAGGCCGCGACCATCCAGGTGCGGGCCGGTCCCGGCACCAGCCAGCAGGAGCTGGTGGACGCCCTGACTCCCGTACTGCCCAAGGGAATCGAGGCGATCACCGGCCAGGAGTCGGCCGCGGAGAACACGGACATGATCTCCGACCAGTTCCTCAGCCTGTTCACCACCTTCCTGCTGGTGTTCTCGGGCGTGGCGCTGCTGGTCGCGACCTTCTCCATCCACAACACCTTCGCGATCGTGGTCGCCCAACGCACCCGGGAGAACGCCCTGTTGCGTGCACTTGGCGCCTCGCGTCGCCAGGTCACCGTCTCCACGCTCGTCGAGGCGAGCGCCGTCGCCGTGGTGGCGTCTGCGGCGGGTCTCGCGGGCGGTATCGGTATCGCGGCCGGTCTGCAGGCGCTGTTCCCGGCGATCGGATTCCCGTTCCCCGACGGCGACTTGGTGATCAGCGGCCTGTCGATGCTGCTGCCGCTGGCGGTCGGCATCGTGGTCTGCCTCGGCTCCGCACTGCTGCCCGCCGGCCGCGCCGGCCGCACCGCACCGCTCGCCGCGCTGCGGGAAACGGCCGTCGACCAGTCCGGCGCGTCCCGCACCCGCGCCGTCGTAGGCGGCGGACTCGGCGTGCTGGCCATAGCGGTCACGCTGACCGGGGTGTTCGTGAGCCCTTCCCTGTGGCTCGCGGGCTCCGGCGCCCTCCTGGCGCTGGCCGCATTCGTGGTCCTCGGCCCGGTCGCCTCGACCACGGCTGTACGCGCCCTCGGCAGCCCACTCGACCGGCTGCGCGGTGTCACCGGCGGGCTGGCCAGGCGCAACGCCCTGCGCAGCCCGAAGCGGACCGCCGCCACCGCGAGCGCGCTGATGATCGGTGTCGCCGTCGTCTCGCTGTTCACGGTGTTCGGAGCCTCGCTGAAGGCCACCATGGACCAGACGGTGTCGCGGTCCTTCGCGGGCGACGTCGCCGTCAGCACCCCGTCGTTCGGCGCGGGTGGCAGCGGACTGAGCCCCCGGCTCGCCGGCGCCATCGCGGAGCGGCCCGAGGTGGACACGGCTGTCGGTCTCGGCCGCGGAGTCGCCGAAGTCGACGGCAAGGGCCGCGCGTTGACGGTCACCGACCCGGCCGCGCTGGAGCGGGCCTTCGACCTCGGCACGATCCAGGGCTCGATGCGGAACCTCGGCACGGACGGTATCGCCATCACCGAGAACGAGGCGGACGAGCAGGGCCTGAAGGCCGGCGACAAGACCCGACTCACCTTCACCGACGGCAAGAAGGACACCTTCACGGTCCGCGCGGTCTACGGCCAGTCGGAACTCGCGGGCGACTACGTCATCACCCGCGAGGCCTGGGCCCCACATCGCACCCAGGACTCCGACACCCTCGTGGCCGTCTCCTTCAAGGACGGCGTGAGCGCGCCCGACGGCAAGGCGGCGGTCGAAAAGATCGCGGCGGCCTACGGCAACCCCGAGGTGCAGACTCGCGACGAGTACGCACAGTCCTCGGCCGGCGGCATCGACATGATGCTCACCCTGGTCTACGCGCTGCTCGCCCTCGCCGTACTGATCGCGCTGCTCGGCATCGCCAACACGCTGACCCTCGCGATCCACGAACGCACCCGCGAACTGGGCCTGCTGCGAGCGGTCGGCCAGACCCGGGCCCAGCTGCGCGCCATGGTCCGCTGGGAGTCGGTCCTAGTCGCCGCGTTCGGCACGCTGGGCGGACTCGTCCTCGGCGCCTTCCTCGGCTGGGTCCTCGTCAAGGCGTCCGACGGCGCCAGCGACAGTGCCTTCGCCTTCGCCCTGCCGCCCACGCAGCTCGCACTGGTGGCACTCGTGGGCCTCGCGGCCGGAGCGCTGGCAGCCCTGCGGCCGGCGGGACGGGCAGCACGCCTGGACGTGCTTCGCGCCATTGCCTCCGGCGGTTGAGCGGGGGCGCCCACGGGGCGGGTGGATTCAGTTCATGGGCGACTGCGCGAACAGCCATGACGGCGCCGCAGCCGACAACGAACCCACCCGCCCAACCGCCGGAGGCAAACCGCACGTTCTAACCAACCACCCCCAGCGGAGCGCTCACCGCCTCCGTAACCGCCCCATACGGCGGACAAGGAGGCAGCGTCACCGCAGGCGACGGTGCCGCAAGCGCGAACCACACGACCTTGCCGGACTCGCCGTCCGGCCGCACCCCCCAGCTCTCACTCAGCGCGGCGACCATCGCGAGCCCGCGACCGCACGTGGCGGACACGTCGGCGTCGCGCACCTCAGGAAGCCGCGGATCGTGATCACGCACCGAAACCGTGAGCCGGTCGAGCAGCAGCTCGATCTCCACGGTGCACACCTTGTCGGGCTCGGCATGCTGGTGAACGTTGGTCAGCAGCTCGGTCACACCGAGCGCGGCCCGGTCTATCAAGGCGTCGAGATGCCAGTAGCGCAGTTGCGCCGAGACGATCCTGCGGACCTGGCCGATCCGCGACGGCAGGGCTTGGAGCTCCACCGTGCAGTGCCTGCTTGGCTGACTGATCACGGCTGCGACTCCCCGAATTGAGGTCCGGAAGAAGACGAGAACGGATCCAGCAGGGTGCCTTGGTGCCATGGCCGCCTGCTGTTCGTGACCGGCGCGCGCTGTTTCACAGCGTGATCACCGGTGAACCCAGAGTGACGTGGGATCAGCGTGACGCAGGGGAGGGGGTCCTGCAACTCGTGGCACCGTCAGTGACCGCGCCCCGCCGCCTTGCGTACCGCTTCGATGAACCGGCGGGCGGCGGGCGGTCCGGCCTCGCCCGGAGCGGGGTCGTGCTCGCCGAGGGTGAGCGTGTAGCGGGTGCCGTTGACTTCCGCCAGTGCGCGGTCGTCATGGGCGAACCACGGCTTCGACGCGCGGACCGCCCGCACGGGTGCGCTGTCGATCTCGCTGCCGTAGCTGGTGAGCAACTCCAGCCTGCCGTCGCTGATCCTGACCTGTCCGGCCCGGGTGAGCGAACGCAGCCTCTTCCCGATCCGTACGCCCGTGGCCGTGAACTCCGGCTCCGCCATGATGCCCCGCCCCCTTGTGCGCTACGGCTGTGCTCCGTCCTGGTCCAGTGTGCGTGGCGCTCGGGATCGCCGTCTCGTGTCGGGTTCGCCGTCCCCTGCGGTGCAGTCTGCACGTCCCGCGCGTCTCGCACCAGTGCGCACGCGAACGTCGGGCGCACGGTCCGGCGCACTCGCGCGGATGCGCCCCCCCACCGCTGTGTACCAGTGGTTCCTTTGAGGTGCCCAAAGGATTGTTTATGCAGGTGAGAAGCGTGCGGAAGCTGTCTATGATCGACGCGTCCGACCCGCCGAACCGGTGTCGGCCCATCCTTAAGGAGCCCGGCCGTGACAACCCCAGAGCAGGCCCGCGCCCACGAGCCGATGGCCACACTCGACGTCGACCACAGCGACACGGAGTACCGGCACTGGCTCAAGGAAGCCGTACGCAAGGTCCAGGCCGACGCCAACCGCTCCGCCGACACCCACCTGCTGCGATTCCCGCTGCCAGAGGCGTGGGGCATCGACCTGTACCTCAAGGACGAGTCCACCCACATCACGGGCAGCCTCAAGCACCGACTGGCCCGCTCGCTGTTCCTGTACGGCCTGTGCAACGGCTGGATCCGGCGTGGTCGGCCCGTCATCGAGGCGTCCAGCGGTTCCACGGCCGTCTCCGAGGCGTACTTCGCGAAGCTGATCGGGGTGCCCTTCATCGCGGTCATGCCGCGCACGACGAGCGCCGAGAAGTGCCGACTGATCGAATTCCACGGCGGGCAGTGCCACTTCGTGGACGACCCGCGCAAGATGTACGAGGAGTCCGCCGCCTTGGCGGCCGAGACCGGCGGCCACTATATGGACCAGTTCACCTACGCGGAACGGGCCACGGACTGGCGCGGCAACAACAACATCGCCGAATCGATCTACCGCCAGCTGAAGCTGGAGCGCTACCCCGAGCCCGCGTGGATCGTCGCCACGGCCGGCACCGGCGGCACGTCGGCGACCATCGCCCGCTATGTGCACTACATGCAGCACGACACCCGCATCTGCGTCGCCGATCCGGAGAACTCCTGCTTCTTCGAGGGCTGGACGACGGGCAACGCGGACGTCACCACCGACTGCGGTTCACGCATCGAGGGCATCGGCCGGCCGCGCATGGAGCCGAGCTTCGTACCGGGCGCCGTCGACCGGATGATGAAGGTCCCGGACGCGGCGAGCGTGGCCGCCGTACGCGCACTGGAACAGTCGATCGGCCGCAAGGCGGGCGGCTCGACCGGCACCGGGCTGTGGAGCGCCCTCAAGATCGTCGCCGAGATGGTGGCCGCGGGCCGCACGGGAAGCGTGGTCACGCTGCTGTGCGACCCCGGGGACCGCTACCTGGACAAGTACTACTCGGACGAGTGGCTGGCCGCGCAGGGCCTGGGCATCGCGCCGTACGCGAAGACGATCGAGTCACTGCTGGCTACGGGGGTGTGGCCGGACTAGGTGTACTTGGGGCGCACGCGCGCGTACGCCTGCTTACGTCCGTGCTGATGCCAGCCGCCGGTCCAGCTTCGTCACCGCGTCCCGGAACGCGCGCCCCAGCCCCGGCCGCCCCAGCGTCACGGCGAAGCGGAACACCGCGGTGCCGTCGGCGGCAAAGGTCCACTGCACCCGCGTACCCGTCCCGTGCGGGGTCAGCCGCCACTCCTCGACGAGGGCGCGCACCCCGGGGGCGTTCGTCTTGTCGACGCGATACGTGTACACCTCGGCGGGCTCGGCCGCGAGCACCGTCTCCTGGAAACGCGTACCGCCCTTGAGCCGGATCTGCCGCCCCTTGCCGTCCTCGGTCGGCCGGGCCAGCGTCACCGCCGAGAACCACTCCGGCCAGCCCGCCACGTCATCGGCGAGCGTACGGAAGACCGCCTCAGGGGGCGCGCTCACCACTCGCGCGAACACCAGACGCACAGGAGCGGACTGGACGAAGTCGAGCCCCACCGGGCGCAGTTGGCGAGCCACGTACGAAACCCCCTCGCGGGAACGGAATCCGGACAGCGTCAGACCCGAGGTGAAGCGGTGGAATACGGGCGTACGCTCACGATAACTGGCGGCCCGTCAGATGTCTGTACCCTCCTCGGGCTCGCCCGCCACCACCAGGCGCCGCAGATGCTCGGAGACCTCCGCGCGTGCCTCCGCGGGCAGCCCGGCGTCCGTGACCAGCGTGTCGACCTGCTCCAGCGCGGCGAACGAACTCAGCCCCACCGTGCCCCATTTGGTGTGGTCCGCGACCACGACGACGCGCCGCGCGGACTGCACGAGCCGCCGGTTCGTCTCGGCCTCCGCCAGGTTCGGCGTCGACAGGCCCGCCTCGACCGAGATGCCGTGCACCCCGAGGAACAGCACATCGAAGTGCAGCGCCCCGATCGCCTGGTCGGCGACCGGTCCCACGAGCGAGTCCGAGGGCGTGCGCACACCACCCGTCAGTACGACCGTGGCCGCACCCTGCCGCTGCCCGGAGGTGCGCTGCGCCGCATGGAAGACATCTGCCACGCGCACCGAGTTGGTCACCACGGTCAGGTCCGGCACATCGAGGAGCTGCTGGGCGAGCGCGTACGTCGTCGTGCCGCCCGACAGGGCGATCGCCGTACCAGGCGCGACCAGGCCCGCAGCGGCCCGCGCGATGTCCTCCTTGGCGGTCAGCTCCAGCCCCGACTTGGCCTCGAAACCCGGCTCATGGGTGCTCGCCTCGACGATCGGGACCGCGCCGCCGTGCACCTTCTCCACCACGCCCTGCCGGGACAGCGCGTCCAGATCGCGGCGGACCGTCATATCGGAGACGCCGAGCTTCCTGGTGAGCTCGTTGACGCGGACGCCGCCGCGCCGCCGGACCTCGTCGAGGATCAGAGCACGGCGCTGCTCCGCGAGGAGGTTCTGATTCTCACTCACGTCCGCTCCGGTCCCTTCGCCTCGTATTCGCCCGACACTGTCTCGAACCCCCTCCGACCCGTCTTGGACCCCTCCGACCCCCTCCGACGAGGACATTCTCCCCGCCTGGGACCCCAAGGGCGTCCCATACTCGCACGGGTGACCACCCCTTGCGCCACTGCCTGTGCTCACGCGCACACGTCACGCGGGCAACGCGGGGCCGTCACCGTCACACGGATCGGGGAGATTCGGTGACCAGGGGTGCGCACCGGCCGCGTAGCCGGGATTCTTGTACCTGCGCATGACACATGCCACCAGGCAGTACGGGGGAAGCGGAGACAGTGGAGCGTTCACAGGAGCGTGCCTCGGCGGGGCAGGCGACCAGCCCCGAGCGGCGGCCCGAAACGGCCGACACCGCACTTGAACTCCTGGTCCATGGCGTGGGCGGCACCACGCCCGAGGAGATGCTGAACGATCCGCGCACCGTGCGGATCACCGGCGACGAGACGGCCGCCGTCTTCCGCCGTATCGACGACGCCGACGCGGAGCAGCGGCCCGACGACTACCGCGGCAAGCCGGTACCCGAGGCGTACGTATGGTGCAACCTCACCTCCGGCAACGGCGCCCGCGCCCTGTGGCTGTTGCTCCTGCCGTTCATGGTGGTCAATCTCGCCCACTGGATGCGGCCCACCGTGAGCGACAACCGGACCAGGACGGTACGCCTGTATGGCCTGCTTGTCCGGCTGGTGAGCCTCACCCTCACGGTGCTGCTGGTCGCCGCCGCCTGCGAGGTGGCCCTGGACCTGGCCGCCTGGCAGTGCGCGGGCTCGCGGGCGTGCGCCGCGGACCACTCCTGGCTGGGCTTCCTGGCGCCCGTCGAATCCGACGACCGCTGGTGGAGCCAGCCCGGCCGCCGTCTCGCCCTCGCCGCCTTGGTGCCAGCCGCCCTCACCGGCCTGTTGTGGTACCTCTCCCACCGCACCTGGAGCGCGTACGAGTCCCAGCAGCCGATGACCGACGGGGCCGACCTGGACGAGGACACCAGCCGCCTGGGCCTGGGCCGCCCCGGCTTCTGGTACGGGCGACGACTGGTGGCACGGCTGCGCGCCGCCCACACCGCCGCGGGCCTGCTGACGGTCACCGCCGGCGTCGGCACCTCCGCTGCCCGCCACGACCGCGGGGACGGTGGTCCGGTCGTCCTCGAGACGCTGGGCTGGCTCCTGAACGGGGTGCTCATCGTGGGCGCGGTCGTCGTGGTGTGGGTCGTGTGCCGCAGGGGGCGCAACGAGAGGCGTCTCGACCGGCAGCTCGACGAGGCCTTGGTGCGCTGGCTGCCCATCGGCTCGCTGATCCTGCTCGCCCTCACCATCGTGTACGCGGGCTGGTCGCGTCCGGAGTGGCGGTCGGTCCACCGGTTGCCGGGCGACGCGACCTTCGGCGGCATCGTCCTCGTCCAGGGCCTCCTCGTGATCGCGATCGGCGTGGTCGCCCACCTCCTCTACCGCTCCCACCCCGACCCCCGCACCGCGATGCGCGGCCTTGCCGGTCCGGCCGTCGCCATGCTGGCCTGCGCGCTCGGCGGCGTGTTCTCCGGCGGCGTGGCCCAGCGCGTCGCCGACTGGCTGGACGGCACCGGAGGCTCGATCAAGGGCCCGCCGGTGTTCCTGACCTGGCAGGCGTCCGTCATCCCGCCCCTTCTCATCGTCCTCCTGCTGCTCTTCGCCTGGCTGGCCCGGCGCACGGTACAACTGCGCCGCGCCGCGATGAGCGAGGTGCAGCAGGACTATCCCTCCGAACCCAAGGACACCGAGCGCACCCGACGCATCGCGCGCACACGCGCGATGGCCTCGCTCACCGACCGCGCTCCCCGCATCATCGGCATCACCTCCGTGGTGACGCTCCTGCTGGGCATCGTGGCCCTGGTGGGCGCCATGGCGGCCGACAAAGTGCCGGGCAAGGCGGCGCAGGGCACGCACCCCTTCGTGGAGGGCGCAGCCGAGACCGCGCAGGCGCTCGGCTCCTGGCTGATCGGCGTCGGCTTCATACTGTTCGTCACCTGGGGCCGCCGTGCCTACAAAGACCCCTCCGCCCGGCGCACCATCGGCATCCTGTGGGACGTCGGTACGTTCTGGCCGCGCGCGGCACATCCCTTCGCGCCCCCCTGCTACGCCGAGCGCGCCGTTCCCGACCTGACCTGGCGCATGGCCACCTGGACACGCACCACAGGCGGACGGCTCGTCATCTCCGGGCACTCTCAGGGCAGCGTCCTCGCCGCCGCCGCGGCCTGGCAGCTCACCCCGTCGGTCCGCAGGCGGGTCGCACTGCTGACCTACGGCTCACCCCTGGAGCGGCTCTACGGGCGCTGGTTCCCGGCCCACTTCGGTCCCGACGCGCTCAGCGGCCTGCACCGCGAGATCGACTGCTGGCGCAATCTCCACCGGGCCACCGACCCCATCGGCGGCCCCGTCCGGCTGCCCGGCGACTGCGGCCCGAAGGTCGACCGCGAGCCGCTCAGGGACCCCCTCGCCTACGGCCGTACCGCCGAACACCCGCTGCCCGCACCGATCCTCGGCCACTCCGACTACCAGGCGGACCCGGCGTTCGCCGAGGAGCGGCAGCGGCTGCTCATGCGACTCAGGCCGGATGTGCCGGGCCCGCGCCCGGAAGGCGGGGCTCCAGGACCCCACGAGCCTGATCCGGACACGTTGCCAGACGGCGAGCCGCAGCCCGGTCCGCGCGCACAAGGCGGGCCGCCGCTCGCTTCGGACGTGGACGGTGAGCCACAGCCCGATCCAGGTGCGGACGGTGGGCCTCAGCCTGGTCCGGGCGCGGACAGTGAGCCTCAGCCTCAGCCCGATCCGAGAGCGGACGGTGAGCCTCAGGGCAACTCGGGCAGGTCCTCGGCGTAAAGCAGGGTGAGGTCGTCCGTGCTCGGCTCGGCGAACTGGGCGACCCGCCCCGCATGCCGCTCCACCATCGCCTCGAACGTCTGCCGCGCGGTGCGGCCATTGCCGAACGCGGGCCCCTTCGGGATGGCCGTGAAGTACTTCAGCAGCGCCTCGCCCGCGCCCGGCGCCAACCGGTACTCGTGCTCCTCGGCCTGCTGCTCCACGATCCGCAGCAGCTCCTCGGGAACGTAGTCACTGAAAGTGATGGTCCGTGAGAAGCGGGACGCCACCCCGGGGTTGACGCGAAGGAAGCGCTCCATCTCGGCCGTGTATCCCGCGACGATCACCACCACCGCCTCCCGGTGGTCCTCCATCAGCTTCACGAGCGTGTCGATGGCCTCGCGCCCGAAGTCGCGTCCCGAGTCCTCCGGCGACAGCGCGTACGCCTCGTCGATGAACAGCACGCCTCCGCGCGCCCTGTCGAAGGCCTCCTGCGTACGGATGGCCGTGGAGCCGATGTGCTCGCCGACCAGATCGACCCGGGACACCTCGACGAGATGGCCCTTCTCCAGGACGCCGAGCGAGGCCAGGATCTCGCCGTACAGCCGGGCGACGGTCGTCTTGCCGGTGCCGGGGGAGCCCGTGAAGACCAGATGGCGCCGCACGGAGGCCGCCTTGAGGCCCGCCTGCTGGCGGCGACGGCCCACCTCGATCATGTCGGTGAGGGCCCGCACCTCGCGCTTGACGCTGTCGAGGCCCACCAGCGCGTCGAGTTCACCGAGCACGGCCTTCGACGTGCGTGCGGGCTGCTCGGATTGACCGGGGGCCTGAGCCGTGACGAGCGGCTCCTGCTCGGTCGTGCGCTGGCCCGGGATGGCGCCCAGCAGACCGGGGGACTGGCTCGTCGTCTCCACGGCCGTCTGAGCTGCCGGAGGCCGTACTCCGGCGCTCTCGTCGCTCGTGCAGTCCTCGACGACGGGTCCGTTGCCGGAGGCCTGGTCGCCGCCGGCGTCCGCGAACTCGTAACCCCCGCGCGCGCAGCGCTCCGTACGGCACTTCCTGAGCGTCGTACGGCATCCGTCGATCACATGGAAGCCGTAGCCCCCGCTGCCCGTGACCCGGCAGCCGTGGAAGCTGCCGCGGCCCCCGGCCGAGACGTAGAAACCGGCCTCCGCGGGCGAGTCGACCGTGCAGCGCTCGACGGTGGGGTCGGCGCCCTTGGTCACGATCACACCCGTCTGCGCACCGTCGATGGTGCAGCCCGAGAGCGTTCCGCCGCTGCCGTGGTCCCGGAACCAGGCGCCTGTCGCGGCGTCCCGGATCCGGCAGTCGTCGAGCTGTGCGGTGGCGCCGTCGCTCACCGACACCGCCGTGTTGCGCACCTGCCACAGATCGCTGTCGACGACATCGGCGCGCGAGCCGCGGTCGAGCACGAAGAGGGCGTCCGGCACGTCGTGCACCCGGCACGAGTCGAGTACGACGGTCGCGCCGTCGCTGACCCAGACCGCGGGGTAGTCGCCCGTACTGTCATGGATCTCGCACTGGTTGGCGTCCACGCGGGTGCCGGGGTCCCACACCGAAAGGCCGTTGCGCCCGAACTGCCGCACCGTGGAACGGGTCATCGTGAGGACCGAGCGGGAACGCAGATCGACCGCGTTCTCCGGGATGTCGTGGATCCGGCAGTCGGCGAGTGTCAGTACGGCGTCCGTGTCGAGCGTGACGCCGTCCGCCGTGGTCCGGTGCACCACGCAGTCGGTGAGATGCGCCGTCGCTCGCGCAGTGATCTGAACGCCGCTGCCCCTGACCTCGTACACCTCGCAGCCGACGGCCTCCAGCGCGGAGTGCTCACCGGTCACCGACAGGCCCGCCCCCGAGGCGTGGTGCACCCGGCAGCGCTCCAGACGCGGATGGGCGGCGCCGCGCACGGCGATGCCCGACTGCCCGGCCGCCACGACCTCGCAGTCCTCGAACACCCCGCCCCCGCCGTCCAGTACGGCGATACCGACACCTGCCGGATTGTCAACCGTGCAGCGCCGCACGGTCGGACGCGCACCGCCGCGCACCTCGATCCCGGCCGCGGAACGCGTGACGATCCGGATGTCCGTGACCTCCGGAGCGCCCTCCTCGACGAGCAGCGCGGGCGCCGCCGCGTCCTGGCCCTCCACGAGCAGGTCCTGGACCACGGCGGACGCGCGCACCGTGAGCGGCACACCGTCAACAGGCGCGATACGCACGGAACCCGGGGAACCCTCCGGGCCCCGCAGAGTCACCGTCCGCCGGACGACGAGGTTCTCCCGGTACGTACCGGGAGCGACGGTGAGCACATCACCGTCGCCCGCGGCCTCCAGGGCGGCGGCGAGCGATGCGTACTCACCCGTGCGGCGTCGCCACCGAGACGTGCCGGTGTGCGTCACCTGGACCGTGCCCTGTGCCATGGCGCTGTTGTGCCCCCACCTCGTCGTACGCGGGTCCTGAGAGGCTCCCCGCCACTCCCCGTCGCCCCCGTCCGGTCAGCTCACGGGGGTTGGGCAACAGCCTCTCACGACGGTGCCGAACACTTCGGCCGCTCCACCGTAGCGTGCGCGGGCAGGGGGAGTTGACCGGAGCGGAAGGCTGTCAGCTGCCCGTGCCGGTCCTGCCCCAGTCCGGTCCGGCCTGCGACCACGCCCGGTCCAGGCGGGCGTACCGGCGCCGCACCATGCGCCACACGACCAGCCTCCGGGAGCCCTCGAGGAGTCCGGCGCAGACGGCTGCCGTGCCGAATCCGGCGAGCACGGCGTGCGTCGTCGCGGTGGCGGTGTCCAGCGGGCGGCCGATTATTCGGCCCTGTTCGTCGGTCCACAGCTTGAACCGGTCGCCCGGCTGCGGGGACTTGAGGGCGGCCGTCACCGTGCCGTGCCGCTCCGAGCCGTCCGGGCCCTTCCAGTCGGCGACCACCCGGTTGTGGGAGTCGCGTGCCGAGGACGTCTCGGGGTCGGGGTCGAACGGGCGGCTGTCCGCCTTCTTCACGACGGTCGCCTCCACCAGGTGGCGGTCCAGCCGCTGTTGCCGTACGGATTCCTGCAAGGCGTCCTGGGCGAGCGAACCGACCCACGCGCCGGCCACGGGGGCGGCGACCAGGATGAGCAGCAGCGTCGCCAGTGCCAGCCAGGCCTCGACGAGGTCGGTCGTACGGCGCAGCGGATTGTGCCGCCAGCGCCAGAGTCCTCTGATGGCCCGCAATGTCCCGCACCCCCTTCCCCATCCGTGATAACTCGCCGGCGGAGCCGTCCACGCACGGGGTCCGGGAAGAGAGAGCGAAATCACCCCAGCACCGGCCATTCATGAACTTCTCACAAGACCTCAACGGGCGTGCCCGGCGCCGTGGTTCCCCACGCGAGGGCCTATTCGAGGATTCTGACCGGGTCTCCCACGTGCACGGGGCCGAGGGACTCCGGCACGAGGTTCTGCCCGAAGATCAGCTTGCCGCCGAAGCGCCGGTGGTGGCCCAGCGAGCGCAGTGGTTCCCTGCCGCGCTCGGCGCTGTCCTGGTCGGTAGTGGTCACGACACAGCGCGCGCACGGCTTGGCCACGCGGAAGACGGCCTCGCCGATGGCGATCCTCGACCAGCCGTCCTCGGACCAGGCTTCGGTGCCCTCGACCACCACGTTCGGCCGGAAGCGGTTCATGGGGAGGGGGCCCTCTTCGGGCCGGTCGCCGTGCGCTATCAGGGAGTTGAGGGCGTCGAGGGAGGCGACGGTGGTGAGCAGCAGGGGATAGGCGTCGGCGAAGCTGACTGTCTCGCCCGGACGCGCGTATTCCGGATCGAGGGGGCGACGGGTGGCCGGCTCGTCGAGATGGACGAGCCGCACGTCGATGCCGAGGTAGTCGCTGAACCAGGCGTGCGCCGCGGCATCGGCCAGAACTCCCTCCACCTTGTCGCGCGGCATCTCGACCGTCGTCGTGCCGATCGGCTCGGGCACGGGAACGGCCAGCGACGCACGGCCGGGCCCGGACAGCAGAACACCGCCGCCGGGCTGTGGCTCGGCGGCGGCAAGCGCCATGCGCGGGTGAGCGCGCTGGGTGATGACCTTGCTCGTCTCGTCGATCAGCACCCAACGCCGGTCGCCCGCCAGGCCCCAGGGCTCCACGTCGACCTCGCGCGCGGCATGGCCCCTGGCCGCCTTGAGTGGATAGACGTGGATCGAGTGCAGCACCAACATCGGCATGAGGTCATCCTGCCAGCCGGCACTGACAACCTCCTCCGAGGCAGCCGGCAGATCGGAGCGAAACCTCAGTAACCGCCGCGGTATTGCTGCTGCTGCCCGTTGTACGGGTCCTGATACGGCGCCGGAGCCGGACGGGGAGCCGCAGGGCGCATCGCCTCGTAGCCCGTACCGCCCGCCACGGGACGCTGCGGTTGTACCGGACGCTGCGGCTGCTGGGCCTGGGGGCCCGGGTAGCCGCGCGGCCCGGCTGTCTGCTGTTGCGGAATGTACGGCGTGCCGGCCTGCTGCAGCGGCTGGGGCTGCTGGGCCTGCGGGTAGCCGTACGACGGCGCCTGCGGAGACGGGGCAGCCGGCAGGGCGGGCAGCGCTGCCGGAAGCGCGGGCAGGTGGTTGCCCGTGTCGTACGCCGCGGGGACCCGGATCGGCGCGATCTGCGGGGTACCCCGCTCAGCGACGAGCGAGTCGTAGATCGGAGTGTCCGGGAAGGAGGCGGAGTAGTAACCGCCGCCATAGGTGGAGCGGGGGGAGGTCATGGCACATAAGTTAAGCCCACGATGTGCTGGTTGGGGAGACCGATAAGAGGGTTGTTTTTCGTGTCGGCAGTGACGCGCCATCCCTAATGTGAGCGAACTTGGCGAAAAGGGACGGCGGTTGAAGTTGAGATCTGGTAAAGGCCGAGTTCCGGAAGGGTTACCGGCGAGTCGCACGTCCTTCCGACGAACGGAGTCATGGGCGTTCGACGTTCGCTGGAATAGGTTGGCGAAGAACGACTTGATGTACTGATCTGAAGCGCGGTCCGGCGCGGAGACACCCGATGGGGGCGGACATGTCAATGCCTAAAGGTTCGAATGTTCCGGTGCCGACAGCCGGACTTCGCGTCGAATTGGGGTGGGGTTCCGGCCCCGGCGTTCCCGACGCGGATGCCTCGGCGCTGTTGCTGGTCTCCGGAAAGGTCCGGTCGGACGACGACTTCGTCTTCTTCAACCAGCCGACGCACGCGTCCGGCGCGGTGCGGCGCGAGGGCAAGAAGGACGCCGGCGGCCAGGTGACCGACACACTGGTCGTCGACCTCGCGCGCGTGGAGCCCGCGATCGAGACGGTGGTGCTCGTCGCCTCCACGGACGGCGGCGCGTTCGGTCAGGTGCCCGGCCTGTACATCCGGGTCCTCGACGCACAGCAGGGCACGGAGGTCGCGCGCTTCGACAGCGAGGGTGCGACCTCCGAGACGGCCTTCGTGCTGGGGGAGTTCTACCGCCGCCAGGGCGCCTGGAAGTTCCGCGCCGTCGGCCAGGGCTACAGCAGCGGACTGGAGGGGCTGGCCACGGACTTCGGCATCACGGTGGACGAACCGCAACAGGCGGCGCCCGCGCCCACGACGCCGTCGCCCATGCCCTCGACGCCACCGCCGCCCGCGCCCGTCGCCCCGCCGGTCACGGCCGCCCCGGTACGCCTGACCAAGGTCACGCTCACCAAGGAAGCTCCTTCGGTCTCGCTCACCAAGCAGGGCGGCACCTCCGGTGCCATGCGCGTGAACCTCAACTGGCAGGTGCGCAAGCAGTTCTCGGGGTGGCGCAGCAAGCTGGGCCAGGCCGTCGCCATGCACTCCGACCTTGACCTCGACCTGTGTGCCCTGTACGAGCTCTCCGACGGAAGCAAGGGCGTCGTCCAGGCACTGGGCAACGCCTTCGGGGCGCTGCACCAGCCGCCGTTCATCCATCTCGACGGCGACGACCGCACCGGTGCCTCGGCGAGTGGCGAGAACATGAGCATCAACCTCGACCACCAGCAGTACTTCCGCCGCATCCTCATCTTCGTCACCATCTACGAAGGAGCCCGGTCCTTCGCCGACCTGGACGCCACGGTGACCCTCCAGCCGCTGCACGGCGCGCCCATCGACTTCTCGCTCGGCGAGTGCACCGTGCCCTCGACGGTGTGCGCGCTGGCTCTCATCACCAACACCGGCAGCGATCTCGTCGTCCAGCGCGAGGCCCGCTTCCTGGTTCCCGAGCGCGGCGTGAGCCCGCAGCGCACCGTCGACTACACCTATGGGTGGGGCATGAACTGGACCCCCGGCAGGAAGTGACCTGGCCGGAAGTGGTCATTCACTGCTGCTCGGGCGCCGCGTCGGGACGGGCGTAGGTGCGACCCTTCCAGGCCGCACCCCGCCCCCTGTAGTGCTGCACCGCAGAATCGACTGTCATGAGGAGGTACAAAAACGCGGTGACCGGCAACAACAAGGCGAGCGGGAGCGGTTGCCGGTAGTAGCGGAGCATCGGCAGATACGTCGCCGTCATCAGCAGCCACGCGAGCCCGCCCGCCGTCGCCGCCCCGGCGCTCCCTGCGGCGAGACCCACGCAGAGCGCCACGGGCGGCATCAGGTACACCACCATGAGACCGACGACCGTGCCGGCAAGCAGCAGCGGGCTGTGCCGCAGTTGGGCGTACGCGCTGCGCGAGACCATCCGCCGCAGGTCGTGCAGTCGTGGATAGGGGCGCACGCTGTCGGCCTTTTCCGCGAGCCCCAGCCAGATGTGGCCCCCGGAGCCCTTGACCGCCTTCGCGAGCGCCACGTCGTCGATGACCGCGTGCCGGATGGCATCGGGAATGCGGGCCCGCTCGGCGGCGGCCGCGCGCAACAGGACGCAGCCGCCCGCCGCGGCGGCTGTCCGCGACCCCCTCACGGCGATCCGGCGGAACGGATACAGCTGAGCGAAGAAGTACACGAAGGCGGGGACCACCAGCCGCTCCCAGACGCTCTCGACCCGCAGCCGTGCCATCTGCGAGACGAGATCGAAGCCTCCGGTGCGCGCCGCGGACACCAACTCCCGCAGGCTGTCGGGCGCGTGAGCGATGTCCGCGTCCGTCAGCAGCAGATACTCGGGTGCACGCGCGCGTGCCAGGCCGATTCCGTGCCGTACGGCCCAGAGCTTGCCCGTCCAGCCCGCGGGCGGCTCCCCGGGCGAGCCGACGGTCAGCGGCAGCCCGCCGTGCCGCTCGGCAAGCTCGCGGGCCAGTTCCCCGGTGCCGTCCGAACTCCCGTCGTCGACCAGGAACACCTCGGCCCGCCCCGGATAGTCCTGCGCGAGGAGCGACGGCAGGCTGCGCGGGAGTACCGCGGCCTCGTCGCGCGCCGGTACGACAACGCAGACGGACGGCCAGTCCTCCGGCTCCCGGCGCGGCGGCAACCGTAGATCCGTACGCCAGAAGAAGCCCTGTCCCAGCATGAGCCACAGCCAGGCGGCCAGCGATCCGGTGGCGGTCCACACAAGGGCGTTCACGGGCCGCAGTCTGCCCCACCACGGGGGCCGTTGAGGCGGATCGTCTATGGTGACCGGGTGAAGATCGCGCTCATGGACTCCGGAATCGGACTGCTTCCCGCTGCCGCCGCAGTTCGCCGGCTGCGGCCCGACGCGGATCTCGTGCTCTCCTGGGACCCTGACGGGATGCCCTGGGGACCACGCACTCCGGAGGACATCACGGCGCGCTCGCTGGCCGTTGCCGAGGCTGCCGCCAGGCATCGTCCCGATGTCCTGATTGTCGCCTGCAACACCGCATCGGTGCATTCTCTGCTGGCGCTGCGTGCCCGTTTCGAGCCGGACCTGCCGATCATCGGCACCGTTCCGGCGATCAAGCCGGCCGCCGCGGGTGGCGGTCCCGTCGCGATCTGGGCGACGCCCGCCACCACCGGCAGTCCCTACCAGCGCGGTCTCATCCGGGAGTTCGCCGCCGGAGTAACGGTCACCGAAGTGCCGTGCCCTGGCCTCGCCGACGCCGTGCACCATGCGAACGAGTCGGCCATCGATGCCGCGATCGCCGCGGCTGCCGCGCTCACCCCTGACGATGTAACGACCGTCGTCCTGGGCTGCACCAATTACGAGCTGGTCGCCCAGCGTATCCGCGCGGCCGTGCAGAAGCCGGGCCTCCCTCCGCTCGTCCTGCACGGTTCTGCCGGTGCCGTCGCCGCCCAGGCGCTGCGTCGGATCGGTGAGCGCCCAGTTGGCGAGGCTGCTGTCGAGCCTGCCCTCACGGTGATCCTCAGCGGACGCGAGGGCGGTCTGCCGGCGCCCGCTCTGACGTACGCGGAAGGCCGCTTCCTCCACGCCGTCAGCCCCGCCCGCTGAATGTCTCGCCACGAACCGGAAACCTGACGTCCACCCGGACCAGTAACCGTGCGCAACCAGGTGCCCGCGCTGCGGAACCTGAGTACTCTCAAGGCCATGAGGCACCCCCACGGCGAAAAGGACGCTGCCGACACCCCGCATTCCGACGTGTGGCACGGCCGCGCGACCAACCGTGTGCAGTGGCTGCTCGCTCTGGGCGGTGCCGGCTGCATGGCCCTGGGTATCGAGCTGGCCGTCGACTCGGCCTGGACGTCTGGCGTCGTGCCGCTCCTCATGTCCGTGGTCGGCTGCATCGCCGGCGGACTCCTGGTCCTCTTCGGCACGCTCGCGTTCGTGCACGTCGCCGTGAAGGTCGACAAGGAGTGCCTCGAGGTGCGCTGCGGCCACATGGGCCTGCCGCGCCGCCGGATCCCCCTCTCCCACATCACCGGCGCGGACTTCCTGCCCCGGGTGACCCCGCGGCACTGGGGCGGCTGGGGCTACCGCTGGCGGCCCGAGAAAGGGACCGCCGTAGTCGTACGGCGCGGTGAAGGCCTGGTGCTCAGGCTCGGCGACGGCCATTCGTTCACGGTCACGGTGGACGACGCGGAGGCGGCCGTACGGGTTATTCGGGCCCGCCTCGCGTCGACGACCTCCACGACTCGGGGCACCGCGCTCTGACGCTGCCCGTCAGGGGCCCAGCCGGCTGCTGCGAGTGCGCCGGCCCGCGTCCAGCGTGCTGTCCGGATCCTCGGGCAGGGGGCGCGCCGTGGCGAGGCCCGCGAGCAGTCCCGCGCCCGCCGTCACCGTGGGGAAGCTCAGCGCGTTGCCGACCGCGGCGATCGCGGCCAGCGCCGTGAGCGCGGCGCCCGCGGTGAGCGCGACCGGCGTGGGACGCGGCGTGCGCCACAGCGCGTACAGCACCCAGCAGAACACCGCCGCGAGCAGCACCACGCCGACGAGCCCCAGCTCGGCCGCCTGCTGAAACGGCGCGGAGTACGGCTTGCCGTCTGCCGTCGGCGACTGCGTGATCGTCGGGCTCAGCTCCGGGAACCGTCCCGGTCCGACGCCAAGGCCCGGCTCCTGGTGGGCCAGGTCGAGCGCGTCGCGCCACAACTGGACCCGCTGCTGGGTGAGCTGGCCCTCCAAGGCGGAGGTCAGGCCGTCCGGCAGCGCGTTCTCGGCGATGGCCCAGGTCGCTCCGGTCACCAGGCTCGCGGCGACGGCCAGGCCCGCGAGGCCCGGGCCGCGGCGCATGTGGTCGGCAGCGAGGGAGCACAGCAGTACGCCCGCACAAGCGACGCAGCCCGCCGTCGAGCCCAGGAAGGCCGAGGCCACCGCGATCCCGGCGGCCAGCAGCCGCAGCCCGAGCCGCAGCGCCGGTGGGCGCGCCGCCCAGGCCGCACAGCACGCGGCCCCCGCGGACAGGGACAGCAGAGCCGCGGTGGATCCGGTCTGCCCGAGCGGCGAGATGACCTCCGATCCCGGCGCCGTGTTCGGAGCGGCGATCGCGAGGCCAAGACCGGCCAGCGCACCCGCGGCAGGGGCGGCGACCGGCACGTACGAACCACACATCCGCCCCGAGGCGTACCCGGCGGCCACGGCGAGCACCGCGAGCAGCACACCCTCGGGCCGGCCACCGTTCACCGACGCGGTGATCACGGACCAGGTCGCGCAGGTCCCGAGTACCACCACGCCCGCCACGTCCGAAACGGTACGTCTGCCGAGCGCCGGCATCGGCCCGGCCGACGCCATTCCCGTGAACCCCACCCGTCGCCCCCCGAACCATGACGGACCCCGACCGACTGGCCGGATACGGCCGTACGTGAGGGGCTTCGGCACACCGTAACGGGTGGTGCGCCGCTTTGTGGACGAGTTGCGCAGAAACGATGCAGCTGTCGGGTGGAGCAGCCTGGCCAGGGGCGGACGGACCGCGCTGTCGGTGGCCAGGTCACGCGCCGTACACTCCCCGAGTGACCGCCACAGCAACATCCGTAGACCAGCCGGAACAGCTCGGACCGCAGGACCGGCCCGCATCGCGCGGGGCACGGCTGGTCCAGCGGTTCGGTCCGGCCGTCGTCGCGGCGCTCTCCGGAGTGCTCCTCTACGTCAGCTTTCCGCCGCGCACCCTGTGGTGGCTCGCCCTGCCGGCCTTCGCGGTCTTCGGCTGGTGCCTGCGCGGCCGAACCTGGAAGGCGGGCCTGCGGCTCGGCTACCTCTTCGGCCTCGGCTTCCTGCTGCCCCTCCTCGTATGGACCGGGGTGGAAGTCGGGCCCGGGCCGTGGCTGGCCCTCGCCTTCATCGAGGCGGTGTTCATCGCGCTCGTCGGCGCCGGCATCGCGGCGGTGTCGAAACTGCCCGGCTGGCCCCTGTGGGCGGCCGCCCTGTGGACCGCCGGCGAGGCGGCACGTGCGCGTGTGCCGTTCGGCGGCTTCCCCTGGGGCAAGATCGCCTTCGGCCAGGCGGACGGGATCTTTCTGCCGCTCGCCGCGGTGGGCGGCACTCCAGTGCTCGGCTTCGCGGTCGTCCTGTGCGGCTTCGGGCTGTACGAGGTCGTCCGCCAGGTCATCGAAGTCAGGCGCACTCATGTCGTACGACGTGGGGCCGCCGCCGCGGCACTGCTCAGCTTCGTACTCCCCGTAGTGGGCGCTTTCGCCGCTCCGCCCCTGGTCAGCGACAAGGCGGAGGTCGGCACCGCGACCGTCGCCGTCATCCAGGGCAACGTCCCGCGCGCGGGCCTCGACTTCAACTCCCAGCGGCGCGCCGTGCTCGACTACCACGCCCGGGAGACCGAGCGCCTGGCCGCGCAGGTCAAGGCGGGCAAGGTCCCTCAGCCGGACTTCGTACTGTGGCCGGAGAACTCCTCCGACATCGACCCGTTCAGCAACCCCGACGCCCGCGATGTGATCGATTCGGCTGTCAAGGCGATCGGCGCGCCCGTCTCGGTCGGTGGCGTCGTCGCGAAGAACGGCAAGCTCTACAACGAGCAGATCCTCTGGGAGCCCGACAAGGGACCTGGCGACACCTACGACAAGCGGCAGGTCCAGCCGTTCGGCGAGTACCTCCCGCTGCGCTCGCTCGTCGGCGCCATCAACGAGGACTGGACATCCATGGTGCGCCAGAACTTCAGCCGGGGCAGCGAGCCAGGCGTGTTCACCATGGCGGGCACCAAGGTGGGACTGGCGACCTGCTACGAGGCCGCCTTCGACTGGGCCGTGCGCGACACGGTCACCGACGGCGCCCAGATGATCTCCGTACCGAGCAACAATGCCACGTTCGGCCGCAGCGAGATGACCTACCAGCAGCTCGCCATGTCCCGGGTTCGCGCCGTCGAGCACAGCCGGACGGTCACCGTCCCGGTCACCAGCGGCGTCAGCGCCGTGATCATGCCCGACGGAAAGATCACGCAGAAGACGGGCATGTTCGTGGCGGACTCGCTGGTCCAGGAGGTGCCGCTGCGCTCCTCCCAGACCCCGGCCACGCGTCTCGGTGAGCTTCCCGAGCTGGCCCTCGTACTGGTCGCGGTCGGCGGGCTCGGTTGGGTGGTGACGGCGCGGGTGCGCGGTCGACGCTCCGGTGACGTGTAGCCGTACGCCGGTCGTACGCGCCTCGTCAGCGCCGCAGTTGACGGACCCGGGCCGTTAGGGTCGCTCCATGGCTACTCCTGACTTCATCACCGCCATCCGGGCAACCGCCGGCCAGCAGCTCCTCTGGCTTCCCGGAGTCACCGCCATCGTCCTCGACGACGAGGACAGAGTGCTGCTGGGACGTCGCTCCGACACCCGCAGGTGGTCGGTGATCGGCGGCATCCCGGATCCCGGCGAGCAGCCGGCGGCCTGTGCGGTACGGGAGGTCTACGAGGAGACGGCGGTGCGCTGCGTCGCCGAGCGGGTCGTCCTGGTGCAGGCCCTGGAGCCGCTCACCTACGAGAACGGTGACATCTGTCAGTTCATGGACATCACCTTCCGCTGCCGGGCCGTCGGCGGCGAGGCACGCGTCAACGACGACGAGTCGCTGGAGGTCGGCTGGTTCCCGGTCGACGCCCTGCCGGAGCTGAATGAGCACGGACTGTTCCGGATCAAGCAGGCACTGTCCGAGGAACCCACATGGTTCCACCCCATGACCTGAGGGCGAAGTGTGGGTGATGACCACATCGGTCGGGGCGTGGCTGCTGCCTAGGGTCGGGGCATGACCGCGCCCAGCGCCCTCGCAGGCCCCCACGCCCCGTCCCTCGACCTCGGCGGCCGCACCGCCCTCGTCACCGGCGCCGCAGGCGGCATCGGCCGCGCGTGCGCACTGCGGCTCGCCGCGGCGGGGGCCAAAGTGCGGGCGGTCGACCGGGAGGCCGGGGGCCTGGAAACGCTCGGCGAACAGGCCCGGGGCCTCGCGGGCACCGTCGAACCAGACGTCCTCGACCTCACCGACCTGGACGCCACGGAGTCCGCAGCCGCGGGCACCGATGTCCTCGTCAACAACGCCGGGTTGCAACTGGTGCGCCCGATCGAGGAGTTCCCGCCCGACACCTTCCACACCATGCTGACCGTGATGCTGGAGGCCCCCTTCCGGCTCATCCGCGGGGCACTGCCTCACATGTACGGGCAGGGGTGGGGCCGCATCCTCAATGTGTCGTCGGTCCATGGGCTGCGCGCCTCTGCTTTCAAGGCGGCGTATGTGGCAGCGAAACATGGACTGGAGGGCCTCTCCAAAACCGCTGCCCTGGAAGGCGCCCCCCATGGCGTCACCTCGAACTGTGTGAACCCCGCCTATGTGCGCACCCCACTGGTCGAGAAGCAGCTATCCGACCAGGCCGCGGCCCACGGGATCCCCGAGGAGCGGGTGCTGACCGAGATCCTGTTGCGGGACAGCGCCATCAAGCGGCTCATCGAACCGGAGGAGGTCGCCGAGGCGGTCGCGTACCTGTGCAGTCCGCAGGCCTCCTTCGTCACCGGGACCTCACTCGTCCTCGACGGTGGCTGGGCCGCGCACTGAGCGTGAGTTGTCCACAGGGCTGGTCGGGCTGTCGGTGCGGTGAGTAATCCTGGTGGACATGTCTCGCGATCAATTGCAGTCCGCAGGGCGCTCCGAGGCGAGTGCCGAGGCGCCGTTCCTGGAGCTGCTGGCCCGGGGCGCGTCCGCCGACGCGTACGAGCAGCCGGTGCTGCTCGCGCGTGCCGACGGACTGCCGCCCGAGCGGGTCGCCGCTCTGGAGCATGCCAAGGTGCTCGCGCTGCGCGTGCGCTCCGAGATGGAGGGACGCCGCCGACGCGAGGCCGAACTGTCCGCGCTCTTCGAGACGGCCCACGACCTGGCGGGACTGCGCGATCTCGACGCCGTGCTGCAGGCGATCGTGCAGCGCGCCCGGTCGTTGCTGAGTACGGACGTCGCGTACCTCAGCCTGAACGACCCGGCCGAGGGCGACACGTACATGCGGGTCACAGAGGGCTCGGTGGCGGCGCGCTTCCAGCAGTTGCGGCTCGGCATGGGGGAGGGGCTCGGCGGGCTCGTCGCCCAGACGGCCCGCCCCTATGTCACCGACGACTACTTCAAGGACGACCGTTTCCAGCACACGTCGACCATCGACGCGGGTGTACGGGACGAGGGGCTGGTGGCGATCCTCGGTGTGCCGCTGACGCTCGGCCCGCATGTCATCGGCGTGCTCTTCGCGGCCGACCGCCGTGCGCGGGTCTTCGAGCGGGAGCAGATCGCGCTGCTCGGATCGTTCGCCGCCCTGGCGGCCGCCGCCATCGACACCGCGAACCTGCTCACCGAGACCCGTGAAGCACTCGGGGATCTGGAGCGGGCCAACGAGATCATCCGGGATCGCAGCGGGGTGATCGAGC
Organism: Streptomyces ureilyticus; assembly: GCF_011045025.1. Lineage (GTDB taxonomy): Bacteria > Actinomycetota > Actinomycetes > Streptomycetales > Streptomycetaceae > Streptomyces > Streptomyces ureilyticus. The sequence continues at coordinate 54,413 of NZ_JAAKZX010000010.1, forward strand.
GTGCCTCGGACGTGCACGACCGGCTCGCCGAGCTCGTCCTGCGCGGCGGCGGGGTCCACGACGTGGCGGCCGCGGTCTCCCAAGTCCTCGACGGCACTGTGGAGTTCGTCGAGGCGGGCGCCGCACCCGGTGATGCCCTCGAGGTATCACGCGCCGAAGGACACGCAGTCCGGCACGGTGACGACTGGGTCGCGGCCGTCGCCGCCGGCGGTGAACTGCTTGGGGCGCTGCTGCTGCACGGCCATCCCGGGCTCGACCCCGTCGACCAGCGCACCCTGGAGCGGGCCGCCATGGTCACCTCGCTCCTGCTGCTGGCCCGCCGCTCGGCCGCCGAGGCCGAACAACGCGTCCGCGGCGAGTTGCTGGACGACCTGCTCGACGCGCGCGACCGCGATCCCCGGCTGCTGCGCGAGCGTGCCGCCCGGCTGGACGCCGACCTCGACGCCACCCACGTGGTGCTGGCCGCTCGTCTCGACTCCACAGCCGCCGACGCCGACCACGAGGCCGCCGCCCGCCGCAGGCTGTGGTCCGCCGCGTCGCACCTCGCCGCCACCCGGCACGGCCTTGCCGCCGCCCGCGACGGTGGCACAGTCCTGCTCCTGCCCCTGCGCCCCGGTGACACCGCGACGGACCTGGCCCGCCGCACGGCCGGAGACCTGGGCACCGCCGTCTCCGAGGCGGTCACCGTCGGTGCCTCCGCGCCCGTCGAGAACCTCACCGCCCATCCGGACAGCGTGGCCGAGGCCTACGCGGAAGGGCAGCGATGCCGCGACGCGCTGCGACTGCTCGGCCGGGCCGGGGACGGCGCCGCCGCCGAGGACTTCGGGTTCCTGGGACTCCTCCTCGCCGGGAGCAGGGACATCTCTGGATTCGTCGAGCGCACCATCGGCCAGGTCGTGACGTACGACGCGAAACGCGGCACCAATCTCCTGCGCACCCTCGACGCGTACTTCGCGTGCGGCAGGAGCCCGGCGCGCACGAGCGACGAGCTCCACGTCCACGTCAACACGGTCGCGCAGCGCCTGGAGCGGGTGGGCCGGCTGCTCGGACCCGACTGGCATAGCCCGGCCAGGGCCCTGGAGATCCAACTCGCCGTACGGCTGCACCGGTTGTCGTCCACGGCGCGACATTGACCCCCGTACGCGCGGGCGCACGGGGGTCGGTCTCGGGGAAGCGCGCCGTGAAACCGTCTCAGAGGGGACGGGCGTCAGCGGCGCGGGCCGACGTCGTCGCGGGCTCCGCGTCCTCCTGGCCGTCCTGACCCTCCCATTCCGCGAGGTCACGGTGCCGGGTCTCCTTCGCCACCCCCACCGCGATCAGTGTCAATACGGCCGCACCGATCACGTACAGGGCGATCGGAGTGGAGCTGTCGTAGTCGGCCAGCAGTGCGGTCGCGATGAGCGGCGCGGGCGCGCCCGCCGCGACGGACGAGAACTGTGCGCCGATCGAAGCGCCCGAGTAGCGCATACGGGTCGCGAACATCTCCGAGAAGAAGGCGGCCTGCGGTGCGTACATGGCCCCGTGCAGGACCAGGCCCACGGTCACGGCGAGGATCAGGTTCCCGAAGCTCCCGGTGTCGATGAGCGAGAAGAACGGGAACATCCACAGGCCGACTCCGGCGGCGCCCAGCAGATACACGGGCCGACGGCCGACGCGGTCCGACAGGGCGCCCCAGGCCGGGATGACGGCGAAGTGCACGGCGGAGGCGATGAGCACGGCGTTCAGCGCGGTCTGCTTGGAGAGACCGGCCGATGTGGTGGCGTACACGAGGATGAAGGCGGTGATCACGTAGTAGCTGATGTTCTCGGCCATACGCGCGCCCATCGCGATCAGGACGTCGCGCCAGTGGTGCCGCAGCACGGACACGAGCGGGAGCTTCTCGGCGGGTCCGTCCTGGGCCGCCTTGCGTGTCTCGGCCTGCGCGAGGGCCGCCTTGAAGACGGGCGATTCATCGACAGACAGACGAATCCACAAACCGACGATCACCAGCACGCCCGACAGCAGGAACGGAATACGCCAGCCCCAGGACATGAAGGCGGCGTCCGAGAGGACCGCGGTCAGCAGCGAGAGCACACCCGTCGCCAGCAACTGCCCGGCGGGCGCCCCGGTCTGCGGCCACGAAGCCCAGAACCCGCGCCGCCGCGCGTCCCCGTGCTCCGACACCAGCAGCACGGCGCCTCCCCATTCGCCGCCCAGCGCGAAGCCCTGCACCAGGCGGAGCACGGTGAGCAGCACCGGGGCCGCAGTACCGATGGTCGCGTGCGTGGGCAGCAGTCCGATCGCGAAGGTCGCCCCGCCCATCAGCAGCAGACTCAGCACCAGCAGCTTCTTGCGCCCGAGCCGGTCGCCGTAGTGCCCGAAGACCAGCGCCCCGAGAGGCCGGGCCGCGAATCCCACCGCGTACGTGAGGAACGAGAGCAGCGTGCCGACGAGCGGGTCGGAGCCCGGGAAGAACAGCTTGTTGAAGACGAGCGCGGCGGCGGATCCGTAGAGGAAGAAGTCGTACCACTCGATCGTGGTGCCGATGAGGCTCGCGGCGACGATCCGGCGGAGGTTCGAGGGTGGCGGGGGAGCGGTTGCTGCGGATGCCATGAACACCACTTCCAGGCGGGCGGGGACGCTTACTTGTCGGCACAACCTAGGAAGGCGCACGTCCATGTCACATGTGGGGGGACAACATAGTTTTTGGCGACAGTGTGCGGCTGCTCACCATGAGCCTGAGGGCGGGGACCAGCTGAGACCCCGAGTGTGACGCAGCCATGGCTCACTTGCGCGGGGCCCTGTCCGGGGAGGGCCGCTCACGAGATATCTTGATGTCGAGCAATGTTGCAGACGTGGAGCGGAGCACCCGGTGACTGACTCGACCATCATCTATACGCACACTGACGAGGCCCCGGCCCTGGCGACGCATTCGTTCCTGCCGGTGATCCAGGCCTACGCCTCGACGGCCGGGGTCACCGTGGAGACGCGGGACATCTCCCTGGCGGGACGGATCATCGCTCTCTTCCCGGAGTACCTCGAAGAGGGGCAGCGCATCCCGGACGACCTGGCCGAGCTGGGCGCTCTCGCCAAGACGCCCGAGGCGAACATCATCAAGCTGCCGAACGTCTCGGCGTCGATCCCGCAGCTCAAGGCCGCGGTCGCCGAGCTGCAGGAGCAGGGCTACGCGCTGCCGGCCTACCCGGACGACCCGAAGACCGACGAGGAGCGCGACATCCGCGCCCGCTACGACAAGGTCAAGGGCTCCGCCGTCAACCCGGTCCTGCGCGAGGGCAACTCCGACCGCCGCGCCCCCGCCTCGGTGAAGAACTACGCCAAGGCCCACCCGCACCGCATGGGCGCCTGGACCTCCGAGTCGAAGACCAACGTCGCCACCATGGGCGTGGACGACTTCCGTTCCACGGAAAAGTCCGCGGTGATCTCCGAGGCCGGCTCGCTGCGCATCGAGCTGAAGGGTGACGACGGCTCCACCACCGTGCTGCGCGAGTCCGTACCCGTACTCGCCGGTGAGGTCGTCGACGCCTCCGTGATGCGGGTCGCGGCACTGCGCGAGTTCCTGACCGCGCAGATCAACCGTGCCAAGTCCGAAGGCGTGCTGTTCTCCGTGCACCTGAAGGCCACGATGATGAAGGTCTCCGACCCGATCATCTTCGGTCACGTGGTGCGCGCCTTCTTCCCGAAGACGTTCGCGAAGTACGGCGAGAAGCTCGCCGCGGCCGGCCTCACCCCGAACGACGGGCTCGGTGGCATCCACAAGGGCCTCGAGTCCCTGCCCGAGGGCGCCGAGATCAAGGCCTCCTTTGACGCCGAACTCGCCGAGGGACCCGAACTGGCGATGGTCGACTCCGACCGCGGCATCACCAACCTGCACGTCCCCTCCGACGTCATCGTCGACGCCTCCATGCCGGCCATGATCCGCACCTCCGGCCACATGTGGGGCCCGGACGGCGAGGAGGCCGACACGCTCGCCGTCCTGCCGGACAGCAGCTACTCGGGCGTCTATCAGGTCGTCGTCGACGACTGCCGTGCGAACGGTGCCTTCGACCCGTCGACGATGGGCTCGGTTCCGAACGTCGGCCTGATGGCGCAGAAGGCCGAGGAGTACGGCAGCCACGACAAGACCTTCGAGATCCCCACGACCGGCACCGTTCGCCTCGTTGACCAGGCCGGGAACGTAGTCATCGAGCAGACCGTCTCCGCCGGCGACATCTTCCGCGCCTGCCAGACCAAGGACGCCCCGATCAAGGACTGGGTGAAGCTGGCCGTCACCCGTGCCCGCGCCACCGGCGACCCGGCCGTGTTCTGGCTGGACGAGACCCGCGCGCACGACGCGCAGCTGATCGCGAAGGTCGAGCAGTACCTGCCGGAGCACGACACCGAGGGCCTGGACATCCGCGTCCTGAACCCGGTCGAGGCGACCAAGCTCTCCGTGGAGCGCATCCGCCGCGGCGAGAACACCATCTCGGTCACCGGCAACGTCCTGCGTGACTACCTGACCGACCTGTTCCCGATCCTGGAGCTGGGGACCAGCGCCAAGATGCTCTCGGTCGTCCCGCTGATGAACGGCGGCGGCCTCTTCGAGACGGGCGCCGGCGGTTCCGCGCCGAAGCACGTCCAGCAGCTGGTGAAGGAGAACTACCTGCGCTGGGACAGCCTGGGTGAGTTCCTCGCGCTGGCCTCCAGCTTCGAGCATCTCGCGCAGACCACGGACAACGCGCGCGCCCAGGTCCTCGCGGACACCCTCGACCGCGCGACCGCCCTGTTCCTGGAGAACGACAAGTCGCCGAGCCGTCGCGTCGGCGGCATCGACAATCGCGGCAGCCACTTCTACCTGGCCCTCTACTGGGCCCAGGAGCTGGCCAAGCAGACCGACGACGCGGCGCTCGCCAAGGCGTTCGCCCCGCTGGCCGAGACGCTGACCACGCAGGAGCAGACCATCGTGGACGAGCTGCTCGCGGTGCAGGGCTCGCCGGCCGACATCGGCGGCTACTACCGGCCCGACCCCGCCAAGGCGTCGGCCGTGATGCGCCCGTCGGCGACCCTCAACCAGGCGCTCGCCACGCTGGCCTGACGTTCCGCTGAGGTTCGGTTCGCGAAAGTACGAACGCGCCGGAAGGAACCCGTTCCGCCCCGGTCGGCAGTCGAGCCGACCGGGGCGGTCGCGTCTCTGTACCGAGGACCCGGCAGGCCGGGGGAGCGGCGGCGTAGAGTACCGGGCGGGGTATACGACGAGGGAGCGCTTCGTATGGAACTGCAGATGGCGGCCGACGAGCTGAAGTCCGTGATCAACCGGCTCAAGCGAGCCCAGGGGCAGATAGCGGGCGTGATCAACATGATCGAGCAGGGCCGCTCCTGCGACGAGGTGGTCACCCAACTGGCCGCGGCATCAAGGGCGTTGGACCGCGCCGGGTTCGCGATCATCGCGACCGGTCTGGAGCACTGCATGGCCCCCGAGAACGGCGAGCCGGACATGGACCGCGACCAGATGCGGGCCCGGCTGGAGAAGCTTTTCCTCTCCCTCGCCTGAGCTGGGGTACACGAGTCCTTCGTCTGACTCGCAGTACCGGGGGCCTACGAGCGTGACCGCAGCAGGGTCTCAGTCCCGCCCCGCCCCCCGGTAAAGATCCAGCTCCCCTTCCAGTTCGACGGCCAGCACCGTGGCCTGGTCATCCAGGTCGGCCGCAGCTGGCGCGTCGATCCAAGTCACGCCCGGAACCGCGTCCAGTCCGCCGGTGACATGGTGGCCCAGTTCGGTGCCCGTACCCAGGACCGTGGCCCGCAGGACGCGGTTGCGCAGTCCGCGTACGGAGACGGTCTCTCGCGGTGCGTCGAAACACACCAGGTACAGCGTGCGCCGGTCGGCCGACAGCGTGCTGGGACCGTAGTGGTGCCCGGCGGGCAGCCCGGCGACTGTGCCGTACACGGCGTCGGCGTGCCGAGCGATCCACGCGCCGAGGCCCTCCAGGCGTTCGACCTGCTCCTCGGGGATCGTGCCGTCTTCCTGAGGCCCTGCGCCGAGCAGCAGATTGCCGCCCATGCCGATCGTCTCCGCGAAGTAACGCACCAACTGGCGCACCGACTTGAAGTCGCGGTCCTGCGGCCTGTAGCTCCACGAGTCGTTGATCGTCAGGCACAGCTCCCATGGACCCTCCGGCGCCTGGAGCGGGGCACCCTGTTCCGGAGTGGCGTAGTCGCCGTAGCCGAGCATGCGGCCGTTGAGGATGGTGTCCGGGTTGCTGGAGAGGATGAGATCGGCCAGCTCCCGCATCCGCCACTGCTCCTCCGTGCGCTCCCACTCGCCGTCGAACCAGAGGATGTCGGGACGGAAGCGCTCGACGAGTTCGCGGACCTGGCCGTCGCGGTAGGTGAGGTAGCGCGCCCAGGTCTGAGGGTCCTCCTTGCCGGGCCCGGCGTGCGAGTAGGCGTTGGCGGGCACAAGGTGCGGTCCCGGGTGCCGCTCGCTCGCGTAGTCCGGGTGGTTCCAGTCGGAGTGCGAGTAGTAGAGGCCGACCTTCAGGTCCCGGGCGCGCAGCGCGTCTACGAAGCCGGTGACGAGGTCTCGTCCTGCCGGAGTGTCGCGGACGACGTCGAGATTGCGGTGGTCGGTGTCCCACAGGGCGACGCCGTCGTGGTGCCGGGTGGTGAGCACCGCATACTTCGCGCCGACGCGCGCGAACAGCTCGGCCCAGGCGTCCGGGTCGAAGCGCGACGCGGTGAAGCCGTCGAGCTGTTTCATGTACTGCTCGTGCGTCATCTCGCCCGTGTAGAAGGACCAGGACTCGGCAGCGCCGCCCACGGCGTAGATGCCGTAGTGGATGAAGACGCCCAGCTTGGCGTCGGGAAACCAGGGTTGCATCGGCATACGCCCACGCTAAGCGCGACACCGTGGACGGTGCGTGGGCGGCGGTCACCACTACTGGTCGGTTTTCACCATTGGGCGATGCTCAGCAGTACGACTACACCTCGTGACGGTGCGCCCCCGGTGCGCCCCCGGATCACCCTCGGTTGGGCCTACTTGGCGCTATCCGATGGGTACATCAGGTGCCGGTCGCGTGTTCAATCACCTGTACCGCTCTACGTACGGACGGCCCCATACTTCAGGAGGCACCGTGATAGCCCCTCCCGAACCCGCCCTGACCGAAAGCGAGTTGATCGAGCGGGCGGTGGCCATGCGGCCCGCGCTGCTCGAACGGCAGCCGGAGACCGAGCGATTGACGCGCTACCCGAAGGAGACCCACGAGGATTTCTTACGCGCCGGCTTCTACCGCATCCTGCAGCCGCGCCGCTACGGCGGATACGAGTTCGGTCTGCCGACCTTCTACCGGGTGGTCACCGAGATCGCCCGTGGCTGCCCCTCGACGGGCTGGGCCCTCTCGCTCACCGCCGCCCATGTCCTCCAAGTGGCCTCCGTGTTCGAGGCGAAGGCGCAGGACGAGATCTTCGGTGACGAGGGCGACTTCCGGGCCGCGTCCACCGCGATGCCGGTCGGCGTGGCCGAGCCGGACGGCCACGGCCATGTCGTCCTCGACGGCAACTGGCCGTATGCCTCGGGCTCCCCGTACTCCACGCACTTCGTCGGCCAAATCCTGCGCGACCCCGAGAAACCGGGCGACCCGCCAGGACCGATGGTGCTGTTCGTCGCGCCACGCGTGGTCTGGACGCTGCTCGACGACTGGCACGGTGTCCTGGGTCTGCGCGGCAGCGGCTCCAACAGCATCCGGATGGAACGGGCGCGCATCCCCGCGTACTTCACCGTGGAAGCGAGCCTGCTCGATCTGCCGGTCGAGGGCGGCTCCCCCGGGTCGGAGCTGCACGGCAACCCGATGTACGCGGGGCGCGCGCCCAGCTTCTTCCACGGCGAGCTGGCCGCCATCATGATCGGCACCGCGTACGCGGCCGCCGACGAGTACGCGCGGATCGTCGCCGAGCGCCCACTGACCCTGGAACCCCACCGCACCCGGGCTGAACTCCACGACTACCAGCGCCACTTGGGCGAGGCGCTCGGCGTGATCCACACGGCGCACGCCGCTCTCCAGCGCACCGCCGAGGAGTACATGGAGACCTGCCACCGCAACGTGACGGGCGAGGCCCCCTTCACCACCGCCGAGGACAACCGCCTCGCGATGGTCTTCCTGAACGCCGGCCGTATGGCCTGGGACGCGATGCAGAACACCCTCTTCCGTACGGCGGGCTCCCGGTACGCCCGCGACGGGGAACGGATGCAGCGCTACTTCCGGGACGCGGCCACGTACTGGTCGCATCTCGGCCCCAACATGGCGGAGCCGCTCGCACGGCGGGTCGGCCGCGACCGGCTCGGGCTGCCTTCGGACGACGTCCCCCTCATCCCGTGAGCCATCTGTGATGCGTGGGGCAGGAATGCCCTGCCCCACGGCGGGTACGCGAGCCACGCGCCCGGGCGAACGGTTGTCCGGGTGCCCGAAAACGCCACTACGTCGGGATGTGCCATGGAAATACCCTCGAACGACAGCGTCACGTCGGCGGCGGAGCGGGCGCTGAGCGTGCTGGCCGAGAACACCGAGGACGATGCGGCGCTGGATACGCTGGCCGCCACGGACGTGCTGGTTCCGGTGCCCGATGACACCGACGACGAGGCGGTGGCCGATCCCACGGTGGTGGCGCTGCCTGTCCTGGAGCAGGACGGTGAGGAGCCGCTTGTGCCGGTGTTCACGTCGGAGCTGCGGATGGCTGAACTGCTGCCGGACGTGTCCCGGTACCGGCTGGTCCCGCTCGCTGCGCTGGCTTCTCAGTGGCCGTCCGGGGATCTGTCGCTGACGATCGACGCGAGTTCTCCGCACGGGTTGACGCTTGATTCGGAGGGTGTGCGCACCCTCCTGATCCGTTAGCCACCGGTTCGAATCTGCGGGTTGCCCTCCGGCGGTTGGGCGCCTGCGGGTTCGTTGTGGTTGCTCGCGCCCACGCGGCGGAGCCGCAAATTTATACAGCCCTGCGCCCCTTGGGTGCGGGGTGGGCGCGGGGAACTGCGCGACCAGCCACGACGGCGCCGCAGTCGTGACACGAAGTGTCACCCAACCACCCCCTGGCGGGGAGGCCTGGGGCGAAGCCCCGGGAGGTTCAGTCACCCTTCAGCATGCGCGCGAGCGCCGCGCGCTGAAGGGGCCGTACCTCCGTGTGCAGCTCGCGGCCCTTCTGGGTGAGCGCGACCCACACCCCGCGGCGGTCCTCCTGGCAGAGGGAGCGCGTGACCAGGCCCTCCTTCTCCAGGCGGCCGATGAGGCGGGACAGGGCGCTCTGGCTCAGGTGGACGCGGTCGGCGATGTCCTGCACGCGGCACTTCTCGCTCGGGTGCGTGGCCGCGCCCTCCACGAGGAGGTCGAGGACCTCGAAGTCGCTGGCGCCCAGGCCGTGCGGATGCAGCTCGCGGTCGATCTCGCAGGTGGTGCGCGCATGCACCGCCAGGATCTCCCGCCACCGCTCCTCGAGCCGGGAATCGGCCGTCTCCGCTGACATATATGCACGGTAACAGAAAAGGGAACTTTTGTTGCCTGTGCAACTAGTGACCCGAGTCAGGCGAAGATCTCGACCACCGACCACACGGCGAGGCCGAGCATGCACAGCCCGCCGATGTGCTGGACGGTCTTCAGGGGTACGCGCTTGGCGATGAAGCGACCCGCCAGCAGGGCCAGGGCGGAGACCGACATGAGGGCCGCGGCGGAGCCGATGGCCACGGACGCGATCCCGTTCGTGGCCGCGAGGTTGGCGGTCGTGATCTGCGTCAGGTCGCCCCACTCGCTGATGAAGACGGCCATGAAGGCGGTCGTGTAAACCGGCCAGAATCCGGTGACCGTCCGGCTGCCGCCCGCGTCCGCCTCCTCGTCGTCCCCTTCGCCGCGCAGCAGAATGAAGGCGCCGAAGGCGAAGAGCGCGGCCGAAACGGTTTTGACGGTCCAGTCGGGCAGCAGGCCGATGAGGCTGCCGGCGCCTACGGCGATCGCGACATGTACGACGAACGCGGTCGACGCGCCGAACCACACGTACAAGGGCCGCATGCGGGTGCCCATGGCCAGCGACGCGAACATCGTCTTGTCGGGAAGTTCGGCGAGGAAGATCAGCCCGAAGGCGGTGATGATCGTCAACGGGTCGAGAGACGCCAGAGGGGCGAGAGACATCCGGGTGGCTTTCTGTACGGGCCGGGCCTTCCGGATCTTCGCGAAGCGCCCTCGGCTGGGGCGACGGGAGAACCGATCGGCCCGGCATGACGGGTGCATCGCACGGCGTGCGAGCACATCAATGCCTGGCCGAAGGTCTCGCCCACCCGCATGTTCACGCGGGCCCGGCCACCGGGAACCCGTGGGCTCCAGTGTGTCGACGACCGGTTCGCAGAGCTACTCCCCTTCGCGATCACCCAGTGTACCGGTCGTTCACGTGCGTCTCGCATGAGCGTGCGAACGGAGGGTACGCGACAGGTGTCCCACAAGGACGGTCCCACGCGGACGGAACACGTCGTCCGCGGGACACGAAACGAAACGCGCCCCCATGACCAGCCCTCCCGACGAAGACACGTCCGCCGGCATCCTGCGCGCCCTGGGTGTCCTGGCTTACGACGGCCAGGACAGCGACGCGCGGGCGCTGTTGGCCGCGAGCAAGGTACTGGTGCCGGCCGACCCCCGCGACGAGGCGTACGCCTCGACACTGAAGCTCACGATGACAGGCCGCTCCGTGGAGGTCTTCACCTCCGAGGAGCGGATGGCCCTGGCGCTGCCGGACGTCCAGACCTACCACCTCGTACCCCTCGGCCTGCTCCCGGCCCACTGGCCCGAGGGAGGCCGCTCGCTCACCATCGACCCCGGTTCGCCGGACAGCCTGACGCTGTCGGCGGACGGCGTACGGTTGCTGCTCGGCGAACCTTGACGCCGCGCCCTGTCGCAGGGCTCAGGTCGACCGGCGCTTCACCAGCTCCGTCGGCAGGATCACCGCCGCCGGGTCCTCGCCGCCGATCTGGGCGAGCAGTACGCGCACCATCTCGGCGCTGATGCGGTCCCAGGGCTGACGGATCGTGGTCAGCTCCGGGCTCGTGGCGGTGGCAGCGGGGGAGTCGTCGAAGCCGCCGACCGCCACATCCTCCGGGACTCGGCGTCCGGACCGCTGGACTACGGCCAGTACGCCCTGCGCCATCAGGTCGGAGGCCACGAACACGGCGTCCATGTCGGGCACTTGGGCGAGGAGCCGCTCAGCGCCCGCCTCGCCGCTGGAGCGGCTGTAGTCGCCGGAGACGATGAGCCGCTCGTCGATCTCGATGCCCCCTTCGGTGAGCACCTCCCGGTAACCCGCGAGCCGTTCGACGCCACCTGGTGTGTCCAGCGGACCGGTCACCACGCCGATGCGACGGCGGCCGAGCGACAGCAGATGGCGCACCATGTCCCGGGCGCCGTCCCGGTCGTCCGCGGCCACGTAACTCACCTTGGAGCCGAGGCCTATGGGCTTGCCGCAAGCGACCAGCGGCACCCCCGCCTCCCGCAGCTGCTCGGCGACCGGGTCGCCGGAGTGGCTGGAGACCAGCAGCACTCCGTCGACGTGGCCTGCGGTGATGTACCGCGTGATGCGCCGCCGTTCGTCCTCCGTGCCGGCCAGCATCAGCAGCAGCGGGATGTCGTGCGTGGCCAGTGCCTGAGTGCAACCCCGTAGCAGAACATTGAAGTTGGGGTCCTCGAAGAACCTCTCCTGTGGTTCCGTGAGCAGAAAACCGACCGAGTCCGAACGCCCCGTGATCAGCGAGCGGGCGTGCCGGTTGACGACGTAACCCGTCCTCCGGATGGCCGCGTTGACCGCCTCCTGCGCCGACGGGCTCACGTAGTGCCCGCCGTTGAGTACGCGGGAGACGGTGCCGCGCGAGACACCGGCCTCGCGCGCCACGTCATGGATCGTCGGCGGCTTGCGCCGGCCCCCCGTCGAGTGCATGGTCATGACTTTACGGCTCCGGACAGCAGGTCGAGGCTCCAGAACCGCTGGATGACCAGGAACAGCGCGATCAGCGGGATCACCGCGAGCAGAGCTCCCGTGATCACGAGCGTGTACAACGCCGGGGTGTTGGCGCCCTGTTCGAGGAGCGTGAACAGACCCAGTGTGATCGGGAACTTCTCGTCGTCGCTGAGCATGATGTACGGCAGCAGGAAGTTGTTCCACACCGCCACGAACTGGAACAGGAAAACGGTCACCAGGCCCGGGATCATCATGGGCAGTGCGACCCGTGTGAAGATCCGCCACTCGCTCGCCCCGTCCATCCGCCCGGCCTCGACCACGTCACTGGGCACGGCCGCCGTGGCGTAGATGCGAGCGAGGTAGACGCCGTACGGCGACAGGATCAGGGGCAGCAGCACCGACGCGTACGAATCCGTCAGGTCGGCCTTGGCCAGCAGCAGATACTGCGGGATCGCCAGGATCACCGGCGGCATCAGCACGCCGGCCAGGAGGATGCTGAACACGGTCTCACGGCCACGGAAGCGGTAGATCGCGAGGGCGTAGCCGCTGAGCGCCGAGACCGCTGTCGACAGGAGGGCGCCGAGGCCCGCGTAGAGGGCGGAGTTGCCCATCCACTTCCAGTAGACGCCGTCACGATAGGCGTTGAGGTCGGACAGATTCTCCGCGAAGCCGGTGCCCGGCAGGAACGTAAAGGTCGAGAACAGCTCACGGCCTGATTTGGTTGCCGCGATCACTACCCAGGCCACGGGCAGCAGGCAGTAGATCGCGCCGAGCAGCAGCGTGAGCGTCGGGACGAAGGCGATCCGGCGGCGCAGCGGCGGCCCCTGCGCGGTGCCGGGCGTCGTGCCCGCGGCCGGAGCGGCCTTGCGGACGGCAAGAGAACTCATCGTGCTTCCTCCTGCTTGGTACGGGAGTTGGCGGCGCGGAGGAACCCGAAGGACAGGACGAGCGTGACGAGCGCGATGATCACGGCGCCCGCGGCGGCCGAGTGGATGTCGCCCTTGCCGAAGGCGTCCACGTACACCTTCATCAGCGGACTCCAGGTGGTGGAAACGGAGTTGGTGAGCGGCTTGAGCGTGGTCGGCTCGCTGAACACCTGGAGCGTCGCGATGATCGAGAAGAAGAAGGTCAGCACCAGCGAGGGTGCCACCATCGGGATCTTGATCCGCAGTGCGATCTGCAGCGGGGGCGCACCGTCCAGCTTCGCCGCCTCGTGCACCTCGGCCGGGATGGCCTGCAACGAGGTGTAGATGACGATCATGTTGAAGCCGGTACCGCCCCACACCGCGATGTTCGACAGCGCGGCGTACAGCCCCCCGCCGTCCAGCAGGTCCGGCTGCGGCAGCCCCAGCTTGTCGAGTACGAAGTAGAAGGGGCTGACGTCCGGCAGATACAGGAAGCCCCACAGCAGCGCCGCGACGACGCCCGGAATGGCGTACGGCAGGAAGATCGCGAGCCGGGTGACGGGCGCGAGACGGACCCGCTCGGTGTCGAGCATCAGCGCGAAGAGCAGGGCGAGACCGAGCATGACCGGGACGACGATGGCGCCGTACCCGAGCACACGCAGCGCCCCGGCCAGCAGCTCCGAGTCGGTCAGGGCGTCGGTGTAGTTCTCCAGGCCCGCCCAGACCTCGCTGCGGGCGCCCGAACCCAGGCCCAGGCCCTTGACCTGGACTTTGTGGAGACTGAGCCAGATCGCGTAGCCGATGGGCAGCGCGAAGAAGAGGGCGAAGAGGATCGTTGCGGGAAGGAGGAAGGCGTACGGGGCTCCCTTGACCCCGTACGCCTTCCGGCGTGCGCTCGTCACTCCGCGACCTCGAAGCCCTGCTTCTTCATGTCGGCGACCGTGTCGTCCTGCATCGTCTTCAGGGCGGCACCGAAGTCCGACTTGTCCTTGGCGGCCTTGCCGAACGCGTCCTTGAAGGTGGTGTACGCGACGTTCACGTTCGGGCCCCACGCGGAGGGCGCCGTGGTCTTCGCGATCTCGGAGGCCTGGGTGTAGAAGTCCGGCTGGTTGGAGAAGAAGGCCGGCGGCTCGGTGAACGCGTCACTGGTCTGCGCGGTCGTGGCGGCCGGATAGATGCCGCCCTCCTTCGCGAGCGCGGTCAGCGCGGCCGGGTCCGTGTTCAGCCAGGTGGCGAACTTCGCGGCGGCCGACTTGTTCTTGGAGTCCGTGGTGACGGCCGTGGAGGAGCCGCCCCAGCTGCCCGTCACGTTCTCGCCGGCCGACCACTGCGGCAGCGGGGCCATCGCCCACTTGCCCTTGGTGCCGGGCGCCGCGGTCGTCAGGGTGCCGGGCGCCCAGACCGCGCTCACCCAGGCGATCTGCTTGCCGGTGTTGAGCGCCTTGTTCCAGGCCGGGGTGTACATCGGCTGGTTGTCGATCGCGCCCTCCTCGACGAGACCGCCCCAGAAGTCGGCGACCTTCTGCGTGGCCGCGTCGTCGATGCCGACCTTCCACGTCTCGCCCTCGGTGGTCCACCATTTGGCGCCCGCCTGCTGCGCGAGACCCGCGAACTGCCCGGAGTCGTTGGCGGAGAACGTGGTGAGGTCCGTGTCCGGGGACTTCTTCTTCAGCGCGCGTGCGGTCTCCGCGAACTCCTCCCAGGTCTTGGGGACTTCGAGTTCGTACTGCTTGAAGAGGTCCTCGCGGTAGTAGAACATCATCGGCCCGGAGTCCTGCGGGATCGCGTACACCGCGTCCGAGCCCAACGTCGTCTGCTGCCAGACACCCTCGGCGAACTTGTCCTGCACACCGTCCACGTCACCGGCTATGTCGGCGAGCACGTCATTGCTGACCAGGGTCGGCAGGGCCTGGTACTCGGTCTGCACCAGGTCCGGGGCCTTCTTGGCCTTGTGCGCGGTGAGGATCTTGGTGACGAGGGTGTCGCCGGACGCCTGCTTCTTCACCGTGACGGTGATCTGCTCGTCCTTGCCCGGGCCCTTGTTCCAGAGGTCGGCGACCTTGTCCATGCCCGGCGTCCAGGACCAGTACGTCAGCGAGACCGGCCCCGAGTCGGCCTCGCTGTCCTCGTCCGAAGATCCGCAGGCGGCGAGTGCGGTGGCGCCAAGGACGACGGCGACCGAGGTGGCTGCGACCTGACGGAGCCGACGCGGCTTCGTGTTTGGCATGGATCTATCTCCCCTGACCTGGGTCCCCGCTCTGCTGCGGGGACCGCGCCATGCTTCTGTGAGCGTTCACAGTAGAGAAACATCCAGGACACTTGTCAATGGTTGTTGCTGTGCGGTTATGTTGGGCTCGCGCCGTCAGCGCTGTGTGTGCACGTTCCCAAATGATCGACCAAACCGGGAGAGATCCATGCCGGAGACCGCCCCCAAGGGCCTCACCAGGCTCGCCTTCGGTGGGGACTACAACCCCGAGCAGTGGCCGGAAAGCGTCTGGCACGAGGACGTCCGGCTGATGCGCGAGGCGGGCGTCACGATGGTGAGCGTCGGGATCTTCTCCTGGGCCCTGCTCGAACCCTCACCCGGGGCCTACGAGTTCGGCTGGCTCGACCGTCTCCTGGACCTGCTGCACGAGCACGGAATACGCGCCGACCTCGGTACGCCGACGGTGGCGCCGCCGGCCTGGTTCTACCGGGCGCACCCCGAGGCGCTGCCGATGGCCGCCGACGGGACGCGCTACGAGTTCGGCTCGCGCGGCGCCATCTGCCACAGCAACCCGCACTATCGCGAGGCCGCCGCCGCCATCACCACCAGGCTCGCCAAGCGCTACGCCGACCATCCCGCGCTCGCGCTGTGGCACGTGCACAACGAGTACGGCGTCCCCGTGTCGGCCTGCTACTGCGAGTCCTGCGCCGCGCACTTCCGGCGCTGGCTGGCAGCGGCGTACGGCACCGTCGACGCGGTCAACGAGGCCTGGGGGACCGCCTTCTGGGGCCAGCGGTACGCGGACTTCGACCAGATCAACCCGCCCCGGGTAACCCCCACGGTCGGCAACCCGGCGCAGGCGCTCGACTACAAGCGCTTCGCCGACGCCACCATGCGCGAGAACTTCGTGACCGAACGGGACATCCTGCACCACCTCTCGCCCGGCATCCCGGTCACCACGAACTTCATGACCGCCCTCAGCCAGTGCGACTCCGTCGACTATTGGGCCTGGGGCCGTGAGGTCGACCTCGTCACCAACGACCACTACCTGATCACCGACGGCCGCCGTACCCACGTCAATCTCGGCATGGCCGCCGACCTCACCCGCTCCGTCGCCGGCGGCGCCCCCTGGCTGCTCCTCGAGCACTCCACGTCGGGGATCAACTGGCAGCCCCGTAACCCCGCCAAGGCCCCCGGCGAGATGGCCCGCAACTCCCTCGCGCATGTGGGCCGCGGCTCCGACGGCGCCCTGTTCTTCCAGTGGCGGCAGTCGCGGCGCGGCGCGGAGAAGTTCCACTCGGCGATGCTGCCGCATGCGGGCACGGACTCGCGGGTGTGGCGCGAAGTGGTCGAACTCGGCGCCTCCGTAAGCACGTTGGCGTCGATCCAGGGCACGCGCACCGTCGCCGACGTCGCCGTCCTCTGGGACTGGCACTCCTGGTGGGCGCAGAATCTCCAGTGGCGCCCCAGCGAGGACCACGACCCGCGCGAACGCGCCGACGCCTTCTATGAAGCCCTCTACGACCGCCACCTCACCGTCGACTTCGCCCACCCGGAAGCCGACTTGTCGGCCTATCCACTTGTCGTCGTGCCCGCGCTGTATCTGATGACGGAAGCCGCCGGGCGGAACCTCAAGGAGTACGTGGAGAACGGCGGCACCCTTGTCGTCTCGTACTTCTCCGGCATCGTCGACGAGCACGACGCCGTGCACGACGGCCCCTACCCGGGCCCCCTGCGGGACGTACTCGGCCTGACCGTCGAGGAGTTCTCGCCGCTGCTCCCCGGCGACCAGGTCCGCGTCACCGGCCCCGAGGGCTCAGAACTCACCGCCGACGTATGGACCGAGTTCGTGGTGCCGCGCGGTGCCGACACCGTCTGGACGTACGCCGACGGGCTCACCGCGGGCCACCCGGCCATCACCCGGCACCGGCTCGGCGAGGGCATCGCCTGGTACGTCTCCACCCGCCTCGGGTCCGACGGCCTCGACGCCCTGATGGGCTGGGCCGCTGAGGACGCCCGCATCGCGCCGCGCGCCGACCTGCCGCGCGACGTCGAAGTGGTGCGCCGCACCGGCGAGTCCGGCACCTACCTCTTCGCGATCAACCACACCTCGTCGGACGCCAAGGTGCCGCTGGAGGCGCACGGCACCGAGCTGCTGACGGGCGAACGCGCCGCGGGCCGCCTCGCCGTTCCCGCGGGAGCCGTCCGGGTCGTACGACTCGACGGCTGAGCCGACTCCCTCCGCCCGTGTGAGCGCACGAGCCGCGGGCGGAGGGGCTTCCCCTCGCGATCAGGAGGGGCACCCCCCCCATACCCATCACGTCGAAGGGACGACGGACGACGATGTTCCATCCCAGACGCACACTCAAGGCCCTGCTGCTGCCGCTCGTGGCCGGGCTCGCCCTCACCGCCCTGCCCGCACAGTCGGCGGTGGCGGCGAGCACGCTCCAGAACGTTGGCTTCGAGGCCGACGGTTCCGGTGTCGCCACGCCCAGCGGCTGGTCGGAGTACGGCTCCACCGGCGCCTCCTTCGTGGAGTCCGGTGGCCGCAGCGGTAGTTACCGCCTGTCGCACTACGCGTCCTCCGCGTACAAGGTGGAGACGTACCAGTACCTCTCCGGGCTGACCAACGGGAACTACACCCTCAGGGCCTGGGTGCGCTCGGGCGGCGGGCAGAAGTCCACTTACCTGGCGCTCAAGAACTGCGGAAGCGCCGAGCAGCGCACCGATCTTCCCGTCTCCAGCCGCGGCTGGATCCGCATCGTCGTCCCCATCCGGGTGACGAACAACCAGTGCACGATCAGCATCAACTCCGATGCGAACGCGGGCAACTGGATCAACGCCGACGACCTGACGTTCACCTCGGGCACGACCAACGGCCTGGCCATCAAGGGCTCTGACGTCTCGTCACTCCCCAAGAGCGAGGCCAAGGGCGGCGTCTACCGGACCAGCTCCGGCAGTACCGGCGACGCCCTCGCCATCCTCAAATCCCACGGGCACAACTACGCCCGCCTCAAGGTGTGGGTGAACCCGGCCGACGGCTACAACAACAAAGCCCGCGTCCTCGCGATGGCCAAGCGCGTCAAGGCGCAGGGCATGAAGCTCCTCGTCGACTTCCACTACTCGGACTTCTGGGCCGACCCGGGCCGCCAGGACAAGCCCGCCGCCTGGGCCGGACACTCGTACAGCCAGCTGAAGACGGACGTCTACAACCACACGTACGACGTCCTCAACGCCCTGAAGGCGCAGGGCACCACGGCCGACATGGTGCAGGTCGGCAACGAAATCAACGGCGGCATGCTCTGGAACGAGGGCTCCACCGACAACTGGGGACAGCTCGCCGGGCTGCTCAACTCCGGCTACGACGCGGTCAAGGCGGTCAACTCGTCCACGACCGTGGCGCTGCACCTCGCCAAGGGCGGTGACCTCGCGGGTACCCGTTGGTGGTTCGACAGCGCGCGCTCGAACGGTGTGAAGTTCGACGTCATCGGCCTGTCGTACTACGGCTACTGGCATGGTTCGCTGAGCGACTTCCAGACCACCCTGGACGACGCGGCGACCCGCTACAGCAAGCCGGTCTACGTCGCCGAGACGGCCTACCCCTTCCGTCTTGGCAGCGAGGACGTGCACGAGGACATCATCAACACGAGCGGTGAGCTGGTGGCCGGATACCCGGCCACCACGGCCGGGCAGACCGCCTGGTTCCGCGACATCATGAACATCGTGGAGGCCGTCCCGAACAACCGCGGCCTCGGTGTCTTCTACTGGGAATCCACCTGGACCGCGGTCAACGGCAACGGCTGGGACCCGACCGACCCCTCGTCGGGCAACGCCTGGGAGAACCAGGCCCTGTTCGGCTACGACGATCGGCCGCTTCCGGCGATGTCATTGTTCAACCGCCGGTGACGCACTGACTGGCACTGACTGAACCGGAGCCCGCCCGCGCGCCAAGCGTGGGCGGGCTTTCCGTCACGTACGGCTGCTGCTGCCGTCACCACCGCCGCCGCCCGTCCAGAACGGCTCGCGCAGCTTGAACTTCTGCAGCTTCCCGGTGGCCGTACGCGGCAGCGACTCGACGAAGTCGACCCGCTTGGGCGTCTTGAAACCGGCGAGCCGCGTACGGCAGTGGGCGATCAACTCCTCGGCGGTGACGCCCGATTCGTCCGTCACGACGAGCGCGGTGACCAGCTCGCCCCACTTGGCGTCCGGAATTCCGATGACCGCCACCTCGCGCACGGCCGGATGCGAGGTGATCACGTCCTCCACCTCGATCGACGAGACGTTCTCGCCGCCGGAGATGATGACGTCCTTCTTGCGGTCGGAGATCACCAAATAGCCCTCGTCGTCGACGTATCCGCCGTCGCCGGTGTGGAACCAGCCGCCCGCCTGCGCCTTCGCCGTCTCCTCGGGCTGGTCCCAGTACCCGTCCAGGTTGTGGTTCGAGGCGGTGAGCACTTCGCCGTCGGCGTCCACGTCGACGCGTACCCCGAGCGCGGGCACACCCGCCCGCCCCAGTCGGCGGGCACGTTCGGTGGGCTCAAGGTCGTCCCACTCCTCGCGGCCGCGGTTGACCGTGACGAGCGGTGAGGTCTCCGTCAGCCCGTAGATCTGGATGAACTCCCAGCCCAGTTCGCCCATCACGCGCTCGATCGTGCGGGTCGGCGGCGGCGCGCCCGCGCAGACGATACGAACCCGGTCGCGGCCTGGGATCTCGCCGTCCCAGTCGGCCGCCGCGTCGAGCACGGCGTTCAGCACGGCGGGCGCCGCACACATCAGGGTGACGCCGTGCCGCTCGACGCGGCGCAGGATCTCGGCGCCGTCGATCTGGCGGAGGACGATGTGCCGGCCGCCGACGCCTGTCACGCCGTACGGCATGCCCCAGCCGTTGGCGTGGAACATCGGCAGCGTGTGCAGATAGACGTCACGGTCACTGATCGTGGTGTGCAGACCGAACACCGTCGCGTTCAGCCACAGATTGCGGTGCGTGAGCTGAACTCCCTTGGGCCGGGCGGTCGTTCCGGACGTGTAGTTGATGCTGGCCGTCGCGTCCTCGCCCGGCTCGGCCCATTCCCGCGGCTCGGTGCCGTGCAGGAAGAGCTCCTCGTCGTCATTCTCCCCGAGCACGAACTTGTGCTTCACCTCGAGCGAGTCGAGCACGTCCGCGCGGGACGTGTCCGCGAAGACGACGGACGCGCCGGAGTGCCGGACGATGTAGTCGATCTCCGGCTGAGTGAGCCGGAAGTTGACCGGCACCAGGACCCGGCCCCACCCGGAGACCCCGAAGAACGAGGTCAGCAACCGCGCCGAGTTCTGCGAGACCACCGCGACGCGCCCGCCCACGGGGATGCCGAGCCGGTCGAGCCGGGCAGCCTGAGCACGGGCCAGCGCGGCCAGCTCCCGATAGGTGAGCTCTCCGAGGCTCGGTCCCGGCTGCTCCGGTTCGTCGACGACGGCGACGCGGTCCCGATACACATGCGCCGCGCGGTCGAGGAAGTCACGGACGGTCAGCGGGTAGTACACAACAGCACCTCCGGGGTCGGTAGTTCCTCCGGTATAGCCGCTGGGGCGCCGCCATCCGTACTGTCCGACACACAGAAGCAACCAATTGATGACGAGGTCAGCCGTGAACCCCTTCCGCAAGGCCGTCGAGGACGGCGACCACGAGGCCGTCGTGGCCCTGCTCGCTGAGGACGTCGTGTTCACCAGCCCGGTGGTGTTCAAGCCGTACGCCGGAAAGGCGATCACCGCGGCGATCCTGGGCGCCGTCCTGCGCGTCTTCGAGGACTTCCGCTACGTCCGAGAGATCGCGAACCCGGATGGCCGGGACCTCGTTCTGGTCTTCGAGGCGCGAGTGGGCGAGCGGCAGATCCAGGGCTGCGACCTGCTGCACTTCGACGAGGACGGCCGGATCGATGCCCTCACGGTCATGGTCCGCCCACTGTCCGGCGCCCAGGCGCTCCAGCAGGCGATGGCGGCACAGTTCGAGCGCATCGAACGAGAGGCCGCGGGCGCGTGAGAATCCCGGAGCGATAACCTGATCTCCTGCCACGACCAGGAGATTTACGTCCATGACAGCGCCCCGATCCGAGAAGATGGACGGACCCGGAGAGTTCCGTGTGCCCGCCGGGCGGCCGTCGTCGTGGCGGGGACAGGGGCCGATCGTGGCAGTGGTCGCGGCCGGTGGCGCGCTGGGAGCGGCCGGCCGGTACGGGGCCTCGCTGATCTGGCCCACGCAGACCGGCGCCTTCCCCTGGACCACGCTCTGGGTCAACGTCCTCGGGTGCGCCGTGATCGGCGTCTTCATGGTCGTGATCAGCGACGTGTGGGTGGCGCACCGACTGGTCCGCCCCTTCTTCGGCACCGGCGTCCTCGGCGGCTTCACCACCTTCTCGACGTACGCCGTCGACATCCAGAAACTGGTCGACGAGGGCCGCCCCCGGACCGGTCTCGCCTACCTCGCCGCCACCCTGGTCGCGGCGCTCATGGCGGTGTGGCTCGCGGTGACGGCGGCCCGCCGGGTCCTGGCATGGAGGCGGCGATGACAAGACTGACGGGCGACGCCCTACGGCTGACGATCTTCATCGGCGAGAACGACACCTGGCACCGCAAACCGCTGTACTCGCAGATCGTGCACCGGGCACGCGCGGCGGGACTCGCGGGCGCGAGCGTCTTCCGGGGCATCGAGGGTTTCGGCGCGTCCTCGCTGATCCACACCTCGCGGCTGCTGTCGCTGAGCGAGGACCTGCCGGTGGCCATCGTCATCGTGGACACCGAGGAGCGCGTACGCGCCTTTCTGCCGGAGCTCGACGAGTTGGTGGGGGAAGGGCTGGTGATCCTGGACGACTGCCAGGTCATCAGATATGTAGGCCGCGAGGAGGACCCCGCTCCCGTGGACCGGAAAGGCAAGAAGTCGTCGTGAACTGGCTGTTGGTGATCGCCGGCGGCATGGTCGGCGCCCCCCTGCGCTACCTCACCGACCGCGCGGTGCAGACCCGTCACGACACGGTCTTCCCCTGGGGCACCTTCACCGCGAACGTCGTCGGCTGCCTGATCCTGGGCACACTGACCGGCGCGGCTTCGGCCGGAGCGGCCTCCTCGCACGTCCAACTGCTGCTCGGTACAGGCCTGTGCGGTGCGCTCACCACGTACTCGACGTTCTCGTACGAGACCTTGCGGCTGGCCGAGGACGGGGCCCGTTTCTACGCCGCCGTCAATGTGATCGCGAGCGTGGTCGCGGGGCTTGGGGCGGCGTTTGTGGGGGTTTCGATCGCTCAGGCTCTGTGGGCGTAGGCGACTGCACCGCTCCTGGCCCTGCTCTTACCAGGGCGGCTTGAATCGGCCTGTTGCTGATCGGGCTGTTGGGTTGGGGTGTGATCGGGTAAGCGTCCGATACACAACGGAGGCCGCTCGACGCGCAGTTGATGGCCTCAACCCGCTCCTACACTGATGAGGGCGGGTGAGGGCGCGCGTGACGTTCGGGGGAGACGATCACTGTGGGGCCGGAACAGGGACAAGTGCGGGTGCTGTCCAAGGACGGGGTCCTGTACGGCGCGGGAGTGCTCGTAGCGCCCGCCGGGCACGGAGTCCACGTACTGACGTGCGCGCATGTCGTCGCCGCGGCGCTGGGACTTCCCGGCCCGGGACGGCAGACCGGCATGGAAGGCCCCGGGGGCCTTCTCCCGGACGGCGGACTGCTCGTCGATCTGCCGGGCCGAGCCTGGTCGGCTGTGGTACGCCTCGTTCCCGGCGGCTGGTTCCCGCCACCACCGCTGGACCGCGTCGTCCCCGGCCAGGAGCTGGCGGACTGCGGCGACCTCGCCGTACTGGCCCCGCACGGTGACAGCCCGAGGCTGCGACCCCAAGAGGCACCCCTTCCGCTGGCCGAGTGCGGCCCGGCGGACGAGCGGCGGGTCGCGATCATCGGCTATCCGCGCGGATCACCCGCTGGACTCATCGCGACGGCCCGGGTGACCGGGCGTGGCGGGCCGTGCCCGGAGTGGGTCCAGCTCGACGGTGTCCGGATGACCGGCGCGGTGGTCGAGCGCGGATTCAGCGGGGCCGCCGTTTGGGACCCGGCGATCCGACGGGTCATCGGACTGGTCACCGCGGCCGCCAAGGACCGTACGGTCAAGGTCGCCTGGATGCTGCCCATGGAGGCCGCGGCACGCCTGTGGCCGCCCCTGTCCGGCGCCCTGCGCGCACCTGCGCCACGCCCCTGTTCGCCACCCTCGATGGAGGAGTCCTACGAACTGGCCGAAGCGTTGCTCGACGTCCCGCAGATCGGACACGACAGCGGGCGGCTCCTGCGCCGGCAGCTCCCCGCCGCGGTCCGGCGCAACGTTCCCGACCACCCCTGGCCCCGGCAGCAGCTCCAGGCAGTCGTACAGGCATGCGCGGAGCAGCCCGGCGGATGCGCGGCGTTACGCGCGGCCGTGGACGGCCTCGGTGGGGGCTCCGCACCGGCAGCGGCGGCGCTGGCCGTACTCGCCAGGGTCTGCTGCTCGGACGGTGAGGCACCGGGAGAGCCTCGATGACGGATACGGAGGCCCTGGTGGGCGGCGCGCGGAGCAACCTGCCGAGACGCGAACTGCCGAGGTACCTGGTGGACGAGGTGGAGAACGTCAGCCGGCTCACCGACCTCGCCGCCTTGCACGACCTGGTCCACCGGTTCGGCCACCGCGTGCGGACGGCCGCCGAGAGCACCGTACCCACGTCCCGCCGAGGGCTGCTCGTCCAGCTCATGGAGGAGCTGTGCGCCCAGCCCACCGGACTCGCGCCCCTCGTGCGCCATCTGGAAGTACGCGAGGGCAACACGCCCGGCATCCAGCGGCTCAAGGCCGCGGTCGCCGCCTGGCAGGTCGAACTGTTCTCCACCGAGGAATGGGACGAGATCTTCGAGCTGCTGGACGGAGTGCAGGTGCCTGACCTGCGGCGCTGGTACTCGGAATTCCTGCACGGCCGCGGCAGGCCGGCCGCTCCCGCCCACTGCACCGAACCCTGGCTCGTGTTTCTGCACGCGGCGTCCCTGAACGCGCGCCCGGGGGAGACCCTGCCGTGCTTCCAGCTCCTGCGCCAGCTCGCCCTGGTCGCCGACAGCGACCAGCACTTCGGGCTCGTGGACTGGGCGGACGCACACGACCCGTACCCACGCGTGAGCGACGGCGACGGCGCCCGGCCCTCGGCGGACAAGACACCGGCCCAGCAGCGAACTGACGTGTGGAGCCCCACGAGTTACCTCGTCATCCGTCTGCGGCCGCTCCTCGACGCCGACCGTGACAGCAGCGCCCTGCTCTCGCACTGGTGGCGCGCGCACCCCGGTGATCAGCAACGCGGCAAGGACAGCCGGATAGACCTGCGGCAGGCCGAGAAGGCCGTACGAGAGCTGATCCACCGGGCCGAGAGCGAGTGGGCCTATCTGAAGACCGACCTGGCTGTCGAGTTTGTTCTTCCGCACACGCTGCTCGATCTGCACGTGGAACGATGGCGCAAGACTTCCTTCCAAGGAGTGGGTGGGGTGTTGGGGGAGGACCATCACGTCGTTGTGCGGAGCCTGGACCGTCACAACCGCCGGGATCTGCACGGCCGTTGGGGCAGCCGCTGGCGGGCGTTCACGGAGGGCCGGGCCGGTCGCGTCCACTGGTTTCCCGAGGACGGCCGTGCCCATCTGCTCTCCGAGCCGCCGCCCGCCGTGGTCGTGCTCAGCGGGGCACCGGAGAGCGCACGGCGCGAAGACGGGGCGCACGGAGGTTCGGACGAGTTGGGAGAGGCGCTGCGTGCCGGTGTGCCTGTCGTCCTCTGGGACCGGAGAGGAAG
This sequence comes from Streptomyces ureilyticus, assembly GCF_011045025.1. Lineage (GTDB taxonomy): Bacteria > Actinomycetota > Actinomycetes > Streptomycetales > Streptomycetaceae > Streptomyces > Streptomyces ureilyticus. The sequence goes on from NZ_JAAKZX010000010.1 coordinate 79,295, forward strand.
CTCCGACCCGGCCTTTCGCACCGCACTGCGCGATCTGCTGGACCGTCACGATCCGCGCGGATTACCTGGCGTCGTCAAGGCGTTGCGTATAGCGTCCAGTGACCGCGATGCTGAAGCGGAAACTGTTGTCGGCCGCCATGTCGCTCTGCTGTGGGACGACCCGGACCGGATGCCTGTCGCGCCCGCGGTCTCTCCCATGGTCGTGGAGGAGGGTCCGTGACACTTCCTGACGACGCTCCCAAACAGCAACCCGCGAACTCCTCTGCCCCACTCGACGGCGCACGGCCCCGCTGGTGGATCTACCGCGGAACCGGCGAACCCCTTCGCGACACCACCCTGGGCGAGCTCCTCCCACCACCGCCCCCTTGGCGTGTGTTCCACGGCGCGCCCGTACTCGGCGCGCCCCCGGACGACGAGGCGGAGACCGTCCGGCGGCTCGGCACACACCAACCCGCCGGTTACACCTCGGCGTTCGCCCACCGCGAGGCGGAGATGGTGAACGCCGCGTTGATGCTGCGCCGCCCGCTGCTCGTGAGCGGACGCCCCGGCACCGGGAAGTCCAGCCTGGCCTACCGCATCAGCAGGGAGTTACGGCTCGGCCGCGTGCTGCGCTGGCACATCACGAGCCGCACCACACTGCAGCGAGGGCTGTACGAGTACGACGCGATCGGCAGGGTCCAGGACACGGCGGCCCTGCGCGCGGCCGCAGGTGACACGGTGTCGGAAGACCAGGCGCCCACCACCCCTCCCAGTGTGGGCGACTACATCCAGATCGGGCCGCTCGGAACGGCCCTCCTGCCGCACAGCGAACCACGTGTTTTGCTGATCGACGAGCTGGACAAGAGTGATCTCGATCTGGCCAACGATCTGCTCAGTGTCTTCGAGGAAGGGTCGTACACGATTCCGGAGTTGAGGCGTGCGCGGCGTCGGCATCCCCTCGTGCGGGTGTCGACGGACGATCCCGACGGAGAGGCGGAGATCTCCGGAGGAATCGTCAACTGCCGTGCCTTTCCCGTGGTCATCATGACCTCGAACAGTGAGCGCGAGTTCCCTCCGGCTTTCCTGCGCCGGTGTCTGCTGCTGCACATGCCGGAGCCGAGTGAGGACGACCTGGTGGGCATGATGGCCGCCCATTTCGGTGAGGACATGGCCGAGGAATGGGGCGGGCCGCTGATCGCCCGGTTCCTGGAGCGCAGTCGCGGACTCGGCGGTCTCGCGATCGATCAACTCCTCAACTCCGTCTATCTGGCCACGTCCGGCCGAAGCGAGGTAGAGGACGGTGACCTGCGGAACCTGGTCGAGTCGGTGTGGCACCGGCTCGACGGAACCTCGCCCGGGCTGAGGCAGGAATGACCGGCGATCCGGAGCGGCAGCCCCAACCCGGGCTGTCCTACCTCGAGTTCATGGACGCCGTGTACCTGGCGGCATGCCAGCACGCGGCCGCACCGTACCGGGACTGGCGACCGACGAGACCGCGGACGCCGACGGACACGTCGCCGTACCGCGGCGGGCCGAGTGCCGGGAACGGCGCGCCCGGCGCTCACCACCAGTCTCCTTCCGAGGGCCGGCCGAACGAGCCCGAGACGGATGCCGGCAGCCCCGACGGGGAAATGGAAGACCTGACAGAACAGCGCCCCGCTCGGACCGATCCGACGACCGCGACAGCGGTCACCGCGCCGGAGGACATCACGACGTGGCACGAAGGGCAGGACGACTACAGTCCGTACTCGGGTCCTCAGTGGGAGCCGTCCGGGCCGGCCCCGGCCAATGGCGACGGCTGGGCCGAAGCGAGCGCGGAGGGGCCCTCGGCCACGCGACTCCCGGGCGGCGGTCTCGCCCTGGGGCACGCGTTGCGGCCACTGAGACTGCACCGGCCGGCCACCGAAGCCTGGGAACTCGACGAGGAGGCCACCGCCGAACGCATCGCGGCCGAGGACCTGTGGCTGCCGGTGTGCGGACACCCCGACGAGCGACGCCTCGGACTGGTCCTGCTGATCGACACGGCTCCCTCGATGGAGCTGTGGAGCGAGATGGTCCGGGACTTACGCGATCTGATGGAGCACACGGCGGCCTTCAGGACCATCACCACCGTGCCCCTCGACATCTCCGCGGCGGGAACCGCGCTGCGCCGTCGCGGCAGAGGACGTGCGGCGTCCGAGACCTACGGGCCGGACGATGTGGTGCTCGTGCTCACGGACGGTTTCAGCAAGGCGTGGCGCAACGGCGACGCGGCCGCGTTCCTCTGTGCCACCGCTCGATCCTCACCCACCGCCGTCCTGAGCCTGATGCCCCAGGAGGTATGGGAGTTCACTCTGCCCACCGCGGTCAGGGCCCAGCTGGCCGCCGAACGCGCCGCCATGCCGAACGGGTTGCTGCGGTTGCTGCGTACGAGTGGTTCCGGAGTTGGGCTTGACATCCCCGACACCATGGCTGTCCCTCGAAGCTCCGAAGCCGTACCCGTGCCCTTGCTGGAGCTGGCTCCCGGGTCCCTGGCGCGTTGGGCGCGGCTCGTCGCCGCGTCCGGCGGCACGCACGACGCGGCCGTGCTGCTCACCGGCCCGCGCGGCGACCTCGGAGCGTCACGGCATTCCTCCGGAGCCCTGCTGGGCCCCCTGCCGGGCCGTGCCCGGGATGCCGTACGGCGCTTCACCGCGAAGGCGTCACCCGCCGCGTTCGCCTTGGCCCGCAGGCTGGCCGCAGCCCCCTTGAATCTGCCGGTCATGCGTCTCATCCAGAGATCGCTGCCGGGAGCCGAGGCGTGGAACCTCGCCGAGATCCTGCTGTTCGGGCTGGTGCAGCGAACGGACAGCCGTATCGACTCGGAGGACGCCCAGCAGGTGTCCTTCGACTTCGGAGAGGGAGTACGAGAGGAACTGCTGGGGCTCGGCACCCGAGGCGAGACCATGGACGTACTCCGGCAGGTCTCCGCCCACCTGGGCCCTCGACTGGCCACTTCGGTGGCCGGGGGTGATGCTCTGTTGCAGTGGCGCGTCGACGCCGTCGACCCACCGGTCACCGAGCGCACCAGGCCGTTCGTGCGCCCCCTGCACACCGCCCTCTGCGCCCTCTCAGGGCCCTATCTGACCCGGGCCACCCGGTTGAAGAGGCTCCTCCACGAGGCCGGAGAGCCCGCTTCCCCGGCCAAAATGACACAGCGTTACAGGTCCACTACGGTTGGGGATTCGCCCCCCGTGGCACCACCCTCCGCGTCTCACCGGCAGGAGTCGCCCCCATCGCAAGAAGCCTCAGGAGGTTCCGTGTCCACCGCGTCGCAGTCCGTTCCCTCTTTCGCGCATACGGAACCGCCGCCGCGGTTGTGGGGCAGTGTCCCGCAGCGGAATCGCAATTTCACCGGCCGCGAGGATCTGCTCGAACAACTGAACAGGCGGCTGACCGAGGGAGTCACCGCAGTGCTGCCCGAAGCGCTGCACGGCATGGGCGGAGTCGGTAAGTCCCAGATAGCCATTGAGCATGTATACAGGCGGAGCAGGGACTACCGATTGATCTGGTGGATTCCATCCGAACAGACCAACCTGATCGTGCAGTCCCTGATTGAACTCGGGGAACAAATGGGCCTGCGGGCCGGTGCCGACCGAAGCGCCGTACCTGCGGTCCTGGAGGCCTTGCGGGTCGGAGAACCCTACTCGAATTGGCTCCTGGTTTTCGACAACGCGGAAAATCCGCAGGAAGTCAGGCAGTTTTTCCCCAACGACGGCCCAGGACGAGTTCTGGTGACGTCCCGCAATTCTCAGTGGTCGAGCTTGGCCAATTCACTAGAGGTCGATGTGTTTGCACGTGAGGAAAGCGTCGCGCTGATCAAGCGGCGTAGTCCACAGATCCCCGAGGACGCCGCCAGCAGGCTGGCCGACTCACTCGGCGACTTGCCGCTCGCTGTCGAACAGGCCGCGGTCTGGCTCGCCGAGACAGGGATGCCGGTACACCAGTACCTCGATCTGTTCGAGACGAAGTACGCGGAACTGCTCCAGGTCGATCCGCCCGCGGACTACGACCTTCCCGTGGCCGCCGCCTGGAACGTCTCGCTGGACCGCCTCAGGGAGGACCATCCGGCGGCCCTCCAACTGCTTCAGGTCTGCGCGTACTTCGCTCCTGAGCCGGTCGACTGGGACTACTTCTCGGCGGTACGGGGCGTCGATGCGCCACCGGCCTTGCGGGCGGCGCTCGACGATCCGATCAAGCTGGCCCGTGCTGTGCGGGAAATCGGCAGGTACGCCCTGGCCCGCATCGATCACCGCAAGTCGACCATCCAAGTACACCGTCTCGTGCAGCGCGTCCTCATCGAGCAGATGAACGGCATGGAGCGAGGCGAGATGCGGCACTGCGCGCACCAGATCCTCGCGCACGCCGACCCGAGGAACCCCCAGCGTTCTTCCGAATGGCCCCGCTACTCGGCACTCCTGCCGCATGTGCGCGCATCCGGCATGGTGGAGTGTGAGGACCCCTGGGCCCGCGAACTGGTGCTCAACGAGGCCCGGTTCCTGCTCGCCCGCAGCGACTACGCGGCGGCGCTGGACGCCGCGGAGGAGGCAGCGGGCGTCTGGCGGCGGAAGCTCGGCCACGAGCACGAGCATGTGATCGCCGCGGACCAGGTGCGCGCCGAAGCGCTGCGCTGGCTCAACCGCTACACAGACGCCTACGAGCTCCAGTCCGAACTGGTGGAGCGCTGTCGGCAGGTGCTCGGTGAGCGGGACGAGGCCACCCAACGGGCACTGAGCGTGCTCGCGATCCTGCTGCGCCTGCGCGGAGACTTCTACCGGGCCCGTGAGCTGGACCAGCGGGCCTACGAGACGACGCTTCGGGAGCAGGGCCCCGACGACCCCGGCACGTTGCAGGCGGCACACAACTACGCGGTGAGTCTGCGGCTGGCGGGGAACTTCGAAGAGGCCCACAGGATGGATGAGGACACCTATGAGCGGCGGGTCGAGGTGATCGGAGACGACCACCTGCAGACGCTCAACACCCTGCACTCCGTCTACATCGATCTTCAGGAACTGGGTCAGTTCCGGGCCGCGCTGGACGGACAGGAAGACCTGTGGAAACGGACACTGCGGATGCTGGGCGAGGAACACTCGCTCACGATCTGGGTGGTGCGCGAACTGTCCGTGACTCGCCGCAAGGTCGGTGACCACGCGGGTGCGCTGGAGCTTTCCGCCAAGGTGCTCGACCTGCTGCAGCGCCAACGCGGTGAGAAGTCTCTGGACACCGTGCGCGCAGCGCTGAACCACGCGACCGACCTGCGGCAGTCCGGAGATCTCGCCGCGGCAGCGGAGCTCGGCCGGCAGACGATGCTGCACTGCCGTGAACTCCTCGGGGAGGAGCACCCGCATGCCTACGCCACGGCGACGAACCTCGCGGTCACACTGCGGCTGCTGGGCCAGATCGATGAATCCCACGCGCTGGACGAAGGGGCGGTGCACGGCCTCAGTCGTGTCCTCGACGCGAACCATCCTCGGACGACTCTGGCGCGGACGAACCTGGCAAGTGACCTGTTCGCGATGGGTGAGCTCCAACGGGCCTGCGACCTGGACCGGGAACTGCTGGCGCACAGTGTCGAGACGCGAGGCGAAGAACACCCCTCGACTCTGGCGATCATGCTCAATCTGTCGTACGACCTGAAGGCGTTGGGGAAGACCGTGGAGTCAAAGGAGGTGTACGACCGGGCGCTCGCATCATTCCGCCGGGTGCTGGGGCCCGATCACCAGGCCACCATGGACGCGGCCAATGGAATCCGGGCCAACTGCGACATCGACCTGCTGAGCGTCTGACGCTCGACGGTCCGGGGCCGGGGAGCGTGAGCCGAGCCAGGCGGCGAGTTCCTCCGGCCCCGCGGCGGTCGCACCGATGCGTGTGAGTGCGGCCTGAAGCGCCAGCACCAGTTCCGGGCGTTCCAGGAGCATGGAGACAGCTCCGTTCTTTGCTGTGAGGCCGATGCCGATCCATGAGGCGGGGGACGGCGGCTGGCGCCTGTACTCGTCGAGTGCGGCATCGGTCTCATCGGCCGTCAGGTGCGCGTCCGCGACCGTCGCATCCCTGATTCCCAGCGGGTGCGGTGCTCCGGCGGCGATCTGGGCGCGTACCTCGTCGAAGGCTCTTCGGTCCGTGAACCGGAGCCGGGCGAGCCACATACGGGCTTGTCCCGTTTCGGGTGTCCGGGGAGCGCCCGTGCGATGCGTCCGTAATCGGCCTGCGGGAAGCGTGAGCGGCGGTGGGCGTCCGGCTAGCCAACTGTCGGCGAGTGCGGCCGCGTCCTCGGCATCCACGTCGAGATGCGCGGCTCGCCAGACGGCTCTCAGATCGCGGCAGCACAGCTCCGCGAGTCGGACCGGAGGCCCGTGGGCTGGTTCCGACGCCATGCGGCCGGCTTCCTTCATGAGGCTGGTGACGATCAGCCCGCCGGCTTGGGTGAGGTTTGGCGCGTTGGCCAGGGCTGCGAGCGCGGCCCGCAGTTGCCAGCGGTGCAGCGCACATTCGAACTCCGCCCGGTCCTTGTCGTACGGGCGCCGAGCGTGCCAGAAAGAGGCAACTCCCGCGAAGGCGTGCGCCCCGTACAGCAGCCCTCTCAAGGGACGGGGGTCCCCTCGCCAGGGTGCGAAGTACACGGGCTGGGGGCCCTCGCGTACGGGGACATGCAACGGTGTCAGTTCGGCGACCGCGCTGAGGAGCTGATGCCGTGCTTCATGGATCAGGTTGGCGGCCATGGCCTGCGCGTCGATGGGCAGGGACATGATGACCGCGCCGTAGGAGTCCGGTGCCGTGGCACTGACAGCTCGTAACTCGCTAGGTCCGTCGACCGGTACCACCGTCCGTACAGTGCCGCTCACCAGGCGATGGGCCTCGGGATGCTCACGGCACAGGAGTGCGTCGCTCTCGCGGAGAAGAGCGTGCCAGCGGCGCAGCGTCTGCCGCGACATCTGGGCCGGGTCCTTCACGGCGCGAAAGTCACGGTACGGGCTGAGATGGTCGAGTACGACGCGTGCCGGCCCAGTGGGTCCGTCCCTGCCGATCTGCGGGAGCGGGAACCAGCCTTCGGCGCCACGTGTCAGGTCGCTGGGAAGGCGTATTGATCCGCTGTCTCCGAAGACCGCCGCCCCTTGTGGACCGCATTCCATGGTGACCACGGCCCAGGCGCCCCGGCTCACGGAGCCAGTCACTCCAAGGGAAGGAAGCCACAGTTGTCCCTTCCGTGCCGGTATACGCAGCGTGGCGCGGGTCCCCGCGCGAAGGGCGGCGGCCCCCGCGAGGGCCCCGAGCAGGGTCGCACCGGCCCACTGCGGAGCGTCCCCTGGGGCGGTCGCGACGCCGTGGTTGAGGCGGCGCAGCAGTTGGAAAGCCCAGGCTCCGACCGCCGGGTCGGCGAGGACGGCGTCCACCGAGGCGGGGGTGGAGCGTTGAGTGTGGGCGAGCAACTCCCATGCGGTGGAAGGCCGAGTCGGTGCCTGCGTGCCCCGAGGTCCGCCGTCGTCCGGCTGTCGGGGCGCGTCGAGGATCGCTACGAGGGCAAGCAGCAGACGGCTGCGCTGGGCCGATCGCAGAAGGGCGAGGTCGGTCTCGCTCACGTCGCCAGTGGCGACCGCGGTGAATGTCCGCAGTGGGAGTCGGAACGGCTCAGGGTTGATCAACTGTCACGGGTCGCACCGGTCGGAACCGAAGGCGTGGTTCCGCACAGGGCTGCCATGCCGCTCTCGCACAGCGGTGCGGAGTCGCCTGCCAGCCTGCGGTGCAGGGTGGCGAGTGCCGTCGGTAGGAGACTCATCGAGCCGAGTGCGTCCAAGGGGATGCCTGACAGGTTGATGAGGTCCGACTGGAGGGTCCCTGTGATTTCCGCCGTATCCGCCATGTCTTCCATGGTGGACGAAGCTTCCCCTCGCGGGAAGACCCACAAGTAGCCCTTGACAGCACGTCCCTGCGCCCTCCAGGATCACCTCCGTGAACCTGTCAGACAGCCAGACAGGTGGCTCGGTCCCGCGGCGCGTCAGCGCGATGGAAGCGGTGCTCAGTCATCTGCGGAGTGCGATCGAGCGCGGCGAGTACGCCGTGGGGGACAAGCTGCCGTCCGAGGCGGAGCTGTGCCGGAGTCTCGAGGTCAGCCGACCCGTACTGCGGGAGGCGCTGCGGGCCCTGCAGACGATGGGCCTGACCGTGTCCCGTACCGGCAAGGGAACGTTCGTCGTCTCGAACGGACCGGTCGTCGACCCCACCTTCGGCGACTACGCGGCCAGCGACCTGATAGAGGTCCGGCGCCATGTCGAGATCCCCGTCGCGGGCTACGCCGCCGCCCGCCGCACACCCGAGGACCTCGACCATCTCGCCCACCTGCTCGACCGGATGGAGCACGAGACCGACACCACCGCCTGGGTGGCCATGGACACGCTCTTCCATCTCGCCGTCGCGCAGGCCGCCCAGAACCCGGTCTTCCGCCGCGTCATCGAGGAGATCCGTGACGCGCTGGCCCGCCAGTCCGCGTTCCTCAACGAACTCGGCGGCCGTCGCGAGCAGTCCAACCGCGAACACCGAGCGATCGTCGAGGCGTTGATCGACGGCAGCGAGCGCGACGCGACCGACGCCATGGCCCACCACCTCGACCGCGTCGAGACGACCCTCACCGCGATCGTGCGACCCGAGGGCACCGAAAACACCGACAGCACGGACACCCCCACAGAAGGCGAGACCCCCGCGTGAGCGAGCAGTCCCTCGACGAAGAGATACGGAAACCGGCTGCTCACGTCGACGCCGGAGACGCGGGATACAGCAAGTCCCTGAAGTCCCGGCACGTCAACATGATCGCCATCGGCGGCGCCATCGGCACCGGCCTGTTCCTCGGCGCCGGCGGACGGCTCGCCGAAGCCGGCCCCTCGCTCTTCATCGCCTACGCCGTCTGCGGAATCTTCGCCTTTCTCGTCGTCCGCGCCCTCGGCGAACTCGTCCTGTACCGGCCCTCCTCCGGCGCCTTCGTGTCCTACGCGCGGGAGTTCCTCGGCGAGAAGGGCGCGTACACCGCGGGCTGGATGTACTTTCTGAACTGGGCGACCACCGGCATCGCCGACATCACCGCGGTCGCCACCTACACCCACTACTGGGGCATGTTCTCCGACATCCCGCAGTGGGTGATCGCGCTCATCGCGCTCGCCGTCGTCCTCACCGTGAACCTCATCTCGGTGAAGTACTTCGGTGAGCTGGAGTTCTGGTTCGCGATCATCAAGGTCGGCGCCCTGGTCGCCTTCATGTTCATCGGCATCTTCCTGCTGGCCACCCAGCAGTCCGTCGACGGCCACACCCCCGGCCCGTCCCTGATCACCGACAACGGCGGCCTTTTCCCCAACGGCCTGCTGCCGATGCTGCTGATCGTCCAGGGCGTCGTCTTCGCCTACGCCTCCGTCGAGCTCGTCGGTGTCGCGGCGGGTGAGACGGAGAACCCGGAGAAGATCATGCCGAAGGCGATCAACTCCATCATGTGGCGCGTCGGTCTCTTCTACGTCGGCTCCGTGGTGCTCCTCTCGATGCTGCTGCCCTGGTCGTCCTACAGCGGCAAGGAGAGCCCCTTCGTCACGGTGCTGTCCAACATCGGCATCCCGGCCGCGGGCGGCGTGATGAACCTCGTGGTGATGACCGCCGCCATGTCCTCGCTGAATTCCGGCCTGTACTCCACCGGCCGCATCCTGCGCTCCATGGCGATGTCCGGCTCGGCGCCGAAGTTCACCTCGGTGATGAGCCGCAGCCAGGTCCCGTACGGCGGAATCCTGCTCACCAGCGGTATCTGTGTACTCGGTGTCGGGCTCAACTTCGTCGTCCCCGCCGACGCGTTCGAGATCGTGCTGAACTTCGCGGCGATCGGCATCCTCGCCACCTGGGGCATGATCATGATCTGTCACCTGGTCTTCTGGCGGAAGACACAGGAAGGCGAGCTGGAGCGCCCCAGCTACCGCCTGCCGGGCTCGCCCTGGACCGAGCTCGTCACCCTGTTCTTCCTCGCCTCCGTGCTGGTGCTGATGTACGCCGACGGGGGAGCGGGACGTACGACCGTGATGTGTCTGCCGCTGATCGTGGCGGCCCTGGTGGCGGGATGGTTCGCCGTACGGCGCCGGGTGGCGGACGTACGGAAGTCCGGAGCCGACGCGTGAGCTGCCTCAAGATCCTTGCCGAACAGGGCAGTTCACTGGCCGAGGCGCCCGCGATTCGGGAGCCGCTGCACGCGCCCGTCGCCCAGCTCGTACGCGGTGATGTCATCGAGGGCATCCACTACGGCTCGGTCGTCGTGCTCGGCCCCGACGGCACGGTGGAGCTGCAGATCGGCGACATCGAGGCGGCCTTCTACCCGCGCTCGGCGCTCAAGCCCGTACAGGCGGTGGCGCTGGTGCGGGCCGGGCTGCCGCTCGACGGGGAACTGCTCGCGCTGACCGCGGCCAGCCACTCCGGCGAGGAGCGGCATCTCGCCGGAACGCGGCGGATCCTGGAACAGGCCGGGCTACCCGAGGACGCTCTGCGCAATGTGCCGGACCTGCCGTACGACCCGGTCGTACGGGAGGCCTGGGTGCGCGAGGGGCGGCTGCCGTCGCAGCTCGCGCAGAACTGCTCGGGCAAGCATGCGGCGATGCTCTACACGGCACATCTGAACGGCTGGTCGCTCGGCGACTACCTAGACCCCGCGCATCCGCTCCAGCAGGCGATCGCGGAGATCGTCGAGGATCTCACCGGGCAGGCCGTCGCGGCGGTGACCGTGGACGGCTGCGGTGCGCCCTTGTTCTCCGTCTCGCTGCACGGACTGGCGCGCGCCGCCGCCCGGATCACGACCGCACCGCTCGGCACCCCCGAGGCGCGGGTGGCCGACGCGATGCGCGAGCACGCCGAGATGACGTCAGGTTCCGGCCGTGATGTGGCCGCGCTGATGAGGGCCGTGCCGGGGCTGCTCACCAAGGACGGCTTCGAGGGCGTGCACGTCGCGGCGCTGCCCGACGGGCGGGCGGTCGCCGTGAAGATCGCGGACGGGGCGGACCGGGCCCGGCTGCCCGTGGTCGCCGCCGCCCTCGCGCGCTGCGGCGTCGACCCGGCCGCACTCGCCGAGTTCGCCCAGGCGCCGCTGTTCGGCGGCGGGGAGGTGGTCGGGAGCATCCGGCCGGCCCGCGCACTGGAACCGCTGACCGAGTCCTGATCCGCTCACGCAGGCCTGATCCCTCCCTTCTCCTTCTCGTGAAAGAAGAGCCGCACCGACATGACCGCCGCCGCAGCCCATCGCAGCGAGCACGACCTGCTCGGCGACCGTGACGTGCCCGCCGAGGCGTACTGGGGCATCCACTCCCTGCGCGCCAAGGAGAACTTCCCCATCACGGGCACCCCGATCTCCGCCTACCCGCACCTGATCGACGCACTGGCCGCCGTCAAGGAGGCCGCCGCACGCGCCAACGAGGAACTCGGCCTGCTGGAGCACGCCAAGGCGGCGGCCATCGTCGCGGCCTGCCAGGAGATCCGCGACGGGAAGCTGCACGACCAGTTCGTCGTCGACGTCATACAGGGCGGCGCCGGGACCTCGACGAACATGAACGCCAACGAGGTTGTCGCCAACCGGGCGTTGGAGCTGCTCGGGCATCCGAAGGGCGCGTACGAGTTCCTGCACCCGAACGAGGACGTCAACCTCGGCCAGTCGACCAACGACGTCTATCCGACCGCCGTCAACGTCGCCACCATCTTCGCGGTGCGCGGGCTGCTCCAGGCCATGGCCGTGCTGCAGGACGCCTTCGCCGCCAAGGCCGTCGAGTTCCGTGACGTGCTGAAGATGGGGCGTACGCAGTTGCAGGACGCTGTGCCAATGACGCTCGGTCAGGAGTTCTCGGCGTACGCGGTGATGCTGGACGAGGACCGCAGCCGGCTCGCCGAGGCCGTCGCGCTGATCCACGAGATCAACCTGGGCGCTACGGCCATCGGTACCGGGCTCAACGCGCCCGCCGGGTACGCCGAGTCGGCCCGCCGCCACCTCGCCGAGATCACCGGTCTGCCGCTCGTCACCGCCGCCAACCTCGTCGAGGCCACCCAGGACTGCGGGGCCTTCGTGCAGATGTCCGGGGTGCTGAAGCGGATCGCGGTGAAGCTCTCGAAGAGCTGCAACGATCTGCGGCTGCTGTCGTCCGGGCCGCGCGCGGGGCTGAACGAGATCAACCTGCCGCCGGTGCAGGCCGGTTCGAGCATCATGCCTGGCAAGGTGAACCCGGTAATACCCGAGGTCGTCAACCAGGTTGCCTTCGAGGTGATCGGCAACGACGTCACGATCACCATGGCGGCGGAGGCCGGTCAGCTGCAGCTGAACGCCTTCGAGCCGGTCATCCTGCACTCCCTCTCCGAGAGCATCACGCATCTGCGCGCCGCCTGCCTGACGCTCGCCGAGCGTTGCGTCGCCGGGATCACGGCCAACGAGGACGTCCTGCGCGAGGCCGTCGAGAACTCCATCGGCCTGGTCACCGCGCTCAACCCGTACATCGGGTACGAGGCGGCCACCGGCATCGCGAAGGAGGCCCTCGCGACGGGGCGCGGCGTTGCCGAACTCGTCCTGGAAAAGGGACTGTTGCCTCCGGACCGGCTGGCCGCGCTGCTGCGGCCGGAGGTGCTGGCGGGCTCGCGGGCCAACTGAGACGCGCGGGTGCCCGCGGTGTGCTGGTCGGGCACACGATGATGGCGCGGGCACCCGTGCCCACCCGCCTCGGCGGGGACCGAACGGCAGAATGGTGATCATGGCAGTGTCTTCGTCGTCCTCCACTTTCCAGCCCGTCCTGGACCGCATCGCCGCCGAGATCGAGAACATGCCCGCACGTGGCCGCCCCGCCGACTACATTCCGGCCCTCGCGGCCTGCGACCCGCGCCGGTTCGGTATGGCCGTCGCGGAACTCGACGGCACGGTGTACGGGGTGGGGGACTGGCGGCAGCCGCTCTCCACGCAGTCGCTCACCAAGGTCTTCACCCTCGCCCTCGTCCTGGCGGGCGGGGGCGACGCCCTGTGGGAGCGCGTCGGACGCGAGCCCTCCGGCAATCCCTTCAACTCGCTGGTGCAGCTGGAGTACGAGAACGGCATCCCGCGCAATCCCTTCATCAACGCGGGCGCCCTCGTCGTCACCGACCGCCTCCACACCCAGACCGGCGACGCGGCCGGCACTCTTCTCGACTTCCTGCGCGCGGAGAGCGGCAACGCGCAGCTCGCCAGCAACAAGGACGTCGCCGCCTCCGAGGCCGCCCACGGCGACCGCAACGCCGCCCTCGGCCACTTCATGGCGTCGTACGGAAACATCGGCAACCCGGTCCCGACGCTCCTGGACCAGTACTTCCGGCAGTGCTCCATCGAGGCGTCCTGCGCCGACCTCGCCCTCGCCACCGGATTCCTCGCCCGCCACGGCATACGGGCCGACGGCACCCGCCTGCTGACCAGCAGTCAGGCCAAGCAGGTCAACGCGGTCATGCTGACCTGCGGCACCTATGACGCCGCGGGCGAGTTCGCGTACCGGGTCGGCCTGCCCGGCAAGAGCGGCGTCGGCGGCGGCATCATCGCCGTCGTCCCAGGCCACTGCACGCTGTGCGTGTGGAGCCCGGGCCTGGACGAACGGGGTAACTCCGTGGCGGGCGTCGCGGCCCTGGAGCGTTTCACGACGCTGACGGGATTGTCCGTGTTCTGAGGCGGCTGTTCTCAGGCGGATTCGAAGGATGGTCGCCGTTCGGTCAGACGGCGGTCACATCGCGGCTGCCGATCAGAGGGACGTACGTCGCTTTCCCGCCACCCGGCATTGACAGGCTGCCCGAGTGTTGGCCATGGGTTTCTCCGTCGATCTGCGTCGCTGTCAGGTGCTCGGACTTGTGGGTTCGGGCTTTCTCGCGGCGGGAGGTGAGACGGCCGGGGCCCTGCCGGTACGGGAGCTGCTGGCCCCGGCCTCGGCGCGGGCGGCGCTCGGCGTGGTCGGTGTGTACTTCGGGGTGGTGCTGCTGATCGCCGCCTGGGCTCTGCTGGGCCGGGTGATCCGGGGGCCCGAACCGCCAACTCCGCGCGCGCTGTTGGTCGTTCTGGGGGTGTGGGCCGCGCCGTTGCTGCTCGCGCCGCCCCTGTTCAGCCGGGACGTGTACAGCTACCTCGCGCAGGGCGCCATGGTCGACGCGCACATCGACGTCTACACCCACGGCCCCGCACGGCTCGGCGGGCCGCTCGCCGACGAGGTGGCGCCCGTGTGGCAGCACACCGCGACACCGTACGGCCCCGCCTTCCTCGCCGTCGCCTCCGCACTTTCCGGGCTGACGCGGGGCGAAGTACCGGCCGGGCTGTTCGGGATGCGGGTGGTCGCGGTGCTCGGCGTGGCGCTGATGGCCGCCGCCCTGCCGAGGCTCGCCCGGCACAGCGGCGCCGACCCGGCCGCCGCTCTGTGGCTCGGCGCGCTCAACCCGCTCGTACTGCTGCACCTTGTCGCCGGCGCGCACAACGACGCCATCATGCTCGGGCTGCTCGGCATCGGGCTGGTGGCCGCGCTCGGCCGCTGGCCCGTCCTCGGCGCCGTGCTCGTCACGCTCGCCGCCCTGGTCAAGGTCCCGGCCGTACTGGGACTCGCGGCTGTCGTGGCACTTCAAGTGCGCGCGGGGCGCGGCCTGTTGAAGGCCATGGTGACGACTGCGACCGCCGCGCTCGCCACCACCGTCGTAGCAACTGCCATCGCCGGTACGGGATACGGCTGGATCAGCGCCCTGAAGACACCCATTTCACCGCACAACTGGTCGCCCACCAGCGTCCTCGGCCGCGCGACAGGGTCCCTCCTCGAGGACCTGGGCAGCGACCTCGCACCCCTCGCCCTGCCCGCCTGGCACGCCCTCGGACTCGTGGCCACGGTCGTCGTCATACTCGCCATATGGCTGCGCCGCCCCCGGCTCAGCCCCGTCTACGCACTCGGTCTCAGCCTGGCGACGGTGGCGGTCCTCGGTCCGGCCATCCGGCCCTGGTACGCCCTGTGGGGCCTGTTCCTCATCGCCGCCGCGGCACCGAGCACCTCCGTACGCCACCGGGTCGCCGCTGTGACCGGAGTGCTCGCGCTCGGCGTCCTGCCCAGCGGCAGCCCACCGGACCTGGAGCAGCTGGTCCTGGCCGTGTCGGGCGGCGTGCTCGCGGTGGTCGTGCTCTGGCAGGCCCACCAGACGTCGAACGCGCCGGTCCTGGAGCGCACCGCATGAGGCTTCCGCGTACGCAGCGGGGGCGGCTCGCCCTCGTACTGGTCCTCGTCGCCGCCGTGACGGTCTTCACCGCGACCGTGCCGCTGCTGCGCGGCTGGTTCGACCTGCGGGTGTACCACGGGGCCATCGACGCCTGGATCCATCACGGCGGCCGCATCTACGACTACCACGTGCCGGGGACGACGTACGGCTTCACCTATCCGCCCTTCGCGGCCGTCAGCATGGTCCCGATGGCGCTCCTCGGACTGCACGCCGCGATCGCCGTCGGACTGCTCCTCAATCTCGCGGCGACAGCCGTGGTCCTAGGCATTCTGGTCCCGCGCGAACTGCGCCGCCGGCACGGCTGGTTCGGGTCCGCCGTGGCCGTCTGCATGCTGGCCATGTTCGAGCCCGCCCGTGACACCTTCAGCTTCGGCCAGGTCAACCTTCTGCTGCTGGCCCTGGTCCTCAGCGACGCCTGGCTGCTGTTCACCGGGCGCGGTCGCTGGGCGGGCGTGGGCATCGGTCTTGCCGCAGCGATCAAGCTCACGCCCGCGATTTTCATCGTTCTGCTGCTGCTCGCCCGGCGTCCTCGCGCCGCCGCGGTCGCGGCGGCCGTCGCCGCGACCGCCACCGCTACCGCGGCCTGGGCGGCACCGGAGCCCTCCCGCTTCTACTGGACCGAGGCCGTCTGGGACACGACCCGCATCGGTCGCCTCGACTACGTGTCCAACCAGTCCCTGCAAGGCGTACTGGCCCGGCTCGCCGACCCCGCGGAACCGAGCCGTATCGTCTGGGCGCTGGCCGCTCTCGCCGTCCTGGGCGTCTGGGCCTGGCGTGCCCATCGAGCCGTCGCCGCCGGTGACCTGATGGGCGCGTTCGCCCTGACCGGGCTCGTCGCCTGTCTGGTCAGCCCGATCACCTGGGTGCACCATCTCGTGTGGCTGCTGCCGTCCTTCGCGATCCTCGTCGAGGAGGGGCTGAAGCGCCGGCGACTGCTGTGGGGGGCCGCGGGCGTGTCGTACGTGCTGTTGTGCAGCAGCGTGGTGTGGCTGTGGTTCGACGACGCGTCCGGCGTCGACGGCTTCCTCGGCAGCAACATCTACGTGTGGATCACCCTCGGCCTGCTGTTCGCCCTGCCCGTCGGTCAGACACGCGTGAACCGTCTGCCGCGCAGCACCACGGCTACGACACCCGCACCCAGACAGGCCGCCCCCGAGATCGCTCCCGCCGCCGCCCACCGGTCGGACCCGTCGGCGACCACCATGGCCGCGGGCGCGGGGGCCGGGCCCGCCTGCGGCACGGCACGCGAGGGCACCAGCGAACCCACCGGCTTGACACGCCCGGCGGCCTCGAAGCCCCAGTCGAGCAGCGAGCGCGCCTCTTCGTAGACGGCGAGGCCGCCGCCCGTCCGAGGGTTCATCACCGTGACGACCAGGGTGCGCCCGTCCCGGCGCGCGGCGGCGACGAGGGTGTTGCCCGCCTTGGAGGTGTAACCGTTCTTGATGCCGATGAGCCCCCGGTAGGGCTTGACGCCGTCGGCTCCGGTCAGCAGCCGGTTGGTGTTCCGGATGACGTACGACCGGCCCTTACCCGGGAATTTGGCCGTCACGGTGGCGCAGTACCGCGCGAAGTCCGCGTTGCGCAGCCCGGCCCGCCCGAAGACAGCCAGGTCGTACGCGGACGACACCTGGCCCGGCGTGTCGTATCCGTCGGGCGAGACGACCCGCGTGTCGCGGGCGCCCAGCGAGCGGGCCTTGGCCTGCATCTGGGCGGCCGTGGCACGCCAGCCGCCGTTCATGGCGGCCAGGACGCGCACGGCGTCGTTGCCCGAGTTGAGGAAGACGCCCCGCCACAGATCGGAGGCGCGGTAGGTGCGCCCCGCCTCGACGCCGACCAGACTGCTGCCGGCCCCGATCCCCTTCAACTCCCGGGCTTTGACGGTGTGTTGGACCGCCGCGGGCAGCGCCGGCAGCACGGTCACCGCGAACAGAGCCTTCAACGTGCTCGCGGGCGGCAGCTTGCGGTGCGCGTTGTGTGCGGCCAGCACCTCACCGGTGCCCGCGTCGGCCACCAGCCACGACCGGGCGGAGAGTTTGGCGGGCACCTTGGGCACCCTGGCGCTGAGCCGTACCTGCGTCCCGGACCGGTACAGTCCCGTCGGCCGCGAGGCCGCCGGGCGCGGCACGAGCGGCTCGGCGCCGGCAGACGCGGTGGAGACGTCGGCTCCGGTGCGTGCCGCGGCTGGGCTCGGTGTGAAGGCCAGCGCGCCGGCCAGCCAGGCGGCGGAGCAGCAGACGGCGACACGGCAAGAGAGTCCGAAGGTCATACCGCAAACGTAGGAACGCGCGGGGGACATCCCCGGTTACCGAGGCCGAGCCGCGGCATGGAGCACCCAGATGCCGCAACGGGGCGTCGAGCGTCGTGGTACGGCCCTGCGGGTGGGGGAGGCTCACCGGCCTCCGGGCACGGTCGGCTGGACCTGCCGCAGAAACGTGGCGTTGTCCGGCGTGTCCCGCATCCTCTCCAGCAAGGTTTCGAGGCCCGGCTGCGTGTCGCCGCGGGAGTGCAGGGCGCGTCGCAGCCCTCGTACAGCCGCCAACTCACTTGCCGGAACCAGGAGTTCCTCGCGGCGGGTGCCGGACGGGGTGATGTCGACGGCCGGATAGATCCGCCTGGACGCGAGCGCGCGGTCCAGGCGCAGCTCCATGTTGCCGGTGCTTTTCAACTCCTCGAAGTAGAAGTCGTCGGCGCGCGAACCGGTCTCCACCAGCGCCGTGGCGAGGATCGTGAGCGAACCGCCCTCCTCGGCGAGGCGCGCGGCACCGAAGAGCCGCTTGGGCCCGGCGAGCGCGGCGGCGTCGACACCGCCGCTGAGGGTGCGGCCACCGGCGGCGGCCGCGTTGTTGTGCGCCCTGCACAGCCGGGTCAGCGAATCCAGGAGGATCACGACGTCCTGACCCGCCTCGACGAGCCGCTTGGCACGCTCCACGGCCAGCTCGGCGAGCGCGATGTGCTGCTTCGGCGCCCGGTCGAAGGTCGAGGCGAGCACTTCACCGCGTACGGAACGCCGCATGTCGGTGACTTCCTCGGGTCGCTCGTCGAGCAGCACCACCATCAGATGGCACTCGGGGTGGTTGCCGGCCACGGCGGCCGCCAGCTGCTGGAGCAGCACTGTCTTGCCGGTCTTCGGCGGGGCGACGATCAACCCGCGCTGGCCCTTGCCGATCGGCGCGACCAGGTCGATGACCCGGGTCGTCAGGCCGCCCGCCGGGTGCTCGAGCCGCAGCCGCTCACGCGGGTGCAGCGGGGTGAGGTCACCGAAGTGCGGGCGCGAGCGCAGCTCTTCGGGCCTGCGGCCGTTGACGCGCTCGATCCCGGTGAGGGCGCGCTGCTTGCCGCGTACGGCTGCGCCTACGCCTTCGACGAGGTCGCCCTTGCGCAGGCCGTACCGGCGGATCAGCGTGGCGGGGACCTGGAGGTCGGTGGACTCGGGCAGGCAGCTTGCGGCGCGCAGCTGGCCCTGTCCGTTGGGTGTGATGTCGAGTACGCCGGTGGCCTGCTCCTGTGTGTGCGAAGTGGGCGGGCGTTCGAGTGTGGTGGTCATGTGGGTGGGTCCTTTCACGGACGAATCCATGAGGTCATGGGTCATGTAATGGGTCATGTAGGGGAGAGGCCGGATGACGGGGCGGCATGATCACGCTCCGTACGGCGGAGACATCACCTCTCGTGCGGCGGACGAGAACGCCCATGGCCGTACGTGAAGAGAGGTGGTGCTGAGAAGCTGCTTCGCCGGTCGGGAAGGGACGGGCGGATCAGCTGACTGAGATGAGACTGGCACCGGCGCCCGAGAAGGGGCGTACGCGAGTGCTAGAACAACCGTAGCATGCCAGGATTTTGATCAGCGGCGGGCGAGGAGTCCGTACAAGAGCGGGATGCGCGGGGAGCTGTCCGGCAGGCGCCACCAGCCGGACGGCGTGCGGTTCATCTCGGGCCAGCGGGGCCACGGCAGTTCGTCGCTCTCCCGTAGCCGTTCGATCCGCAGCCCCGCTCCCACCAGGGCGCCCACGACCTCGCCGAGACCGTGCATCCACTCATAGCTGTCGGTCGCACCCTCCACCGGCGGGCCGTCCGTGTACGTGTACCTGCCGTTGCGGTGCACGGCCGTCCCGCGGCCCAAGTAGTCGTGACGCAGCAGGAGTTCGGAACCCTCGCCCTCGGCGGGCTTGGGGCCCAGGGAGTTGAGGAGGGGATGGAACTCCGCGATGTACAACCGGCCCTCCGGACGCAGGAGTTGGGCGACCGTCGCCGCCCAGCGGTCCAGGTCGGGCAGGTAGCACAGGGCACCCTTGCCGGTGTAGACGACGTCGAACTGCCGCCCGCCGAGGGCTTCGACGGCGTCGTACACATTGGCCCGTACATACGCGACGTCGGCGCCCGCACGCCCGGCGATGTCGGCGGCGGCCTTGACCGACGCCTCGGAGACGTCCAGGCCCACCGCCCGGGCGCCGCGATGGGCGAAGGCGATCGTCTCGGCGCCGAGGTGGCACTGGAGGTGGAGCACGTCACGACCGGCCAATTCACCGAGGTCCTCCCACTCCCAGGCAGCGAACCAGCGCTCCGGGTCGAGGGAGGTGTCAAGGCCGTAGAACCGGCTGGCGAGGTGGACGGGTGTACGGGCGTCCCAGTTGGCCTGGTTGGCTTTCATCATCCGCTCGTGCTCGTCGGTCATGGTTGTATCCAACCGTGGACGGGCGCCGGGTGCGAAGGACTCCCCGAAGCTCCCCGGTGCTCCCGGTGTGGCTGCCGTCCGGCAGGACAATCATGGGGAGGTGTCGATTCGGCGCGGGCCCGTTCGTCGGTGGGGTGTCAGGACTCTCATGAGCACAGGAGGAATCATGAAGTACATGCTGCTGGTCTGCGGTGACGACACCGCCGACGCCTCCGGCATGGCCCCAGTCGAACCATGGGTCGAGGAGCTGAGCGCCCAGAAGAGCGTACGGCTGCATGGCCACCGGCTGCGGCGGCCCGCCGAGGCGGTCACCGTGCGCGTGCGTGAGGGCGAAGTGCTGCGCACGGACGGGCCGTTCGCGGAGACGAAGGAGTACGTCGCCGGGTACGACATCCTTGAGTGCGACAGCATGGAGGAGGCCATCGAGGCGGCCGCCAAGCATCCCGTGGCGACCATCGGGGCCATGGAGGTGCGCCCGTTCGGGGAGGACGAGGACGCCGAGGGCGAGATCCGCCGCCTCGACGACGAGCTGACGCTGGCCACGCGCGAGCGGGACATCGACCGGATGGCGGCCTGTTACGCGTCCGATGTCGAGGTCTTCCATCCCATGAGCGGTCTGGAGCAGCGCGGCATCGACGCCTTCCGCAAGGCTCAGGAGTGGTGGTTCTCCACCGTCACCGGGCCCGTGAGCCGTGATGTGCTGGAGTTCCGGGTCCGGGTGGACGAGAGCGTCGCGTTCAGTCACGCGCTCGTCCGGATGCGCGCCACGCTGGCCACCGGGGAGCCGCTGGACAGCACGGTGCGGGTGACCACCGGCTACCGGGCCGCGGGCGACCGCTGGCAGATCGTCCACCAGCATCTTTCGGTTCCGTTCGACGCAGGCGTGGAGGAGGCCCGGTCATGAAGTACGCACTGTTCATCTGCACCCCCGTGGGCGGCGAGGAACTCAGCCCCGAGGAGATCGCCGACGACCCCCGCTTCACCTCGTACATCGAAGAGGTGCGCAGCCGCGACATCGTCAAGGGCGGGGCACGGCTGAGGCCGTCCACCGACGCCACCACCGTGCGCGTCCAGGGCGACGAAGTCCTGCTCAGCGACGGGCCGTTCGTGGAGTCCAAGGAGTACGTCGCCGGCATCGACATCATCGAGGTCGCCGACCTCGACGAGGCCATCTCGCTCGCCTCGAGGCATCCCGCTGCCCTGGGCGGTGGCTCCGTCGAGGTGCGGCCGGTCTGGGAGTGAACGGTTGGGAGTGAACGACGTCGAGGAGGCGGTGGCCGCCGCCTTCCGCGAGGAATGGGGCCAAGTCGTCGCCACCCTGATCAGGGTGACCGGCGACTGGGACCTCGCCGAGGAATGTGCGCAGGACGCCTTCGCGCAGGCCCTGGACCGGTGGCCGCGCGACGGAGTCCCGCGCCGCCCTGGCGCCTGGCTGACCACGACCGCGCGCAACCGCGCCCTGGACGTACTGCGCCGGGAGGCGGTGGGCGCGGCGAAACTGCGGGAGGTGGCGGTGCTGGCGCGGGACGACGGGCCGTACGACCCGGACGACGAGGACGACGAGGACGACAGCGGAGTGACCGACGACCGGCTGCGGCTGATCTTCACCTGCTGCCATCCGGCGCTGCCCATGGAGGCGCGGGTCGCCCTGACCCTGCGTACGCTCGCGGGGCTGACCACGCCCGAGATCGCCCGGGCCTTCCTCGTCCCCGAGGCGACGATGGCGCAACGCCTGGTGCGGGCCAAGCGGAAGATCCGCAACGCCGGGATCCCGTACCGCGTACCGCCCGCCCACCTGCTGCCCGAGCGCACGACGGGTGTACTCGGCGTCGTGTACCTGCTGTTCAACGAGGGGTACGCCGCCACGTCCGGCGCCGATCTGCTGCGTACGAATCTGTGCGCGGAGGCCATCCGCCTCGCCCGCGTGCTGGCCCGGCTCATGCCCGACGAGCCCGAGGCGCTCGGCCTGCTCGCGCTGCTGCTCCTGCACGACGCCCGGCAGGGCACGCGGGTGGACGCGGCAGGCGAACTGGTGACGCTGGAGGACCAGGACCGTACGGCATGGGACCGCGCCGCGATCGACGAGGGCGCCGCCCTGCTGGAGACCGCCCTGCGCCGCGGCCGGCCGGGGCCGTATCAGATCCAGGCCGCCATCGCCGCCTGCCACACCACCGCGGCCACGGCCGAGGAGACCGACTGGGCCGATATCGCCGCGCTGTACGGGGAGTTGAGGCATTTCGTGCCCTCCGCGGTGGTGGAACTCAACCGCGCCGTCGCGGTCGGCATGGCCGAGGAACCGGAGGCGGGGCTGGCCCTGCTGGCCGAGCTGGAGAAGGCGGGCGACCTGGCCGGATACCACCTGCTGCCCGCCACCCGCGCGGATCTCCTGCGGCGCATGGGGCGGACGGGGGAGGCGGCCGAGGCGTACGCGCGGGCGCTGGATCTGGTGGAGAACGACGCCGAGCGGCGCTTTCTTGAGAAACGGCTCGCGGAGTGTCGATCGGCGTAGGGGGCGTTCGTCGGTGGGGTGAAGGGGCCCAAACGACACTGGAGATTCCATGACCGCCACCGTTCCCACCCGCCGCACCAAGAAGCTTGCTTTCCTTCCGCGCCGGCGCCGCCGCGTTCTGCCATCCGGTGCGCCCGGCGGCAGGGGGCCGGGCGAGCCCGACGTCTGGCTCGCGGGCCTCCGCCTGGGGAGCTGAGGGCGTCAGCCGAGCGCGCTGTGGTGCACAAGGGGAGCTTCGCCCCTTGTGCACCACAGCGCGCTCGTGCCTGGCTAAGCTGACCTCGATGTTCACCCCGCAGGGCCCCACGTTCCGCGAGCTCGCCGTTCAGGCGCTGTCGTCCGTCGAGCACGGCTACGACCTGCTCGCGCCGAAGTTCGACCACACCCCGTTCCGTACACCGGACCCGGTCCTGCACTCCGTCGCGCGGGCGCTGGAGCGGATCGGACCCTTCGACAGCGGGCTCGATCTGTGCTGCGGCACCGGCGCGGGCATCGACGTGCTGGGCACGGTGTGCCGGGAGCGGATCACCGGCGTCGACATCAGCGCGGGCATGCTCGCCGTGGCCCGCGAACAGACGCGTCCCGGCGGGCCCCCGGTGGCGTGGGTACGCGGCGACGCCCGCGCCCTGCCGTTCGGGCCGGCCTTCGACCTGGTGGTGAGCTTCGGGGCGTTCGGCCACTTCCTGCCGGGCGAACTGCCGGGCCTGTTCGCCCAGGTGCACTCGGTGCTCCGGCCCGGCGGACGGTTCGCCTTCCCCGTCGTGGCCCCGGCCCGCCCCGGCTCTCCCGGCTACTGGGCCCTCCTCGCCTTCGACACGGCCATGCGGGTACGCAACGCGGTGTGGCGCCCCCCGTTCGTCATGTACTACCGCGCCTTCCGCCTCAGCGACGTACGCCGCGAACTGATCCGCGCCGGCTTCATCGTGGACCTGCGCACACTCCCCGAGTTCGGTCGCAGAGAGGACGGCAGCCCGCGCTGCCGGTTGGTGGTGGCGACGCGCCAGGGGTTGGGGACTGCTGCCGGTGTGCTGAGCGAGAGTGACTTCTGGTGAGCGTGAGTGAGCGCCAGGGCCGGATGTGGTTGGCTGGCGCCTCCTCTGGGACGGTCTTCCCAGTACTGGCGTGCGTTCTCGGTCTCCGTTCTTCGGGAGGGGAACGCAGATTCTTGGGTCGAATGGGTGACCTTTGTCGGTGGTGCTCGTTGACTGCCGTGACAGAGATCTGCCAGGC
>NZ_JAAKZX010000110.1 GCF_011045025.1 Streptomyces ureilyticus
GCGCTGCCGGTGTCGTACGCGCTGCAACAGCTTCAGCAGTTGCTGTTCTCGATGGCGGCGCTGGTCGTGATCCTGCTCTGCTTCGGGGTGCCCCTCGCTCCCCGCATACGTCCGCCAGTTGTGGGCACGGCGGCACTTCATCACGGCGTTCGCGACGGCCAGGCTCACCGCGCAGTACAGCCAGGCGAAGCTCGGGCAGGTCTGGCAGGTGGCGACGCCGCTGCTGAACGCGGCGGTCTACTACTTCATCTTCGGCGTCCTGATGGGCACCAAGCACGGCGTGCCGGACTACGTCCCGTTCCTGGTCACGGGCGTGTTCGTGTGGACGTTCACGCAGAGTTCGATCATGGCGGGCACCCGGGCGATCTCCGGCAGCCTGGGCCTGGTCAGGGCGCTGCACTTCCCGCGAGCCGCGCTGCCGGTGTCGTACGCGCTGCAACAGCTTCAGCAGTTGCTGTTCTCGATGGCGGCGCTGGTCGTGATCCTGCTCTGCTTCGGGGTGCCGGTCGCGGCGTCGTGGCTGTTGGCGGTCCCGGCGCTGGCACTTCAGTTCGTGTTCAACGCGGGCGTGGCGATGGTCATGGCGCGGTTGGGGGCGAAGACGCCGGACATCGCGCAGCTGATGCCGTTCGTGCTGCGGACCTGGATGTACGTCTCGGGGGTCATGTGGAGCATCGACAGGGTGCTCAGCGGTCACCAGGACATGCCGCGCGTCGTACTGCTCGCGCTGGAGTGCAATCCGGCCGCGATCTATATCGACCTCATGCGGTTCGCGCTGATCGACAGCTTCCATCACGGCCAGTTGCCGCACCACGCGTGGCCGCTCGCGATCGGCTGGGCGCTGGTCGCCGGCGTCGGCGGTTTCATCTACTTCTGGAAGGCCGAGGAGACGTACGGACGTGGCTGAACACGCGGAGAACCAAACAGAGAAGAACGAGAAGATCCCCACCGTCATCGCCGACCGCGTCGACATCGTCTACCGGGTCAACGGCACCGGCGCCGGCCGCGGCTCCGCCACCGCCGCACTCAATCGCATCCTGCGCGGCAAGAAGACGGAGCAGGCGGCGGGCGTACGCAAGGTGCACGCCGTGAAGAGCGTGTCCTTCACCGCGTACAAGGGGGAGGCCATCGGGCTGATCGGCACGAACGGGTCCGGTAAGTCGACGCTGCTCAAGGCGGTCGCGGGGCTGCTGCCCGTGGAGCACGGCCGTATCTTCACGCACGGCCAGCCCTCCCTGCTCGGCGTGAACGCCGCGCTGATGAACGACCTCACCGGTGAGCGCAACGTCCGCCTCGGAGGGCTCGCCATGGGGATGTCCCGTGAGCAGATCCGTGAGCGGTACGAGGAGATCGTCGACTTCTCGGGGATCAATGAGAAGGGGGACTTCATCACGTTGCCCATGCGCACGTATTCCTCCGGGATGGCGGCGCGGCTCCGGTTCTCGATCGCGGCCGCGAAGGATCACGATGTGCTGATGATCGACGAGGCGCTGGCCACCGGGGATCGCTCCTTCCAGAAGCGGTCCGAGGCCCGGATCCGGGAGTTGCGGAAGCATGCGGGCACGGTGTTCCTGGTCAGTCACAACAACAAGTCGATCCGGGATACGTGTGACCGGGTGCTGTGGCTTGAACGCGGGGAGCTCCGTATGGACGGGCCGACCTCTGAAGTACTGGCCGCGTACGAGAAGTTCACCAGCGGGATGCGTTGACGGACTGGCCTCCTCAGCGCCCCAGGAACCCGAACAAGTCCTCCCAGCGCCTCACGACCTCATCCGCCCCGTATCGCCGGATGTTCGCCCTCGCCGCGTCCCCCATCCGGTCCCGCAGCTCCTTGTCGGACATCAACGTGCTGAGTCTGCGGGCCAGTTCGCCCGTGTTGCCGAGGCCCGCCAGCAGGCCGTCCTCCCCGTCCCGGACGATCTCGCGTACTCCGGGCGCGCAGTCAAACGCCGCGCACGGCAGGCCCGTCGCCATCGCCTCCATCAGGGCGAGCGGGAAACCCTCGCCCCGCGACGACTGGACGAAGACCGAGCCGCCGCGCAGCGCGTCCGCCGCGTTGCCCGTACTCCCCATCCACTCAACGCAGTTGTCGAGCCCGAGTGCCGTGCACTGCTTCTTCAGGAGCTCCTCGTCCTCCCCGGAACCGTAGATCCGCAGGATCCAGCCGGGGTGCTGCGGGGCGACCTCGGACCAGGTGTCGAGGAGCATGTCGATGCCCTTCTGGTCGTGCAGGCGGCCCATGCTGACGACCACGTTCGCGGTGCGCGGCGAGGGGACGTCGGGCATGAAGGGCAGTGGATTCGGCATGTACGAGACGTTGTTGAGGCCCTGGCCGATCCAGAGGTCGGCGTCCTCGCGGGTCAGGGCGAGCAGGCGGTCGACGTCGGGGTAGTGCTTGAGTACGCGCCGGAAGCGTCCGGCCGCCTTGGAGTAGTCGTACGACTCGTGGGTCATGCCGATGACGGTCAGTCCCCGTGTGTCGGCCAGTTCCACCCACTCCATGGCCCACACCTGCGTGACGATCACGACCGCGCCGGGGCGCGCCGCCCGGAACAGCGCCGCCAGCCTGGCGGCCTGCTCGCGCATGCTCGCCCGGCGGGCACGGCCGGGGCGGGGCGGCCGTCCGGAGTACAACGTCGTGGTCGGATACGGAAGTTCGCCCAGCTCCTGCTCGACCTCGGCCGGAGTGATGCCGATGACGTGCACGCGATGCCCGCGCCCGGTGAACAGCCGGGCCATCTGGTGCGACCAACTCGTCACTCCGCCCAGCTCGTTGACGCTGTTGGAGACGAAGAAGACGTCCCGCTCGGGATACCCGGTCACGCGCGCCTCCACAGGAACCTCCACTAGGACCTCCAAGGGGAGAAGAACTGCTCGACGACGCTCCGCGCAGCGTCCCCCTTGTCGTACTCACCGAATTCCGCGACGAACCGCTCCCGCGCCGCCGCGTACTTGACCACCTGTTTCTCCAACGAACCGAGGACGGCGAGCAGTTCGTCCTCGGTGCGCACGACGGGGCCGGGTGCCCGTTCCAGCAGGTCGAAGTAGGTTCCGCGGCCCTCGTACACGTACTCCTCGTAGTCGTACGCGAAGAAGAACATCGGCCGGTCGAGGAGGGCGTAGTCGAACATCACGGACGAGTAGTCGGTGATCAGGCCGTCGGCGAGCGCCAGGAGCGGGGTCACGTCGTGGTGCGCCGATACGTCGATGACGCGGCCTCGCACGGACGGCGGGAGCACCACGTGGTGGAGGTAGTGCGAGCGGACGAGGAGGACGTAGCGGTCGCCGAAGGCGTCCGCGAAGCGCTCCACGTCGAAGGGCAGCTCGAAGCGGCCCTTTCCGCGTCCGCGGAAGGTGGGCGCGTAGAGCAGGACCTTTCTGCCTTCCGGGATGCCCAACGCGGCGGCCAAGGGCGGTCGTTCGGCGGACTGGCGGGCACGTACGAGCGCGTCGTTGCGCGGATAACCCACCCGCAGCAGCGTCTTCTCCTTCAGCCGGAAGGCGCGGGCGAGCGTGCGGACGTCGTGCTCGGAGCGGATCAGGAAGTGGTCGAAACGGTCGAGTGTGCGCTGCTGCTCCTCCTGCCCGCGACGGAACTTGAGTTTCCATTCCGGTTCGTCGAAGCCCATCCGCTTGAGCGCCGAGCCGTGCCAGGTCTGGATGTACGTGGTCTGCGGCCGCTTGGTGAGCTTCAGCGGATAGCTCTGGTTGTCGATCCAGAACTCGGCGCGGGCCAACGCCTGGAGATAGGGCAGCGACCAGCGGCGTACGAGCGTGGCGTCGGACGGGAAGCCCACCGGACTGCCGGTGTACGACCACACTGCCTCGAACTCCAAGCCTTGGCGCCGCATTTCCTCGTAGATGGCCCGCGGGCTGTCGCTGTACTGCCGGCCCAGGTGGCTCTCGAAGACGACCAGGCGTTTCTTCACGGGCAGGCGGCTGAACACCTCGTGGTACAGCCGGATCTTGGTGTCGCCGGAGGTCAGCTTCTTGCGCGCCGCCTTCGCCTTCCGGTAGCCGGACTTGGCGAGCCGGCCGGGCGGCCCCTGCACGCCGCGCGCGACGAAAGCGTCCACCTGCTTATGGGACACGAGCCGGAAGCAGAGATGGCCGCGCGCGGAGATCTCGGGCTCGATGTGGTGGGCGGCGAGGCGGGTGAGCCGGGGCCGGACGGGCAGCCGGCCTGCGGCCAGGCCGGGTTCGGGGGCGGTGAGCCGGGTTGTGGTGCGGGCGCCGTTGACGTCGAGGTGGAGGCGTACGTCCCATACGGCGTCCACGATGCCCAGCGGACGCATCCCGCGCGCAAGATCCGCCGAAGCCTCCCAGGCGATGGTCTCGCCCTCGTGCCGCAGGGTGGGCACCGGGAAGCGGAAGGTCTGGAAGCGCAGGCCCTTGCGGCGGGCGTAGAACTCCAGCTCGCCGGTGAGCCGCGCGCCGGGCGGGATGATGCCGAGCGGGTTGGTGATGAGCCCGGCGAGCCGGACCGTGCCGGCCGCTTCCGCGTAGCCGGTCAGGGCGTTGCGCAGGAACATCTTCTCGACCGGCTTGGTGTGGTAGCCGACTTCGGTGACGTCCAGGACCCGCCGCGCGAAGTCGTCGTCCCGGTGCTCGGCGCACCAGTAGATCCGCCCGTCGCGTTCGAGGAGCGGCGAGGAGATCTTGTCGCGATTGGTGAGCGTGTCCACGGCCGGGAGGAGGTGATCCCAGTCGCTCCTCCGCAGCAGATGGGCGCAGATGGCGTGGATGGGCTCCACCTCGTCGAACGCGGCGCGGTCGATCGAGTCGAGGTAGTCGCGGGCCAGCGCGGCGAACTCGTGGCGGTAGGCGGCGTCGCGGAACGGCAGTTCACGCAGGTGCAGCACCAGATCGTGCTTCAGGAACTTGACGTCCTTGTGGAACTTCAGCTCCAACAGGCCTTGTTCCGCGAGCAGTTGGTCGACCCGGCGGTGGATCTCCATCCGCTGTGCGAAGTTGGCGATCTCGTCACGCCGGTTGCTGATCGACTTCGTGGCGGCCTTCCCGACGACGTTCCAGTCGTAGACACGGTTCGGGATCAGGGTGATGCGGCGGGCGGCCACATACGCCTGCGCCGAGAAGAGCAGGTCCTCGTAGTGGATGCCGACGGGGAAGCGCAGGCCCCGGTCCAGCAGGAACTCCCGGCGATAGCACTTGTTCGTCGACAGGGTGTCGAAGACCAGAAGGTCGGGCAGCTCGGCGATGGACTCCAGGGTGCGGGTGCGCGCGTACAGCCAGGGGTACCACTTGACCTCCTTGCGGCCGCGTGCGTCCACGTGCACGCGGACGCACAGCCCGGAGACGAGGTCGGCGCCGGTCGTCTCGGCCGCTTCCAGGAGGTTCCGGCAGGCATTGCGTTCCAGTACGTCGTCGCTGTCGAGGAAGACGACGTACGTACCGCGTGCCTGCGCGAGACCGTGGTTGCGCGGCGCCCCGCAGCCACCGCTGTTCTCCGGGAGCCGGTAGGCGCGTACGCGATCGGGATGCTCGGCGGCCAGCCGCCGGGCCGTCTCGTACGAGCCGTCCGTGCTGCGGTCGTCCACGATCACGACCTCGACGCCGCGCAGCGTCTGCGCCAGCGCGGAGCGGACGGCCGTCGGCAGGCGGGACGCGTCGTTGTAGACGATGACGACGACGGTGATGTCGGGCGCGGCGGAGGTTGCGGTGGCGCCGGGCGGCCGGGACGGATCCAGGTTCACCCCATTGATCCTAAATGTCCCGGTCGCCCCCGTCCTCGTACATACCGCCGTACGTACCGGCGCGCGTACCGACGTGCCTACCGCCTACCGCCTACCGCCTACCGCCTACGAATGCGTACGCAACAACGTCCGCATCGTCCGCATCGCCACCGACAGGTTCGCCAGGTCGAAGGACTCCGAGCTCTGGATCTCCTCCAGGGTCGTACGGGCCCGGCCCAGGATCGCCGCGTTCTTCTGCTCCCAGGCCTTGAACCGCTGCTCCGGCGTGGCCACGCCGTTGCCGCAGGCCAGGACGTCGGAGGTGAGCGCCGCGTGGGCCGCGTACAGGTCCTCGCGGATGGAGGCGCGGGCCATGGACTGCCAGCGGTCGGCGCGCGGGAGCTCGATGATGCGGTCCATGAGCTGGCTGACGCGGAGGCGGTCGGCGAGGTCGTAGTACACCTCGGCGACGTCCATCGGGTCCTTGCCGGTGCGGTCGGCCACCGCGACGACGTCGAGCGCCGGGAAGGCCGCGGAGAACCCGGCGACGCGCTGGGCGAGCTCGTCCGGGACACCGACGGCCGACAATTCGTCGAAGATCCGCTGGTACCACTCCAGATCCGCACCGCGCAGCATATTGGGCAGCTCGGACCAGACCCGTGCGACTCCCTCGCTGAAGAAGTCGATCGTCTCGGCGAGCTCCAGCGGCTGCGGCCGGTTGTTGAGCAGCCAGCGTGTGCCGCGCTCGACGAGCCGGCGGGAGTGCAGGCGGATACGGGTCTGGACGGCCGCGTCGACCCGGTTGTCGAGCCCCTCGACCGAGTCCCACACCTCGCTCAGCCCGAAGATCGCACGGGCCGCGGTCTGCGCCCGGACGATCTCCTCAAGCGAGGCTCCGGTCTCCTCGCGCAGCCGGTGCAGGAAGCTCGTACCGCCTGTGTTGACCGTGTCGTTGACCAGCACGGTCGTGGTGATCTCGCGGTGCAGCGGGTGGTTGTCGATCTGCGACAGGAACTGCTCGCGCAGCGCGGTCGGGAAGTACGCGTGCAGCAGGCTCCGCAGATACGGGTCGTCTGGCAGCGAGGTGTGCAGCAGCTCGTCGGCGACCGTGATCTTCGTGTACGCGAGGAGGACGGCCGTCTCCGGCTGGGTCAGACCGTGCCCGGTGTTGAGGCGCTCCCGGATCTGGCGCTCGGTGGGCATGAACTCCAGGGCCCGGTCGAGGTGCCCGGCGCGCACCAGGTGGCGCAGATAGCGGTGCTGGGCGTGGAGCATGTCCGGGGACTGGGCGAGCGCGTTGGCGAGCGCGACGTTCTGCGCGTAGTTGTTGCGCAGGACCAGGTGGCCGACCTCGTCGGTCATCTGGGCGAGCAGCTTGTTGCGCTGCTTGACGGTCATGTCGCCGTCCGCGACGACCGTGTTGAGCAGGATCTTGATGTTCACCTCGTGGTCGGAGGTGTCCACGCCCGCACTGTTGTCGATGGCGTCGGTGTTGACCTTGCCGCCGTGCTGCGCGAACTCGATCCGGCCGAGCTGGGTCAGGCCGAGGTTGCCGCCCTCGCCGACGACCCTGACCCGGAGGTCGGCGCCGTCCACGCGGATCGCGTCGTTGGCCTTGTCGCCGACGTCCGCGTGCGTCTCGGTCGACGCCTTCACGTACGTACCGATGCCGCCGTTCCACAGCAGGTCGACCGGCGCCTTGAGGATGGCCCGCATCAGGTCGGCCGGGGTCATCTTGGCGACGCGGTCCTCGATGCCGAGGGCCTGGCGGATGTGGCTGTTGAGCGGGATGGACTTGGCGCTGCGCGGGAAGATGCCGCCGCCCTGCGACAGCAGCTCCTTGTTGTAGTCGGCCCAGGAGCTGCGGGGCAGCTCGAACAGGCGGCGGCGCTCGGCGTACGAGGTGGCCGCGTCCGGGTTCGGGTCGATGACGATGTGCCGGTGGTCGAAGGCGGCGACCAGGCGGATGTGCTCGGACAGCAGCATGCCGTTGCCGAACACGTCACCGGACATGTCGCCGACGCCGACGACGGTGAAGTCGTCGGTCTGGGTGTTCACGCCCAGCTCCCGGAAGTGCCGCTCCACGGACTCCCAGGCGCCGCGGGCGGTGATGCCCATCTTCTTGTGGTCGTAGCCGGCGCTGCCGCCCGAGGCGAAGGCGTCGCCGAGCCAGAAGTTGTAGCTTTCCGCCACCTCGTTGGCGATGTCCGAGAAGGTCGCGGTGCCCTTGTCGGCGGCGACGACGAGGTAGGTGTCGTCCTCGTCGTGCCGTACGACGTCGGCGGGCGGTACGACCTCACCGGCCACCATGTTGTCGGTGATGTCGAGCAGCGCCGAGATGAACGTCTTGTAGCTGCGGATGCCCTCGGCCAGCCAGGCGTCGCGGTCCACGGACGGGTCCGGCAGCTGCTTGGCGACGAAGCCGCCCTTCGCGCCGACCGGCACGATGACGGTGTTCTTGACCATCTGTGCCTTGACCAGGCCGAGGATCTCCGTCCGGAAGTCCTCACGGCGGTCGGACCAGCGCAGACCGCCGCGCGCGACCTTGCCGAACCGCAGGTGGACGCCCTCGACCCGCGGTGAGTACACCCAGATCTCGTACGCCGGACGCGGCGCCGGAAGGTCGGGGATGGCCGTCGGGTCGAACTTCATGGAGACGTACTCGTGAGGCCTGGCGCCCGCCGCCTCCTGGAAGAAGTTGGTGCGCAGGGTCGCCTTGATGACGGTCAGGAACGACCGCAGGATCCGGTCCTCGTCGAGGGAGGCGACCTTGTCGAGGGCGGCGTCCAGCTCCTCCAGGAGGGCGTCGGTCAGTTCCGTACCCGCCCGCTGGCGGTCCGGGGACATCCGCGCCTCGAAGAGGGAGACGAGCAGCCGGGTGGTGTGGACGTTGTTGCGGAGGGTGTCCTCCATGTAGTCCTGGCTGAAGGTCGAACCGGCCTGGCGCAGGTACTTCGCGTACGCCCGCAGCACCATTGCCTGCCGCCAGCTCAGGCCGGCGCTCAGCACGAGCGAGTTGAAGCCGTCGTTCTCGGCCTGTCCGGTCCAGGTCGCCGCGAAGGCGTCCTGGAAGCGCTCGCGGGCGTCGTCGGCGAGAGAGTCGCCGCTGCCCTTGGGCCGGGGCACGCGCAGACCGAAGTCGTAGATCCAGGCGGAGGTACGGTCCGAGCAGCGCAGCTCGTACGGGCGCTCGTCGGTGACCTCGACGCCGAGCCGGGTGAGCACCGGGAGGACGGCGGAGAGGGAGACCGGCGCGCCGGTGCGGTAGATCTTGAAGCGGCGCTCGCCGGGTCCGGCGCCCACCGGCTCGTACAGGCTGAGCGCGAAGTCCTTGCCGTCGCCGAGTTGCTCCAGGTTCACCAGGTCGGCGACCGCCGTGCGCGGGTTGTGGTCGGCCTTGTAGCCCTCGGGGATGGCGTTGCCGTACCGCCGCAGCAGCTCGGCCGCGCGCTCCTCGCCGCACTCGGCGTTCAGCGCCTCGGCGAAACCGTCGGCCCAGGAGCGGGCGGCCTCCACGAGCCGCGCCTCGATGCGCTCCTTGTCGGCGTCGGACAGCTCCGGCAGTTCGGTGCCCTGCGGGACGCGGACCACGAAGTGCAGCCGGGACAGGATCGACTCGGTGTTCCAGGCGGTGAAGTCAACGCTGATACCGCCGAGTTCCTCCTTGAGGATGTCGATGATCCTCAGGCGTACGGCCGTGGTGTAGCGGTCGCGCGGCAGGTAGACGAGGGCCGAGTAGTAGCGGCCGTACTCGTCCTGGCGCAGGTAGAGACGGAGCCGCCGGCGCTCCTGGAGGTAGAGGACGGAGGTGACGATGGACCGCAGCTCGTCGACCGGGGTCTGGAACAGCTCGTCGCGCGGGTACGTCTCCAGGATTTGCAGCAGGTCGCGCCCGTCGTGGCTGTTGGGCGAGAAGCCCGCGCCCTTGAGGACCTCCTGGACCTTGCGGCGGATGACCGGCACCCGGCGTACGGACTCGGTGTACGCGGCGGAGGAGAACAGCCCGAGGAAGCGGCGCTCACCGATGACGTTCCCGTTCCCGTCGAACCTCTTCACGCCGATGTAGTCGAGGTAGGACGGCCGGTGCACGGTGGAGCGGCTGTTGGCCTTGGTGAGGATGAGCAGCTTGTGCTCGCGGGCCTTGGCGCGGGCGTCGGCGGGGAGCCGGCTGAAGGAGTGCGAGTGGCCGTGGGCGTCGTCGCCGCTGTGGTGCGGGTCCGCGCGCAGTATGCCGAGACCGGTGCCGGGGACGGCGGCGAGGGAGTCGTCCTCCGTCAGCTCGTACTCGCGGTAGCCGAGGAAGGTGAAGTGGTCGGCGGCCAGCCAGCGCAGCAGCTCGCGGGCCTCCTCGACCTCCTGGTCGCGCAGATCGTCTGCCTTGGGCTCGGCCGGCAGGTCGTCGGCGATACGCAGCGCCGCGTCCCGCATCTTCTCCCAGTCCTCGACGGCCTCGCGGGCGTCGGAGAGCACGCGCAGCAGATCGGCGGTGATCTGCTTCAGATCGGCGCGGTCGGTCTCGCGGTCGATCTCGACGTGGATCCAGGACTCGATGTGGGCGTCGTGCGGCAGGTCTTCGGCGGCGGGCCGGGTGGGCTGGACCTCGATGAGCTTGCCGGTGACATCGCGCCGTACGACGAACTGAGGGTGGATCACGACATGGATGCCGCGCCCCTGCCGGGACAGCTCATTGGTCACGGAGTCGACGAGGAAGGGCATGTCGTCGGTGACCACCTCGACGACGGAGTGGCTGCAGGTCCAGCCGTTCTCCTCGACGGTCGGGGTGTGGACCCGGACGTTGGCCGTGCCCTGGGGGCGGTTCTCGGCCAGCCGGTAGTGGGAGTAGGCGGCTCCGAAGACATCGACCGGGTCGCGGTCGGTGAGGTCCTCCGGGGCGGTGTGCAGGTAGTAGCGCTGGAGGAACGCGAGCACGGTGGCGTGGTCCGGGGTGTCGGTGGTGCCCTCGTCCTGCGCCCTGGTCGGTAGATGCACCCCGGCCGGGCTGTTCTCAGCTACCCGGGCAGCCCGTTCGAGCAGCTCGGTCTTGGCTTCGTCCAGCTTGGTCTGCATTGTCCTCTGGCTCCTGTCGCGCGCCGTTGCGTGACGCCGAAAAACGTGAAGTGACATAGCGCCGCGACGCGGGGTGTCCGGTCTGCTTCGACGCTATGTCGCGATGAGAGAAGGGCGGGGCGTTATCGGCCATGTTCGGCACCGCCGGAGACTGTGAGACTGCTCTCGGTGACCCGTACCGCCCGCGAAGACCAGCGACCGCCCGGCCACGGATGTCGTCCGTGCGGTCCGGGCGCAAAGCGGGAAGACAGACGCTCCCGCGACATATCGCGCTGATCACGTGACAAGGCTATCGCTCCGCCCCGGGGCCCCGTCATGAGCCGCATGTGTACAAAAGAGTGGGTGGGATTTTGACAGTCTGCACAGTGCGCGGGGGCTTACGAGCGGCTGGGTGGCGCCGGACGGGATGCGGCTTGAGGGTGGGGAGGGAGAGAACCCACCCACCCATACATCCGCAGCCGAGCACCCGAGTCCCCCAGCTCAACGCAAACCCCAGCGCGCAGCCCCCTTGGCAAAGGCCCGACGCGGAGGCACGTTGGGCGGGACGGATCCCGGCGAAGGGAGCGGAGCGACCATGAGTGCGAAGATCCTGATCGTCACCGGAGACGCCGCGGAGTCACTGGAGGTCCTGTACCCCTACCAGCGCCTGCGCGAAGAGGGCTACGACGTCCACATCGCCGCCCCCGCCCGCAAGCAACTCCGCTTCGTCGTCCACGACTTCGAACCCGGCTTCGACACGTACACGGAGAAGCCCGGCTACACCTGGCCCGCTGACCTGGCCTTCTCGGAGGTCGACCCCGGCCAGTACGTGGCCTTGGTGATCCCCGGCGGCCGGGCACCGGAGTATCTCCGCAACGACCCCGAACTCCGCAAGATCCTGAAGTCCTTCTTCGACACGGACAAACCCGTCGCCCAGATCTGCCACGGTCCCCTGCTGACCGCGGCGATCGACGGCCTCCGGGGGCGCCGCGTCACGGCGTACCCGGCGCTGGAGCTGGACATGCAGGCCGCGGGCGCCACCTTCCAGGACGCCGAGGTCGTGATCGACGGCACCCTCGTCTCGTCGCGCGTCTGGCCGGACCACTCCCGCTGGATGCGGGAATTCCTCACGGTGCTACGGGCGAAGGCTCCTGTGACCTGACTGCGGCTGACCTGACCTGACCTGACCTCGGCTTCGGCTTCGGCTTCGGCTGACTTCGGCGGGGCGTACGTCACGGGTCCATCAATCAACCTCGTACGCCCCTGTACGCCCCTGTACGCCCCTTCAAGCCGCCAACCGCTCTGCCTCCGCGACCGCTTCCTCCAGGCTGTCCACGACAGGGACCCCGACCGCTTCGAGGCTGGCCCGGCTGTGCGAGCCCCCGGTGTAGAGCACGGCCCGCGCTCCCACGTGCCGGGCCGCTATCGCGTCGTCCGCAGCGTCGCCGATCACGACCGTACGAGCGGGCTCCACGCCGGTCAGCGCCCCCACATGCCGCACCATGTGCTCGGCCTTGCTGCCGCCGGACGGCCCCGTGCGCCCGTCGACCCGTATGAAGTGCGGCTCGATCCCGAAGTCCCGTACCAGCGGGACGAGTTCGTCATGCCCGTACATACTCAGCAGCGACTGGCTACCACCGGCCGAAGCCCACTCGGCGAGCAGCCCCGGAACCCCGTCGGTGAGCCCACAGCCGATCCGGTGCTCCGTGTAGTACCGGTGGAAGGTCTCGTCCATGACCTCCCACTCCGCGTCCGTGGGCAGCCGGCCCATCAGCCGTTCGTAGAACTTCGGCACCGGAACGCAGTACAGCTCTCTGTACTGCTCCAGCGTGATCGGCTCAAGACCCAGCTCGGCGAACGCCGCGTTCGTCGCCCCGATGATGGCCGCGTTGTCGTGGAACAGGGTCCCGTTCCAGTCCCACACGATGTGCGCTGCGTTGTGCTTCCCCATGCCAAAGAACGTACCCGCCCGCACTGACAACGCCGTAGGCATTTCCTCACCGGCGGCCTCGGCGCAGTCCCGAGTCCCACCCAGTGTCGGCTCAGTCCCGAACCCCACCAGGTTTCGGTTCAGTCCCCGAGGCCCACCAAGTTCGGGATCTCCTGCGTGGCGAACCACAGCAGCTCGTGGTCCTCGGCCCCGTCCACGACGAACTGTGCGTCGTCGTCACCCGTGTCCGCCGCGCCCAGCGCGTCCGCCGCCGCCGTGACATCCGTCTCGGCCTCGCCCGAGTCGACGTGCACGGCCGCGGCCTTGGTCAGCGGTACGGGCCCGTCGACCCGCACCTCTCCGAGCGAGCCGGGGTCGAGCCCGTGGTCGGGATCGGCGACCGCGGCCCCTTCCGGGACGTCGAGGGCGACGACGACGCGTCGCCGCACAGTGCCCGGGTCGAGCGCGAGCAGCCGCAGCGAGGCGAGCGCGGCCCGGTTCAGCGCCGCGTACTCCAACTCCTCGATGTCGTCGGACAGATACCACTCGCGCAACGCGGGCGTGACGGCGTACGCGACGAAGGGCCCGGCCCCGAGCTCGCCCGTCTTGTACGCCTCGGCGAGACCGGAGAGGGTCAGGGGGACGTAGACGCGCATGGCTGGCCGCTTTCGTAGTCGGAGGGCTCCCAGGAGGACTGTCCGGCGCCTCCGGAAGGACCTTCAGGATACGTGCGGGGCGTCCCCTTTCGAGTCGGGGCAACCCCCTCGTGCGACGTCAACCACGCGACGGGCTTCTCACCCTGTCCACCCCAGTCCTGCCAAGGGTCCCGTCCGCCTTCATCATCCTGATAGGTGAAGTCTCGGGCCGCCACGGCGCGCAGCCGAGGTCCTTGCAGCTGCCCGCTCTGGCCCCGTACAAGATCCCCAACAGCAAGTTACTGCCCGGTATCGACTCGGGCCCAGCGAGCGGGGACAACGCCATGACCAAGGTGATGACCAGGACGAAGCGCAACCCGGGCGCCCGCCCACCCGGCCGTCACGACACCCGCCGCCCCGGCGGCACCACCCCACGCACCACACCGGGCAGGGAGACACCGGGCAGCTCTCCGCGGGGCGAGAGCACAGCCTCCGGCGGGCGCGCCCCTCGCCACAGGACGCCCGCACGAAGCCCTCTCAGGACGCCCCCGCAGCCGCGTCCCACCGACCTCTTCGCCGACCTCCTGCTCGCCGTGCTGAGCGGCCAGCGCCCCGTTCACAGCATGCTCCGCCACACGGCAGGCCGCGCGTACGACGAACTCGCCTGGCTAGCCGAACGCGGCCCCCTCCGCACCCACGGCACCCGCCCGATCGTCCGCGACGTCGGCTACGAGGTGCCCCGCCCAGGCGCGATCGAAGCCTTCGCCCGCATCGGCGCTGGCGACCAGCTCCGCGCAATGGCCTTCCGCCTGGAAAAGGGCCAAGATCTCCGCTGGCGCTGCACAGCGGTAGAACTGGGCGGCACCCGCATGCCACACAGGCACGACAACTAGCGCCCCCATAGGGGCGCAGGGCTGTGTCGATATGCGGCTCCGCCGCGCGAGCGCGACCAGCCACGACGCACCCGCAGCGTCAAACCGAGCCCCCGGCACCCAACAGCCCGAAGGGCCAGGCAACCAAGTTGCCTGGCCCTTCAAAGCGAGCCCCGCCAAACCTGCTGAACCCAGCGGAGCGAACCGTCACTTCTTGCGACGCCGCCCCTTCTGCTGCTTACGCCGCTCCGCGCGCGTGAGGCCGTCCGACTCGGAGCGCACCGGCTCCTCGTCGCTGGTGAAGTCGCCCTCGACAACGCCGCCCTCACCGTCCACGGTCGGCGCGGAGAAGTGCAGCCGGTCCGGCCGCTGCGGGGCCTCGAGCCCCTTGGCGCGGATCTCCGGACGCGCACCCGCGGGCACGGCGTCCTCCTTCTTGTCGAGCGACGGCTTCGCGTCCTCGACCGGAACCTCCTCGACCTGTTGCTCGACCTGGACCTCCAGGTTGAACAGGTAGCCGACGGACTCCTCCTTGATGCCGTCCATCATCGCGGTGAACATGTCGAAGCCCTCGCGCTGGTACTCGACCAGCGGGTCCTTCTGGGCCATCGCGCGCAGGCCGATGCCCTCCTGGAGGTAGTCCATCTCGTAGAGGTGCTCGCGCCACTTGCGGTCCAGGACCGACAGCACGACCCGGCGCTCCAGCTCTCGCATGATCTCGGAGCCGAGCTGCGCCTCACGTGCCTCGTACTGCTCGTGGATGTCGTCCTTGATGGACTCGGAGATGAACTCGGCGGTGAGACCCGCGCGGTCGCCTGCCGTCTCCTCGAGCTCCTCGATGGTGACCTTCACCGGGTAGAGCTGCTTGAAGGCGCCCCACAGCCGGTCCAGGTCCCACTCCTCGGAGAAGCCCTCGGCGGTCTCGGCGTCGATGTAGGCGTCGATCGTGTCGTCCATGAAGTGCTGGATCTGCTCCTGCAGATCCTCGCCCTCCAGGACGCGGCGCCGCTCTCCGTAGATGACCTCGCGCTGCCGGTTGAGGACCTCGTCGTACTTGAGGACGTTCTTCCGGGTCTCGAAGTTCTGCTGTTCGA
Source organism: Streptomyces ureilyticus (assembly GCF_011045025.1). Lineage (GTDB taxonomy): Bacteria > Actinomycetota > Actinomycetes > Streptomycetales > Streptomycetaceae > Streptomyces > Streptomyces ureilyticus. The sequence goes on from NZ_JAAKZX010000110.1 coordinate 15,271, forward strand.
CCTGCGACTGGGCGGAGGCGATCGCGCGCGTGACCATCTTGTTCTCGATCGGCACATCGTCCGGGACGTTCGCCATCGACATCACGCGCTCGACCATCTGGGCCTTGAACAGCCGCATCAGGTCGTCCCCGAGGGAGAGGTAGAAGCGGGACTCGCCCGGGTCACCCTGGCGGCCGGAACGGCCGCGCAGCTGGTTGTCGATACGACGCGACTCGTGCCGCTCGGTGCCGAGGACGTAGAGCCCGCCGAGGTCCGTGACCTCCTCGAACTCGGCCCGCACCGCCTTCTCGGCCCTCTCCAGGGCGGCGGGCAGCGCCGCGGCCCACTCCTCGATGTGCTCCTCGGGGTCGAGGCCGCGCTGGCGCAGCTCGGCCTCGGCGAGGTCTTCGGGGTTGCCGCCGAGCTTGATGTCCGTACCTCGTCCGGCCATGTTCGTGGCGACGGTGACGGCGCCCTTGCGGCCGGCCTGGGCGACGATCGTCGCCTCACGGTCGTGCTGCTTCGCGTTCAGCACTTCGTGCTGGATGCCCCGCTTGCTGAGCTGCTGCGAGAGGTACTCGGACTTCTCGACCGACGTCGTGCCGACGAGGATCGGCTGGCCCTTCTCGTGCTTCTCGGCGATGTCGTCGACGACCGCGTCGAACTTGGCGACCTCGGTGCGGTAGATCAGGTCCGACTGGTCCGCGCGGATCATCGGCTTGTTGGTCGGGATCGGCACGACACCGAGCTTGTAGATCTGGTGGAACTCGGCGGCCTCGGTCATCGCCGTACCGGTCATGCCGCAGAGCTTGTCGTAGAGGCGGAAGAAGTTCTGCAGGGTGATCGTGGCGAGCGTCTGGTTCTCGTCCTTGATGTCCACCCCTTCCTTCGCCTCGATCGCCTGGTGCATGCCCTCGTTGTAGCGGCGGCCGGCGAGGATACGGCCGGTGTGCTCGTCGACGATCATGACTTCGCCGTCGATGACGACGTAGTCCTTGTCCTTCTTGAAGAGCTCCTTGGCCTTGATGGCGTTGTTCAGGTAGCCCACCAGCGGGGTGTTCACCGACTCGTAGAGGTTGTCGATGCCCAGCCAGTCCTCGACCTTGGTGACGCCGGACTCGTGGATGGCGACGGTGCGCTTCTTCTCGTCGACCTCGTAGTCGCCGGTCTCCTCGATGCCCTTGAGGGTGTTGCCCGCCTCGCCCCTCTTCAGGCGCGTGACCAGCTTGGCGAAGTCGCCGTACCACTTGGTGGCCTGGTCGGCCGGACCGGAGATGATCAGCGGCGTACGGGCCTCGTCGACGAGGATGGAATCGACCTCGTCGACGATCGCGAAGTTGTGGCCGCGCTGCACCAGTTCGTCCTTCGACCACGCCATGTTGTCGCGCAGGTAGTCGAAGCCGAACTCGTTGTTCGTGCCGTAGGTGATGTCGCAGTTGTACTGCTCGCGGCGCTGGGCCGGCGTCATGTTGGCCAGGATGCAGCCGACCGACAGGCCCAGGAACTTGTGGACGCGGGCCATCAGCTCGGATTGGCTTTCGGCCAGGTAGTCGTTGACCGTGATCAAGTGCACGCCCTTGCCGGACAGCGCATTGAGATACGCGGGCAGGGTGCCGACCAGGGTCTTGCCCTCACCGGTCTTCATCTCGGCGACGTAGCCCATGTGCAGGGCGGCGCCGCCCATGATCTGCACGTCGAAGTGGCGCTGGCCGAGAACGCGCTTGGCGGCCTCGCGGACGGTCGCGAACGCCTCGGGGAGCAGGTCGTCGAGAGCCTTCTTCACAACCGCGTCGTGCTTCGACTCGTCGGGCTCGTCGGCGAGCGCCTCGGCGATCCGCTCCTTGTACTCGTCGGTGAGGGCCCGCAGCTCGGCGTCGGAGAGGTCGATGAAGTCCTCTTCGATGGAGTTGACCTGGTCCGCGATGCGGTGCAGTTTGCGCAGGATCTTGCCTTCGCCTGCACGCATGATCTTCGAGAGGACGGACACGGGGGTATGTCTCCTTGCCGGTCGGGCCGGACGGTCGGGTTCAACAACAGTTTCAAATCACAGCTTGAGCAACGGCCATCGTAAGCGAGGACCCCACCGCGCCGGGAGGTCTGCCCGTGACAGCCACTAGGACAACGGACGGGAGTTGCGGAAGGTGCCGCGCAGCCACAACGAAAAGTAACCGGCCCTTCACACAGGGCAAAAACGATGGCTTCCCTGGGAGAGGCCGAGCAGAATCGGGCAATGGACCCCGTCACACTGACCTCCGAGCGCCTCCTGCTGCGTCCCGTGGGACCACACGACACCGACGCCGTGTACGAAGCCTGCCAGGACCCCGAGATCCAGCGCTGGACCACGATCCCGTCGCCTTATCTGCGGGAGCACGCGGATGGCTTCACGGAGCAGATGGTGCCCGACGGCTGGGCGGACGGTTCGATGTTCACGTTCGGCGTCTTCCTGCCCGCCGGTGGCGAACTCGCCGGCATGCTCGGCATCACGATGCTCTCCCCGGGAGTCGGCGAGATCGGTTTCTGGACCACGAAGGAACACCGGGGCAACGGCTACATCACCGAGGCCGCTGTCCGCGCCTCCCGTTGGGCGTTCAAGGACATGGCGATCGACCGTGTGGAGTGGCGGGCCGAGGTCGGCAACCGGGGTTCTCGCGCGGTCGCCGAACGCGCCGGCTTCACCGTGGAGGGCGTCCTGCGCTCCGGCATCAACAACAAGGGGGTACGCCGCGACTGCTGGATCGGCTCCTTGCTCCCGTCCGACATGAGGCTGCCGTCCACAGCGCCGTACCTGCCGGCCCCGCAGCATGCCTGAACCGCAGGGCTGAACGGCCGGGCTGAACCGCGGTGCCCACGTCGCCCCACCCTCCCCACATGATCACCGCAGATCAGGCCCGATTGTCAGTGGCACCCCCTATCGTGCGGGCCATGACGAGTCTGCCGCGCCCCACCGTCGAACTCTCCGCCGACGAGGCCCGCCGTATCGCCCTGCGCGCCCAGGGATTCCTCGGCGCCCCCGACCGCAAGGCCGGCGTTCGCGGTGTGCTGCGGCACCTGGGAGCGGTCCAGCTCGACACGATCTCTGTCCTCGCCCGCTCCCACGAACTCATCCCGTACGCCCGCCTCGGCGCCGTCGGCCGCAAGACGGTGGACAAGGCCTACTGGACCGCGTCACCCCCCGGCGCCTCTCCGGCCCGGCCCCACGCCTTCGAGTACTGGTCGCACGCCGCCTGCATCCTCCCCATCGAGGAGTGGCCCCACTTCGCCTTCCGCCGCCGCGCCTACCGCGCCCGCCCGCACTGGAACCACGATCTCCCGGACGGCACGTACGACCAGGTCATCAAGCAACTGAAAGCCGAAGGCCCCCTTACAGCCACGGAGTTGGGCGGCGCGAAGAAGACCAGCGAGTGGTGGGACTGGTCGGGCACGAAGGTCGCCGTCGAGCGCGCGCTGATGTACGGCGAGGTGGTGTGCGTGGAGCGGCGCGGCTGGAAGCGGGTGTACGACCTCGCCGAGCGCGCGGTCCCCGACACGCTGCTCCATGACGAGCTGGACGACACCGAGTGCCTGCTCCGTCTGGTCCGGCTCGCGGGCCAGGCGCTGGGCGTCGGTACACGCGCGGACATAGCTGACTATCACCGCCTCAAGGGTGAGCAGGTCGACGCGGTGATAGCGGACTCCGGACTGGTCCCGGTGACCGTCGAGGGCTGGGCCAAGCCCGCCTGGGCCGATCCGGCGGCCCTGGAGACCACGCCGCGCGGCCGCCACCGTACGACGCTGCTGTCCCCGTTCGACTCGCTGATCTGGGAACGCGCCCGCACGGAGCGGATCTTCGGCTTCACCCACCGCCTGGAGGCCTACGTCCCCAAGCCGAAGCGGGTGCACGGCTACTTCGCGATGCCGGTCCTCGCCGGCGGCCGCCTTGTCGGGCGCGTGGATCCCGCCCGCGAGGGCCGGACTCTGGTGGCCAAGCAGGTGACTGTGGATGGCCTCAAGGCCGTGCCCGCGGTGGCCCAGGCCCTGGTCGAGGCTGCGAGCTGGGTGGACTGCACGGACGTACGGGTGGAGAGGGTGGACGCACCGGAGCTGCGCGAGCCGCTGACGAGAGAGCTAGCGCGCGCATTGGCGTAACAGCTCCTGTGGCCCCCTTCAGGGGCGCGAGGCTGTGACATATGCGGCTCCGCCGCTAGCCGCTCCGCGGAGGGCACGGCGGAGCGGCTAGCGGATCTCGAGGATCTTCTCCCGCATCGCGTACACCACGGCCTCCATCCTGGAGTGCAACTGCAGCTTCTCCAGGATGTTCCGCACATGGTTCTTCACGGTGTTCTCGGAGATGAACAACTCCTTGGCGATATCCCGGTTGTTCATCCCGGTCGCGACCAGCTTGAGAACCTCCAGCTCACGGTCGGTGAGCCGGGGCGCCGGCACCAGCCGTCGCTCATCCGTGCGCTGGATCATCGACTTGAACTCGGTGAGCAGCTTGGACGCCATCGAGGGGCTGATCTGCGACTGCCCGTCGGCGACGGCACGAATCGCCGTCGCCACCTCGTCCGTGGAGATCTCCTTGAGGAGATAGCCGGTCGCGCCCGCCTTGATCGCGTCGTAGAGGTCGGCCTCCTCGTCGCTGATCGTCAGCATGATGATCTTCGCGCTGGGCGCCACCTCCTTGATGGACGTGCACGCCTCGATACCGCCGCGCTTGGGCATCCGTACGTCCATCAGCACGATGTCGGGCAGCAGGTCGGCGGCCTTGTCGACCGCCTCGGCTCCGTCACCCGCCTCCCCGACGACCTGGATGTCCTCCTCGGCGGCGAGCACGATCTCCAGGCCGCGGCGGAAAAGGGCATGGTCGTCCACGACAAGGACCCGGATCGGCTCCTTGCGTGGGGAGCCGGCATTCGGGCCGGAGCCCGCGTCCGGGCCCATGCCGACGACGCCGTCGTCGGCATCTTCGTCCTGCATCGGTCCGAAGCTGTCCGCCATCGTTCCTCCCCCTGAAGGCCGTGGCCTGTGTTCCTGTGCCATCGCCAACCCAAGGCAACAGCCCACCGGTTGGGGCCCGGTGCGGCCATGATTTCATGCCCGGACGACAGTCCGGTGACGTAGCGGGGCGCGAGGGGTCGCATACGGGTGCCCCTGGGGGCGCACGCACACTCCAGGGGCACCGACTGGGGGTCCCCCGGCCGACGGCCGGGGGACCTCATCGGGCGTGGTCAGCCGCCCAGCGTCCCGCCCGTCGAGGGCCTCTGCGCCTGGGCGACCATCGGGTCCGTGCTGAGGTGGATGACGCCGTAGTCGTATGCGTGCCGCCGGTAGACGACACTCGGTTCCTTGGTCTCGGAGTCGACGAAAAGATAGAAGTCATGCCCGACCAGCTCCATCTCGTAGAGAGCCTGGTCGAGGGTCATCGGAGAGGCGACGTGAGTCTTCTCGCGCACCACGAGGGGGCCTTCGCCCTTCACCTCGAGGGAGCCGATCTTCTTGGTCGGCACTGCGTCGGGCTCTTCCTCGTGGACGGTGTTGCCGTTCCCGTTCAGTGTCGCCACACCCGGAACGTGGTCGGGGACCTCAGCTGCCGTGAGCCGACGGGCACCACGGCGCGTGTAGCGCTTGTCGTGCTGCTTACGCAGCCGGGCTTCGAGCTTGTCCGCCGCCAGGTCGAGTGCCGCATACGCATCGCTGGCCGCTGCCTCTGCCCGGATCACCGGGCCGCGGGAGTGAAGCGTGATCTCCACTCGGTCGGACCGGTCGGCCTGCCGCGGGTTGGGCTCCTTGGACACCTCGACGTCGAGGCTGATCACCTTGGCATCGAGCTTCTGGATCTTCTCCAGCTTCAGCTTCTCGGCCACGTGCTTGCGGAACCGCTCTGGCACCTCGGTCTTGCGGCCCTTGACGACGATGTCCACGCAGAACTCCGTTCCCGGATCGCTCCGCATCGGTGCGGAGCAACTCCCTTTTTGCACCAGGCTCCGGTACGTCCCAGAGCCTCGGACTTGGTGACTTCCACCTCCTCCTCCCCCGTGGGCAAGATCTCCACCCCACCGCCGCGGGTGATTGCAGAAACCCGCAGGATGGCAATCCGGTATAGGAGGGACAGCACCCGGCATTCCCTCACAACCGAACATATCTCGCTCGGACGGATGTCGTCACCCTCTACCGCGGTGTACCTCCATTCCAGCGAATGAACCTCTCGCTACCTGCAACGACGTAACTTCCCGATCAGTTCCAGATTATTGCGAAAGATGACGGAGACGCAGCGACTACCGCCGCACTGATCATGTCTCCCGTGCCGTTCGGACCGCTCATTCCCGCAAACGCCTGTGGCCGCTCTCCCCGGTCTCCCACCTCCGCGAAAGCGGAGCGCAGCGCCCGCGCCGCCTCCGCCAAGGACGCGCCCGTCGTCATCACGTCGTCGACGAGTACGGCCCGTCCGCCTTCGGCCAGCAGCCGGGCGCCCCCGGCCGCCACCTCCAGGGCGCCGGCCAGATTGTCCATCCGCTGCCGGGAGTTGAGCCCCGACTGGTCGGCCACGGCACGCCGCTGCCGCAGCACGGCGAGCACCCGGGCCGGCGTCCCCGCGCGCCGCAACTCGCCCGCCGCCGCGAGCGCGATCCGCCGCGCCGGGTCATGCCCCCGCGCCCGCACCGCGCGTCGCGCGGAGGGGACGGGAACGAGCAGCACCGGCGCCCCGGGCCCGCCACCGGGCGCTCCCGCCCGTACCGCACCCGCGAGCGCCACTCCCAGCGGCCCTGCGAGCATCAGCGCACCCCGTTCCTTGTGGGCGAGGAGCGCCGCCCGCACCTCGTCCTCGTACGGAGCCGCGGCGTGCACCGCAGGGAGCTCCGGCGGCTCGGGCATCGGTCGTACCCGGCGCGGCGCGGCCCCCAGCAGGGCGGCACGGCACCCCGGGCACAGCACCGCACGAGGCCTCCCGCAGCCTCCGCACATGGCCGGCAGCACCAGGTCGGTGAGATCCTGCCACCACCTGCGCATGCCCACCACTGTGCCAACGCCTGAGCGGTCCGGCCACCCCTGTGGATGACTGCCTGTGGACAACTGCCGGGCTATCCCGGATAGACCGGCGCCGTCCCCGTCTTGACCACCTTCTGCCACTGCGCACCGGACGAAAGCCGCACAATCCCGTCCTCCGAGTGCGCCACCAGCGGCAGCCGCTCGTCCTCGGATGCGGCGATCTCCTCCACTCCGGTGAGCGCGGAAGGCGGCGCCCCGACCGGTGTGGAGCCGTCGACCTGGACGTACCGGATCTGCTGCACGCCGCCCTCCTCCTGGCCCACCACGACCAGGCGGCTGTCCCCGGCCCAGGACATGGCCGTGACCTCCTCCAGCTGCGGTGCGACCGAACGCGGGTCGTGGATCGTGACGACAGGCCGCCCATCCGGTCCGTTCTGGCGCTCGATCCGCCCCATGAGCAGCGAGGTCTTGCCATCCTCCTCGACGATCAACGCGATCCGCACCCCGTCCGCGGCCACCCGCACCGCGTCGATCCGCCCCTCGATCCCGGGCGTCCTGACCTCCAGAGGCACACCGCGGCCCTCCTCGAACAGGAGCAGCCGGGAGTTCTTCGGATCGCGGTCGGCCACCCACAGGTCGCCGCCCGCATCCCAGCTGGGCGTCGTCAGTCCGTCGTCCTCCGTCTTGGCCTTGCTCCGCAGCACGGGCTCCCCGAGCGAAGCACCGGACGCGAGCGACCCCACGTACAGCGAACGCCCGTCCAGCGAGACCCCGGCAGCGCTCTCCTCGTTCCGCGAGACCGCGGCCGTCCGCAGTGCCGTGTCGCCCGCTCCGAGCGCTCCGGGAACCGGCTCGGCCTGCTGTTCTTCGGTGGCGGCGGGTATCCGTACGAGCCGCTTCTCGCCGTCGATGAAGTACTCGTAGTGGACACGCTGCCCGATGCCGTGCGAGGCGATGATCTCGGCGTCGCTCTCCTCGATCGCGCACAGCTGTGAGCCGTCGGGGCGCTGCAGTTCGACCTCGTCGATGCCCGTGGGCGTCAGGTCCTTCAGGGTGAAGATGATCTGGGCCGCCATCTCGGCGCACTGCGTCTGCCCGACACCCTCGGCCCTCTTGTTCAGCGGCACCCTCAGCCGGTTCTGATCATCGGGCGTCAGCGTCTTGACGCCCTTCTTCAGTGCCGTACCCGTGGGGAAGCGCGACCTGACCACCGGCTTGAGCCAGCTCGTGGGCCCGTTCAGCAGTGCCTTGACCATCTGTGTCACGGGGTCGACCTGCTGGCGCACATAGACCGGATCGGCCACGGTTCCGAGCCGGTCGCCGGTCGGCGAGTTCGACGCGAAGTAGTACTTGTTGACGGAGACATAGCGGCGCTGGAAGTCGGAGTTGCCGAGCACCACGCCCTGCGGCGGCACGTCGATGCGCCACTGCTTGCCGCCGTCCGACACCTTCTGCTCCGTGAGATGAAGCGTCTCCTTGTACCTGCCCTCGGCGGGCTCGTACGCGAACTGCTGGTCCACCTCGGCGACCTTGTCACCGGTCAGCGCGTACGCGTAGTCACCGGTGGCCTCCCTGCTGCCGCTGTGCTCGGCCAGCGCGGTCGGCCCGTCCGCGAGCACCGTCGTCGAGCGCTCCGGCTGCCAGTTCTTCGAGGCTTCCTCGGTGAGGTACTTGCGCGCCGTGTCGAACTCCGGCTCATCGCTGGTCAGCGCTTCCAGGAAGCCCTGCACGATCTCGTCGGGCTGGGCATTCTCCCGCGGCGGCATCGCGAAGACCCGGACCGGCGCGTCCGGCCGCTGCGAGGCCTTGACGTCGCGCAGATCCCCGCTGTCCGGCATCGAGGCGCACCCGGCCAGCAGTACGGCTCCACAACCGACGTACACCACTACCCGCATCGGACGCCGTCGGCCGCCGCGATCGCCGTCAGCGCCCACGTGATCCCTCCCCTTGCTTCAACTGATCCGGCCCTTCGCCGGTTCCCGCGCCCTCCTCGGACGGCGCCTGGCCGGGCTCTTCGCGCTCCCCGGACTCCACGGGCGCCCCGGTCACCGCACGCGCCTCCCCAGCGGGCCGCGGCACCACGCGCGCGCCGTTGCCGGGCAGCGCCGCCGGATCCACCGCGCCCGCCAGCCGCGGGGCCACGGGCGCCCGCGGCGGCATCGGGGGTACTCCTCGCTCGCCGTGCGACTGCGCCGGCACCGTGGCGAGTTTCTGCGTGCCGTGGAGGGGCAGCCCCGCTTCGTTGAGCCCGCGGTTGCGCCGCGAGTCCTTGGGCTCCAGGGGTATCGGCGAGCCCCGGAGCGGTTCGTCCGCGGTCCGCGGCAGCGTCAGCCGGAACTGCGAGCCGCCGCCCGGTTCGCCCCACGCCTGCAGCCAGCCGCCGTGCAGCCGCGCGTCCTCCAGGGCGATGGACAGCCCCAGTCCCGTACCGCCGGTGGTACGGGCGCGTGCCGGGTCGGCCCGCCAGAAGCGGCTGAACACGCGGGTCGCCTCGCCGGGCTTGAGTCCCACTCCGTAGTCGCGCACCGCGACCGCGACCGCGCCACCCGCCGCGGCGAGCCTGACCACCACGTCCCTGCCCTCGCCGTGCTCCACGGCGTTGACGACGAGGTTCCGCAGCACCCGCTCCACCCGCCGCGCGTCGGCCTCGGCGACCACCGGCTGATGATCGCCGACGACCTTGATCTGCGTGCCCTTGCGCTCGGCGAGCGGCTCGGCCCCGCTCACCACCCGGCGTACGACCTCGCGCAGGTCTATCGGCTCGGCCTCCAGAGCCGCCGCGCCGGCATCGAACCGGCTGATCTCCAGCAGATCCGCGAGCAACGTCTCGAACCGGTCCAGCTGGTCCGCCAGCAACTCGGCCGACCGCGCGGTCACCGGATCGAAGTCAACGCGCGCGTCGTGGATGACGTCAGCGGCCATCCGTACGGTCGTCAGCGGCGTACGCAGCTCATGAGACACGTCGGACACGAACCGCCGCTGCATCCGCGACAGGTCCTCCAGCTGCTGGATCTTCAACTGAAGGTTCTGCGCCATCTTGTTGAAGGCCTCACCGAGCCGCGCGATGTCGTCCTCTCCGGTGACCTTCATACGTTCCTGAAGACGCCCGGCGGACAGCCGCTCGGCGATGCCCGCGGCCATCCGTACGGGCGTGACGACCTGCCGCACCACGAGCCAGGCGATCGCGCCGAGCAGCACCACGACGAACAGGCCGGCCGTCGCGAGCGTCCCCCTGACCAGGCTGAGCGACTTCTCCTCCTGCGTGAGCGGGAAGAGGTAGTACAGCTGGTACGGGTCGCCGTTCGGATCGTTCACCTGCTTGCCGATGACCAGCCCCGGCTGGGAGTCCTGGCCGGCCTTGTAGACGATGCGGGTGTAGCTCTGGGCCGGGAGCATGTTCTCGTCGATGCGGCGGCGCAGATCCTCCGGCACGCTCGCCGCCGGATCGACGTCGCCCGAGGAACGCGGGCCGCGCCCACCGTTGTCCGCGCCGGCGACCGTGCTGGAGGAGCTGAGCGTGACCACGGCGAAGGCGCCCTGGCCGCCGCTGGCGAGGGACTCCACGAGGTCGCTCAGCCATGCGCTGATGTTCTGGACGGGCCGCTCGTCCGTGCTCGAACCGTCGTCGCCCCCGGCGCTCGCCGCCGCGTCCGCCCGCTGCTTGGCCACCCCGAACCCACCGGTGGCCTGGCTCTCCGAGGCCCTCACCTTGGCGTCCAGCAGGCCGTTGCGCACCTGCCCGATGACGACGAAGCCGAGCAGCAGGACGACGCCCAGCGACATCAGCAGCGTCGTGACGACGACCTTGAGCTGGATGTTGCGCCGCCACAGCCGCATGACGGGCAGCAGCGGACGGCGCACCCAGCGCATGAACAGCCGCAGGACGGGGCTGCCCTGGACCCCGCCCTGCAACAGCCAGCCCTCGCTGAACCGAGCCCAAAAGGAGCTCGCGGTCCTCCGGCCGACAGGCCGCGAGCGGCGGCCCGGCTGACCGGGCGCCGGAGCGGCACTGTCCCGGGACATGTCAGCTGGGTCCGGCCTTGTAACCGACGCCACGGACAGTCACCACGATTTCCGGCCGCTCCGGGTCCTTCTCGACCTTGGAGCGAAGCCGCTGCACATGAACATTGACAAGGCGGGTGTCCGCCGCGTGCCGATAGCCCCACACCTGCTCGAGGAGCACCTCACGCGTGAACACCTGCCAGGGCTTCCGGGCCAGCGCCACCAGCAGGTCGAACTCCAGCGGCGTGAGCGCGATCGACTGCCCGTCCCGCTTCACCGAGTGACCGGCCACATCGATGACCAGGTCGCCGATGGCGAGCTGTTCGGGCGCCGGCTCCTCCGACCTCCGCAGCCGCGCCCGGATCCGCGCCACCAGCTCCTTCGGCTTGAACGGCTTCACGATGTAGTCATCAGCGCCCGATTCGAGCCCGACCACCACATCGACGGTGTCGCTCTTCGCCGTGAGCATCACGATCGGCACCCCGGACTCCGCCCTGATCAGACGGCACACCTCGATACCGTCCCGCCCCGGCAGCATCAGATCGAGCAGCACAAGATCGGGCTTGGTCTCACGGAAAGCGGCCAGCGCCTTGTCGCCGTCGGCTACGAAAGACGGTTCAAAACCTTCACCACGCAGCACAATGCCGAGCATCTCGGCCAGTGCGGTGTCGTCATCGACGACAAGGACTCGTCCCTTCATGAATGCCATCATCCCATTAACTAAATCGTTACCTGGCGTGACCTGGCACACAGCTCGGCAAGCGCCTCCGCCGTGACGGGCGAAACGGCGCCCTCCTCGGTGACGATCGCCGTCACCAGCTCGGGCGGCGTCACGTCGAACGCCGGGTTGTACGCCTGGGTACCCAGAGGTGCCACCGGAATCCCGCCTCCCGCTTCCGCTCCCGCCACCGGCACCTGGGGTGCGATGAGCTCGGTCACCTCATGACCGGCGCGCTGCTCGACCTCGATGGACGCCCCGTCCGGGGTGTCGGGGTCCACCGTCGTCACCGGCGCCACCACGACGAACGGTACGTGGTGATACCTGGCCAGCACCGCGAGCGGGTAGCTCCCCACCTTGTTCGCCACCGAACCGTCGGCCGCGATCCGATCCGCCCCGACCAGCACCGCGTCCACCTCCCCCGCCGAGAACAGCGACCCCGCGGCGCTGTCCGTGAGCAGCGTGTACGCCATCCCGTTACGCGCCGCCTCGTACGCGGTCAGGCGAGCACCCTGCAGCAACGGCCGCGTCTCGTCCACCCACAGCCTGCGCAGCCGCCCGGCCCGGTGCGCGGCGAGTGCGACGGCGAACGCCGTGCCCTCCCCGCCGGACACCAGCGCCCCGGTGTTGCAGTGCGTCAGGATCCGATGGTTGCCGCCGGGCAGCAGCTCGTCGAGCAGCGCGAGACCGTGCTCGGCCATGCGCCTGCTGGCCTCGGCGTCCTCCTGGTGGAGGGCGCGAGCGGCGGCGAGCGCGGCCTCGGCGGCCTGCTTCTGGTCACTGCCGCCGGCCAGGGCGGCACGGTGAGCCGACTGGGCCCGGCGCACGCCGTGCACGAGGTTCACCGCCGTGGGCCGTGCGCTCGCGAGCGCATCGGCGGCGTCGTCCACGTCGAATCCGCGCATGGCGGCGAGCGCGACCCCGTACGCCCCGGCGATACCCAGCAGCGGCGCCCCGCGCACGGCGAGTGTGCGGATCGCCTCCACCAGCGCCGGAGGGTCGGTGCACACAAGCTCGACCTCCTCGGCCGGCAGCCGCGTCTGGTCGAGAAGGACCAGTACAGACCCTTCCGGCGGTTCGTCCCACCGGATCGCCGGAATCTCGGTGGGCGCGTTGTCCTCGCGGGAATGCACGTACTGATCGTCCATCCGCCCAGTCTGCCCCTTCCAGGGCGGACAATTGAAGGTGTGCCGCCCATACGGGGGCCGGTCACTTCCCGGCCGCACCGTGGCACGATGGCTGCCAACCTGCCGCCGCAACCGCGAACGGGCACCGTGAAGGAGCGACGATGAAAGACACTCCGGGCTGGGCATCGCCCGGATCTGCCCCCTCGGACGGTCAGGACGGTCAGGAGCCGAACGCTTCCGGCCCTGCCGAGCCCGCGGACCGGCCCGCTGCGCCAGAGTCCACGGATCAGCCGGGACAGCCCGCACCCGACCCGTCCGGCCCAGGCCCGAAGTGGTCCAAGGAGCAGCCCCCGCCCGGCCAGTGGTCCGCACCCAGCGGCTCCCAGGGCGGCCCGGCCCAGGCCCCGCCGCCTCCACCACCGCCCGGCCCCGGCTGGGGCGGACAACCCCCCGGCGGCCCGGGCGGCGGTCCCGGATACGGCGCTCCCGGTGGCCCAGGCGGATACGGCACCGGCTACGGCCCCGGCGGCCACCACGGCTGGGGAAGCGGCTGGGGCGGCCCTCCGCCCGCCGCCAAGCCCGGCGTGATCCCGCTCCGCCCGCTCGGCGTCGGCGAGATCCTCGACGGCGCCGTGTCGACCATGCGTACGCACTGGCGCACGGTCCTCGGTATCTCGCTGACCGTCGCTGTGTTCACGGAGATCCTCGTGGTCCTGCTCCAGGGCTTCGTCCTGAACGACGCCGCGAGCTCGGACACCCTCAACGACCCGAGCGCCTCCGTCGGCGAACTCACCCGCGCCCTGGGCGACACCCTGCTGGGCTCCAGCGTCATCCTGCTGGTCTCGCTGCTCGGCACCATCGTCGCGACCGCCCTGCTCACGACCGTGACCAGCCGCGCCGTGCTCGGCAAGTCGGTGACCACCGCCGAGGCCTGGCGCGACGCCCGGCCCCAGCTGGCGAAACTCTTCGGCCTGACTTTCCTCCTCCCGTTGATCGGCGTCGCGATCGTCGCGGTAGGCACCCTGCCCGGCCTCCTGATCGCCTTGGCCGACGGTGGCGACGGCGCTGTCGCACTCGCCGTCCTCGGCGGCATGGCCGCGGGCGTCGTCGCAATCTGGCTGATGGTCCGCTTCTCGCTGGCCTCGCCCGCCCTGATGCTCGAGAAGCAGAGCATCTGGAAGTCCGTGGGCCGCTCCGCGAAGCTGGTCCGCGGCTCCTGGTGGCGGGTCTTCGGCATCCAGCTGCTCGCCACGATCATCGCGAACGTCGTCGCCTCGATCATCGTGATCCCGTTCACCTTCCTCGCCGCCGCCCTGAGCGGCGACGGTGTCAACGGCCTCTTCACCAGCGGCACCGCGGACCTCGGCTGGACCTTCCTCATCGTCAGCGGGATCGGCGCGGTGATCGGGTCGATGCTCACGTTCCCGATTACCGCGGGTGTCGCCGTGCTCCTCTACATCGACCAGCGCATCCGCCGCGAGGCCCTCGACCTCGACCTGGCCCGCGCCGCCGGCGTCCAGGGCTACGGCTCCGACGCCCCCGGCACCACCTCGGGGAGCTGATGCGGTGAGCCCGTCGGGGGGTGTTCTCACAGGGGTGCTCGCGTTGCCGGGCTCCGGCACCGCGGCCGTACTCGCGCTGCCGCGCTCCGCCGACGAACCACCGGTGACGATCCCGCGCGACCCCGCACGGGACGCGGCCCGGCGTGAGCTGTCGAAGCGGATGTACCACGAGGACGACCCCAGCTGGTTCCAGCGCGCCCTGGACGCCTTCTGGGAGTGGCTCGACAAGCTGTTCAGCGCAGCCTCCGGCGCGACCCCTGGCGGCGCACTCGGCCTCATAGTCATCGCGCTGGCAGCCGCGGCACTGATCGGTGCCCTCTGGTGGCGGCTCGGCACCCCGAGGCGCGGCCCCACGTCGGCCGCCCCGCTCTTCGACGACCGGCCGCGCAGCGCCGCCGAACACCGGGCGGCCGCCGAGAGCCACGCCGCCCAGAGCCACTGGAACCAAGCCGTCCAGGAGCGCATGCGCGCCGTCGTCCGCTCCCTGGAGGAGCGCGCCCTGCTCGAGCCCCGCCCCGGCCGCACCGCCGACGAGGCAGCCGCCGAGGCAGGCCGTACGCTCCCCTCCCACACGGATCGGCTGAGCGCCGCGGCCAGGGACTTCGACGACGTCACGTACGGCGGACGAACGGCCACACCCCAGGCGTACCAGCGCCTCACCGAACTCGACCGTGACGTGGAACGCACCAAGCCCGTCCTCGCGAGCAGCGCCCCGAGCACCCAGAGCACGGCCCACGGCACGCGCCAAGGGGCCGCCGAATGACCACCGAGGCCACCCTTGAGTCCACCACCTCGGCCTCCCCCACCGCTCGCCAGGTGTGGACTCGCGCGCGCGGTGTCCTGCTCGGGCTCGTAATCCTCCTTGTGGCCGCGATCGCGATCGCGGCGGTCCGCTCCGACGCTCAGCACGGCCGCCTTGACCCGCGCTCCGTCGATGCCAACGGCAGCCGCGCCGTCGCCGAGCTCCTCGCCGACCGCGGTGTGTCCACCCGCGTGGTCACCACCCTGGAGGACGCACGCACCGCCGCCGGCCCCGACACCACCCTCCTGGTCGCCGCGCCGGACCTGCTGACCGACCGCCAGCAGACCCGGCTCCACTCGGCGTTCGCCAACTCCGGAGGCCGCACCGTCCTCGTCGCGCCCGGCATCCCGTCCGTCGGCAGCCTCGCCCCCGGGATCACCGCCGACCCCACGCCGAGCTACGACACCACGCTCCCGCCCCATTGCGCCCTGCCCGCCGCCCAACGAGCCGGCACCGCTGACACCGGCGGCATCCGCTACACGACGACAGCGCCCGATGCCGACTCCTGCTACCCCAGCGACGGCCTGCCCACCCTGCTGCGCGTGCCGACGCTCGAAGGGGACGGCGACACCGTCGTACTCGGCGCCCCCGACATCCTCCACAACCACCGCCTCGACGAGCAGGGCAACGCCTCGCTCGCTCTCCAACTGCTCGGTTCCCGCCCCCACTTGGTCTGGTACCTCCCCTCACTCTCCGACGACTCGGCCACCGATGGCGGCGACCGCAGCTTCTTCGACCTGATCCCCTCCGGCTGGCTCTGGGGCAGCCTGCAGCTCTTCATCGCCGCAGCCCTCGCCGCCCTCTGGCGTGCCCGCCGTCTCGGCCCGCTCGTCCCCGAACGGCTCCCTGCGCAGTAAGTAATATCCGCAGATTGCAGCAGGCTTTTCCACAGGCCCGACAGCCCGGCTGTCGGGCCTGTGGTGTGTCATGAGTACGTACACGTTGCAGCGCAGGTGAGCCGAGCCCGGGGAGAGA
>NZ_JAAKZX010000111.1 GCF_011045025.1 Streptomyces ureilyticus
TGGTGGTTGGGGGTTGGAGGTGTTGCCGGTGGGGTCGGTGCCGGTGGAGGAGTGTGTGGTGCGGGTGGATGTGGCGGGTGTGGAGGGTGAGGAGTTGGCGCGGGTGGCGTCGGTGGCGGGGGAGGCGGCGCGGTGTCGTCTGGCGCCGGGTGCGGGGAGGGTGTGGCAGGCGGTGTGGTTCGACCCGGGCCCGGCGGGTTCGGCGGGTTCGGGTTCGGGCCCGGCGGGTTCGGGTGCGGCGGGTTCGGCGGGTTCGGGTGCGGCGGGTTCGGGTGTGGGGTGGTTGGTGCTGGTGGTGCATCATCTGGCGGTGGATGGGGTGTCGTGGCGGATTCTGCTGCCGGATCTGGCGGCGGCGTGGGCGGCTGTGGTGGCGGGTGAGAGGCCGGTGCTGGATGGGGTGGGTACGTCGTTCCGCCGGTGGGCGGGGATGCTCCCGGTTCTGGCGGAGGCCCGGGCGGAGGAACTTCCTTTGTGGTGTGGGGTGTTGGAGGGTCCGGGGCGGGAGGTGCTGCTGGGGCGGCGTGCGCTGGATCCGGTGCGGGACACGGTTGGTGGTGCGGGTGTGGTGTCGGTGTCGGTGCCGGCCGGGGTGAGTGAGGCGGTCCTGACGCGGGTGCCGGCGTTGTTTCATGCGGGTGCTGATGATGTGCTGCTGACGGCGCTGGCGCTCGCGGTGACCGCCTGGCGCCACCAGCACCACCAGCATGATCAGCCCGGTGGGTGGGGTCGTGGGGATGTGCTGGTGGATGTGGAGGGGCATGGGCGGGTGGATGTGGAGGGGGTGGATCTGTCCCGGACGGTGGGCTGGTTCACGACGATTTTCCCGGTCCGGCTGGATGTGGGTGAGGTGGACTGGGATGAGGTGTGGGCGGGTGGTGCGGCGTTGGGCAGGGTGGTCAAGCGGGTCAAGGAGCAGATGAACGCGCTGCCCGATGACGGGTTCGGGTACGGGCTGCTGCGCTACCTGAATCCCGGCACCGCCCCGGTCCTGGCCGGCTATGACCGGCCCCAGATCGCCTTCAACTACCTCGGCCGCTTCGACACCAGCGACAGCCCCGCCGACACCGGCACCGGCACCACCGTCGGCGTACCCGTCGGGGCTGATCCGGGCATGGGGATGTCTCACTGTCTGGAGATCAACGCGATCGCGCATGGCGGTGGTGAGGACGTGCGTCTGGATGCGGCATGGTCCTGGCCGCAGGGAGTCCTGGACCAGGAGCAGGTGCAGGAGCTGGCTGATCTGTGGGTTCGGATGCTGGAGGTTCTGGCGGGGCATGCGGCCCTGCCGGAGGCCGGCGGGCATTCCCCCTCCGACTTCCCCCTGGTCTCTCTTGAGCAGGAGCAGCTCGATGGGTGGGCCGGTGAGGGGATGGTGGTCGAGGATGTGCTGCCGCTGTCGCCGTTGCAGGAAGGGCTGTTGTTCCACGCGCTGTTCGACGAGGACACCGCCGACATCTACAACGTCCAGCTGGTGCTGGACCTGGCGGGCGCCTTGGATGCGGGGGTGCTGCGGCGTTCGGCGGAGGTGCTGGTGGGCCGGCATGCCAGTTTGCGGGCGTGTTTCCGGCAGGCCGGCGGTGGGGGCGAGCCGGTCCAGGTGATCACCGGCAATCCGGTGCTGCCGTGGCGTGAGGTCGATCTGAGTGGCTTCTCCGGGGCCGGGCAGGGTGAGCGGGTGGCGCGGCTGCTGGAGGAGGAACGGGCTGCCCGTTTCGACATGGCCAGCGCGCCGCTGATGCGCTTCCTGGTGATCCGCCTCGCCCCCGACCGGCACAAGCTCGTGATCATGAACCATCACATTCTGCTGGACGGCTGGTCGAGTCCGCTGGTTGTGCGGGAGCTGTTCGAGCTGTATGGGCAAGGCGGGGACGACAGTGCGCTGCCCGCGCCGGTGCCTTACCGGCCGTATCCGGCCTGGCTGGCACGGCAGGACCGTACCCAGGCCGAAGAGGTCTGGCGTGAGGTGCTGGCCGGGGCGGAGCCGACGAGGCTCGCCCCCGCCGGCCACCGCTCACAAGCCGGCACGCGTGAGGAGACCGTGGTTCAGCTGTCCGGCGAAGCTGATTCAGCGATAAGGCAGTTGGCGCGTCGGCATGGGCTGACGGTGAACACGGTGCTGCAGAGCGCGTGGGCGTTGTTGCTGGCCCGGCTGACGGGCAGGGACGATGTCGTCTTCGGTATGACGGTGTCGGGACGGCCTGCGGAGATTCCCGGTATCGAGCAGATGGTCGGCCTGTTCATCAACACCGTTCCGGTCAGGGTTTCCTGTTCCCCGTCGCTGACGCTGACCGAGTTGATGGGCCGGGTGCAGCAGGAGCAGTCCCGGCTCAGCGACCACCAGTACCTGGGCCTGACCGACATCCAGCGTGGGGCCGGCCAGGGTGAACTCTTCGACACCCTCTACGTGTTCGAGAACTACCCCGTCGCCGTCGACAGTGCTGACCTGCCCGGAGGGCTGACGATCACCGGCATCGAAGGCTACGACGGCGACCACTATCCCTTGAAGCTCGGCGTGTTGCCGGGTGACAAGTTGGGGTTGCAGCTTCGGTACGACAGCGAGCTGTTTGACACATCGGCGGCTGAGACGATGCTGAGCCGATTGAAGCACTTGCTCCACACGATGCTGGACGATCCTGATCAGCGGGTTGCTGCCGTCGATGCGCTGGTTGCCGGTGAACGGGAGCGGCTGCTGGTCGAGTTCAACGATACGACTCGTGCGGTGCCGGATGGCACGGTGTCCGAGTTGTTCGAGGTCCAGGCAGCGCGAACCCCGGACGCGGTCGCGGTGGTCTGCGGCGATGCCCGTCTGAGTTACAGGGAGTTGAATGCCCGGGCGAACCGGTTGGCGCGGGTGTTGGTGAAGCGGGGTGTGGGTCCGGAACGTCTGGTCGGGCTGGCGCTGCCGCGGTCGGCGGACATGGTCGTGGCGGTCCTCGCGGTCCTCAAGGCCGGCGGTGCCTACCTGCCCATCGACCTGGATCATCCCAGCGAGCGGGTCGCGTTCATGCTCCGGGATGCCGGTCCCGAGGTGGTAGTGACCACGGTCGAGTCGGCCTCGGAGCTGCCGATTCAGGACACTGCGCAGTGCGTGTTCACCGATGAGGTCGGGCTCCACGACGGACAGGCTGACAGCAACCTTGCACGCCCAGGGTCGGCGGTGGATCCGGCGTATGTCATCTACACGTCGGGATCGACCGGTAGGCCAAAGGGCGTTGTCGTCGAGCATCGGTCGCTCGTTGCCTATCTGAGTTGGGCGGCGGAGACGTATCCGGGAGTGCGCGGAGCGGCACTGCTGCACTCGCCGCTGTCGTTCGACCTGACAGTCACAGCCCTCTACGCGCCATTGCTCCATGGCGGTTGTGTCTATATAGCCGAGCTGGAAGAGGTGGCTGAGGCACCGCTCTGCGAGCCGACGTTCCTGAAGGCGACGCCGAGTTACCTGACGCTGCTGGACAGCCGACCCGAGGTGGGCTCGCAACTGAGTGAGCTGGTGTTGGGTGGCGAGGCGCTGCTGGGTGAAGCACTTGAGGAATGGCGCCGTGGTCATCCCGAGACCACGGTGATGAATGAGTACGGCCCGACCGAGACGACTGTCGGTTGTATGGAGTACCGCATTGCGCCTCAGGATCAAGTCAAGGCGGGCGTGGTGTCACTGGGCCGACCCGCGTGGAACACCCGTATGTATGTCCTGGGCGGCGGCCTTGAACCAGTGGCGCCGGGTGCGGTGGGTGAGCTGTATATCGGCGGCGCTCTGGTAACGCGGGGGTATCTGAAGCGTGCGGGTCTGACGGCGGGCCGGTTCGTGGCGGATCCGTTCGGTGCGGCGGGTGGGCGGTTGTATCGCACGGGGGATCTGGTGCGGTGGGGTGCGGACGGGCAGTTGGAGTTCGTCGGGCGTGCGGACGATCAGGTCAAGGTCCGTGGTTTCCGGATCGAGACTGGGGAGGTCGAAGCAGTCCTGGCCGAGCAGCCCGGTGTGGCTCAGGCGGCGGTGGTGGTGCGGGAGGACCGGCCGGGTGACAAGCGGCTGGTGGGTTACGTCGTTGCGGAGCCGGGTGTCGTTGCGGAGCCGGGTGTCGCTGCGGGTGGGTTGGATGTTGCTGCGGTGCGGGAAGGCCTGCGGGGGCGGTTGCCGCAGTACATGGTGCCCTCGGTCCTGGTCGCCCTCGAGGGTCTGCCGTTGACGGTGAACGGGAAGCTGGACCGGGCCGCGTTGCCGGTGCCGGATGTGTCGGGGTTGGTGTCGGGGCGTGGTCCGCGTACGGGGCGGGAGGAGGTGTTGTGCGGGCTGTTCGCTCAGGTGCTGGGGGTGGCGGAGGTCGGTATTGATGACAGTTTCTTCGCGTTGGGCGGGCATTCGCTGCTGGCGACGCGGTTGATCAGCCGGGTGCGGTCGGTGTTGGGGGTGGAGTTGTCGATCAGGGATCTGTTCGAGGCTCCGACGGTGGCGGGGCTGGCGGAGTGTGTGGGGGATGGGGTGGTGCGTCCGGCGTTGGAGCGGGTGGAGCGGCCGCGGCGGGTGCCGTTGTCGTTCGGTCAGCGTCGGTTGTGGTTTCTGAATCAGCTGGAGGGGGGCGGGGCGACGTACAACGTGCCGGTGGCGTTGCGGTTCACGGGGGTGTTGGACCGGCGGGCGCTGGAGGCGGCGCTGGGTGATGTGGTGGAGCGGCACGAGGCGTTGCGGACGTTGTTCCCGGGGCAGGACGGGCGTCCCTGGCAGCATGTGGTGCCCGCGGGTGAGGCCAGGCCCCGGCTGCTGGTGGAGCAGGTCGAGGCCGGGGGGATGCGGCAGGCCGTGGCGCGTGCGGCGGCACAGGGATTCGATGTGGTGGTGGACCTGCCGTTGCGGGCGCACCTGTTGTGCGAAAGCTCCGGCGAACAGCAGCAGGAGCAGGTGCAGCAGGAGTTGGCGTTGGATGGGGTGACACTTCGTGTCGCGGCTGCGGTTGCGTCGTGGCTGGTCGCGCCCCGCGGCGGAGCCGCATATGTCACAGCCCCGCGCCCCTGAAGGGGCGCTCCCCGAACCGCCAGCCACCATGCTCACCAGCCACCAGGAACCCACACCAACCCACTCCGTAGAATCAAACCCACTGTGTCTGAGCGTCAAAACACCGAAGAGCCGCGCCGCTCCCGCCCCCGTGCCAAAGGCGAACCCCGCTTCCCCGACGGGCCCCGCGCCGACCCCGCCGGCTCCCACTTCGAGCGGCGGATCCGCAGCTTCCAGCCGCGCCGGAGCCGAGTCACCCATGGGCAGGCGGACGCCTTGCAGCGGCTGTGGCCCAAGTGGGGGCTGGATATCGATGGCCGGCGGAAGATCGACCTCGACGACCTGTTCGGGAACGACAAGCCCGTCGTGCTGGAGATCGGGTTCGGGATGGGCGAGGCCACCGCGCAGATGGCCTCCGATGATCCCGAGACCAACGTCCTCGCCGTCGATGTGCACACTCCCGGCCAGGGGAACCTGCTCAATCTCGCGGACCGGAACAGCCTGTCCAACATCCGGGTCGCCAATGGCGACGCGATCATCCTGCTCAAGGAGATGCTCCGGCCGGACTCCCTCAGCGGACTGCGCGTGTACTTCCCGGACCCCTGGCCCAAGAAGCGCCACCACAAGCGCCGCCTGATCCAGCCGGACTTCCTCACCCTCGCCGCGTCCCGCCTCAAGCCCGGCGCGCTGCTGCACTGTGCCACGGACTGGGAGCCGTACGCCGAGGTGATGCTCGAAGTCCTCAGCGCGCACCCGGACTTCGAGAACTCCCAGCCGGACGGCGGCTACGCGCCCCGCCCGGACTTCCGGCCGCTGACCCGTTTCGAGAGCCAGGGCCTGGACAAGGGCCATGTGGTGCACGACCTGTTGTTCCACCGCGTGCCGCACCGCACCCCGAGCAGCACCCCATAAGCCATCCCGAACCCAGCGGGGCGCAAACGTACCGTCGCGTGCCCACCCCCTCCCTGGTTAGGGTCGATGTTGTGGCCACCAGTCCCCCGTATCCGGCGTACCCCCCGCCTCCCGGCGCCCCCGCCGGAGGCACCCGGCGGCATACGCACTGGTGGCGCCGCAGGTGGGTGCGTTACGGCGCGCTGATCACCCTGCTCGCCCTCTCCGGTCTCGTCATCCTGGCCCTGGTCCGCGAACAGACCGGCACCGAGGGCTTTTTGGTGGGCCTCGGCCTCGCCGTGCTGCCCGTCCCATTGCTGATCGCCGCGTTCCGCTGGCTGGACCGGGTCGAGCCGGGGCCCTGGCGGAACCTGACGTTCGCGTTCGCCTGGGGCGCCTGCGCGGCGGCGCTGATCGCGATCGTCGCGAACAGTTTCGCGACGCGTTGGATAGCCACGGCCACCGCGGACCCCTCCAGCGCCGACACGATCGGCGCGACCGTCATAGCGCCCGTCGTGGAGGAGAGCGCGAAGGCCGCCGCCGTCTTACTCGTCTTCCTGTTCCGCAGACGGGACTTCACCGGGATCGTCGACGGCGTGGTGATAGCCGGGGTCACCGCGACCGGCTTCGCGTTCACCGAGAACATCCTCTACCTCGGCACCGCCTTCGGCACCGACCAACTGAGCGGCGAGGACGGCATCGCCTCCGTCACGGCCGCCACCTTCTTCGTACGCGTGATCATGTCGCCCTTCGCGCACCCATTGTTCACCGTGCTCACCGGCATCGGCTTCGGCATCGCCGCCCTCTCCGCGGACCGCCAGCACATACGACGCGTACTGCTGCCCTTCACGGGCCTGCTGCTGGCGATGGGCATGCACGCCCTCTGGAACGGCTCGTCGGCCTTCGGCACGTACGGCTTCTTCGCGGTGTACGCGGCGTTCATGGTGCCCGCGTTCGGCCTGCTGACCTGGCTGGCCATCTGGACCCGGCAGCGCGAACTCGGCACGATCCGCACCGAACTGCCCGCGTACGCCATGGCGGGCTGGCTGACCGTTCCCGAGCCGTTCGTCCTCGGCTCGATGAAGGCGCGGCGACTGGCCCGCGAGTACGCCACGCATCACGGCGGGCGGACGGCGGGGCGGGCGGTCGCGGAGTACGAGGCGTACGCGACCTCTCTCGCCTTCCTCCGCCACCGGGGGCGCCGCGGCCGTGCGAGCACCGATTTCGTCGTACGGGAACGGGAGTTGCTCCACGAGCTCTGGGCCCGCCGCGAACTGGCCCGCCCCGCGCTGGCGTACGCGGCCCGGGTCACGGCTCCGCCTCCGATGCCGCCGCCGTGGCCCACGTACGGGAACGCGTACGGGCAGGCGTCGCCCTACCCGGCGTACGACCCGGCTTACAACCCCTACCGGACCTAAGCGGCAAGTGGCCCCCGAGGCCGTTCAGGCGAAAGCAAGACGCCACCCGCTTCTCGTCCGAAAGCGGATGGCGTCGAAGGCTGACCTACGGGTTTACGGGTTGAGCCCCTTGCTCCGCAGCCAGGCCATCGGGTCGATCCCGTCGCCGCCCGACGTCTTGACCTCCATGTGGAGGTGCGCGCCGGTGACGTTGCCGGTCGCGCCGACGCGGCCGATGACCTCGCCCGTGCTGACCTTCTGGCCGACGCTGACGCTGATCGAGGACTGGTGGGCGTACCAGACCTCCGTGCCGTCGTCGAGCTTGAGCTTCGTGAGGTAGCCGTACGAGCCGTTCCAGCCGGCCTCGGTGATGGTGCCGCTGTGGACGGCCTTGAGCGGCGTACCCGAGGGAGCGGCGAAGTCCAGCCCGGTGTGGGTCCCGGAGGACCACAGCGCGCCGGACTGCCCGAAGGTCGAGGTGATGGTGTACGAGGACGTCGGCAGCGCGAAGCTCCTGGCGAGCTCGGCGAGGCGCTCCGCCTCGGCCTTCTGCCGGGCCTCCTCCGCCGCCTTCTCCTTGGCGGCTTCGGCCTTGGCCTTGGCCTCTTCCCGCTCCTTGGCGGCCTGCGTGGCGGCCTTCTTTGCGGCGGCGGTGGCGGCGGCCTGCCTAGCCTCCTGGTCGACCTGGTCCTGCTGGCGCTCAGCCTGGAGGATGATGCGGGCGCGCAGGGCCTCGCCCGCGTCGGAGTTGCCCTGCTCGGCGTCCGCCGTGGTCAGGCCGGCCTGGGTGAGCGGAGTCGTGGAACCGGCCTCGTCCTCGGCGTCGTCGCCCGAGATCAGCGGAAGGTCGGGCAGAGTGATCGAGACCGGCGGCTTGCCGGTGTTCGCGCTGGCCATGCCGCCCGCGCTGACGGCGGCGATGACGCCGACGCCGAGAACCGTGGAGCTGCGTGCGAGGCCTCCGCCGCGCTGCTTGCCGACGCGGTGCCTGCCGCGTACGGGCTTGAGGGAATCCTCAGAGGGGTTCCACTCCTCCCAGGTCTCCTCGTCCTGGCGTTTGCCGTAGCCGAATGTGTCGGGCTCCTCATTCGGCGCGAACGAAGTCTGGGGGGCAGGCCGGTTGGACGCCACGTAGGCGCACTCCTTTCCTTCCTTCCGCCTACCGGGTTAGCTGACGGGTTCGGAGCAGGAAGGTCTCCTACGCGCGTTGCTCACGGTGTCTCCACCGGGAACAACGCCCGATTCACCCCAAATTGGTGGTTCCCCGGTTCCCTTGCGGGATTCGGCGCGTGCGCACGGAGCCGACTCTTGTGTCGGCTGGGACGACCGCGCTGCGTTATCGAACGTTAATAGAGGCAGGCCCTGGATTCCAAGCTGTTCTGGAGATTCGTTGGCAGTCTTGGCCTGGACTTTCAGGTCATCAGTGGGATGAATCGGGCGAGTTGATCGTGACTCCGGTCCAATTCACTGCTGTGACTGCTGTTGACAATGTTTCAGTTGTTATGCGGAGTGGGTTCGTCCGACTACGGAAGGTGATACGAAGCCGCTTCCGGCATCATGCGTCGGCCTCACGGTCTCCGGACCGCCAGCAGCGCCATGTCGTCCGTCGCGCCGCCGACTCCCGTGTGCCGTACGACTTCCTCCACGAGCGTGGCGAGCAGCGCCCGGGGGCCGCGGAAGGTCCGGCCGGCGAGGCAGTCCGCCGGGTCGAAGAAGACGCCGTGCCGGTCCCGGGCCTCGGTCACCCCGTCCGTGTAGAAGAGCAGGGTGGCTCCGCCGGGGAACGGGACCTCCTGCGACCGGTCGGGCCACGGGCCCAACTCGCCCATCCCGAGCGGCAGTGCCGGGTCCTCGGCCTTCAGCGTGTCCAGCGAGCCGTCGCAGTACAGCAGGAGCGGCCCCGGGTGCCCCCGGTGGACGAGGCGTACGACGGCGTCGGCGTGCGGGATCTCGGCGAGTACGGCGGTGGTGAAGCCCTCGAAGATCTCGATGCTGCCGCGCCGGGCGGCCTCCCGCACCAGCGCCCGCTCCAGTCGCTGCGCCACCGCCTCCAGGGTCGCCTCCTGCTCGGCGGCCTCCCGGAAGGCCCCGATGAGCACGGCCACAGCCGCCACCGCACCCATGCCCTTCCCGCGTACGTCGCCGACGACGAGCCGTACGCCGTGCGGGGTGTCCTGCACGGCGTACAGGTCGCCCCCGATGAACGCGTCCGCCTGCGCCGCCTCGTATCGCGCCGCGACGTCGAGCCCGCCGATCCGTTCGGCCGGTTCGGGCAGTACGGCGCGCTGGGCCGCCTCCGCGATCTCGCGGGCGGAGGCGAGACGTTGGTCACTGCGGCGTACGAGGCGGTTGATGACGAGGGCCAGCACGGCCACCGCGGCCGCGGTGGCCACCTCTGTGGCGGCGCCCACGTCGAAGTCGCCCCTGATGTGCAGCAGGGACAGCGCGGCGACGGACACGACTCCCGTACGCAGCGTGTTGGCGAAGGTGGAGAGGGGTGCGGCGACGAGCGGGGCGACCGTGAAAAAGGGCACCGCGGTGAAGGGGGGCGGGGTGAGGAGGTCGTAGCAGACGCCCGCGATGATCAGCAGTACCGGAAGTGCCTGGATGAGGGTCCGGAGGTGCGCGACGCTCCGTCCGCCGGTCTCCACTTCTCCGGGCCCCGCCACTGGTCTCCCGCCCTTCACCGCGTCACCGCGCTCCGTCCAGGTTTCCCGGCGGGCGGTCGGGGGGCGACCTGTGCGGGCCGAGTGGGTGAGCGGGCCATCGGGACAGGACCGGCGGGAACCCCGAAAAAGCACTCAGGGCCGGAACCCGTAGGTTCCGGCCCTGAGTGTTCAGTAGCGGGGACAGGATTTGAACCTGCGACCTCTGGGTTATGAGCCCAGCGAGCTACCGAGCTGCTCCACCCCGCGTCGGTAAGACCAGTGTACGCCATCCGCGGGACGCTCAGCACACGCGTTTTCGCCGCCCGCCCTTAACCGATCGCCCTGCACTTGACCGAGCAGTGGCGGTTGCCTCAACCGAGCAGATGACGGTTGGGCTCGGCGGCCCGTTCCGCGTATTCCGGGAGTACGACGACCTCGGCGCCCTCGGCGGCCAGCAGACCGCTGCCGTCCGCGGACCGGACGAACGTGTCCGGCTCGCGCCAGGCCGTGACCACGCGGCGTACTCCGGCGTCGAGGATGAGCCGGGCGCAGGGGGCGGGCCGGGAGGCGCGGCGGGCGCAGGGTTCGAGACTGCTGTAGACGGTGGCGGAGGGCAGGCGCGGGTCGGCCGGGTCGAGCTTGGCGAGCGCGGCCTCCTCGGCGTGCGAGACCGGGTCGGACTCGCGGGAGTAGCCGCGGGCCAGTTCCGTGCCGTCCGCCGCGACGACGACCGCGCCGACGCTGAACGCGGTCCGCGAGGGCGGGCACTGGGCGGCGAGCTCGCAGGCGATCTCCAGCCAGTGCCGGTCCGCCGCGGAAGCGATCCCGCCCGCTCCGGGCGCCGTGGGCACGTACCGCATGAGCACCACATCGCCCACCGGCCGGGTCTCCGCGAGCCGCATCCTGTTGCGCACCCCGCCCGGGTAGCCGCCGGGTCCGAACATCCGGGGCGCGTCCGGCTGCCCCACGAGGAGGGGTGCGAGAGCGAGCTGCAGCTCGTCCGCGAGGCCCTCCTGGAGCAGCTGGGTGTGCACGCGCCCGCCGCCTTCGACCATGAGCCGCCGTACGCCTCGTACGTCGTGAAGGTGCTCAAGTACGGCCGGCCAGTTGAGCTCCGCCCCGACGGGGACGACGTCGACGCCCAGGCCGCGGAGGGCCGCGGTGGCTTTCGGGGCGCCCTTGTCCGTCGTGTACACGACCTTCTCGCCGCCCGTGGACCAGAAGTTGAGGGCCGGGTCCAGGTCGCCGCCGCCGCTGACGGTGACCTTCAGCGGGTACTCCGGGCGGCCTTCCGCGACCCTGGCCGCGCGCCGCTCGGCGGAGTTGACCAGGAGGCGGGGGTTGTCGGCGCGCAGGGTGCCCGCGCCGACCAGGATCGCGTCGGAGTGGGCCCGCACCTCGTCGACCCGGTCGAAGTCGGCCGGGCCGGAGAGCCGCAGCCGTTCGGGGCCGGTGTCGTCCAGGTAGCCGTCGAGGGAGACGGCGGCGGACAACAGGACGTAGGGGTGGGGCATGGGGCGTACTCTCCGCTCGTGCTGGACCGATGGTGGTTCAATTTTTAAACAGTACCTACAATGGTGGCATGACGACCCGCTGGCTCACCCCCGAGGAGCAACGCGCCTGGCGCGCGTACATCGCCGCCTCCTACCTTCTGGAGGACGCGCTCGACCGGCAGCTCCAGCAGGAGGCCGGTATGCCGCACCTGTACTACACGATCCTGTCCGCCCTCTCCGAGACTCCGCAGCGCACCCTGCGGATGACGGATCTCGCCAAGGCGTTGAAGATCACCCGCAGCCGGCTGACGTACGCCGTGACCCGCCTGGAGAAGGACGGTCTCGTACGCCGCGAAGACTGCCAGATGGACAAGCGCGGCAGCCTCGCGATCCTGACCGACGAGGGAATGGCGGTGCTGGAGCGGGCGGCGCCGGGGCATGTCGAGATGGTGCGCACCGCGCTGTTCGAGCACCTCACCGAGGAGCAGGTGGGGCAGTTGGAAGAGATCTTCACGGGGGTCGCGTCGGCGCTCCAGGGGGACGGCGAGAAGGCCGCCGCGTCGGACGACCTGCCGTGGCGGCGGCGGTCGTCCAGCCAGCAGTGCTCGTAGATACCAGTGCGGGCGTCAGGTGGTCGTGAGGATGACGAGTTGCTGGGTCGCCCGGGTCATCGCGACATAGTGGTCGACCGCTCCTTCGATGCCCTCACCGAAATGCTCCGGGTCGATCAGGACGACCAGGTCGAACTCGAGTCCCTTCGAGAGCTCCGGGGTCAGGGAGCGGACGCGGGACGACCTCGTGTGGGATCGGGGCGTCGCCGGGGATGTCGTACTGGATCGGGATGTCGTACGGGATGTGGGGGCGGCGATGACGCAGGCGGTCCCGTCGGTGTTTGTGGCAAGCCAGGTGTCGAGGGTCGAGTCCAGTTCGGAAGCTGATCCGTGGACGACGGGGACGCCGCCGCTGCGGATGGAGGTCGGCACGTTGGCGTCCGGGAGGGCGGCGCGGATGACCGGCTCGGCTTCCGCCATGATTTCTTCCGGTGTGCGGTAGTTGATGCTCAGCGAGGCCAGGTTGATCCGGTCGAAGCCGATCCGCGCCAGCCGTTCCTGCCATGACTCCGTGAAGCCGTGCCTGGCCTGGGCGCGGTCGCCGACGATGGTGAAGCTGCGGGACGGGCAGCGGAGGAGCAGCATCTGCCATTCGGCGTCGGTCAGTTCCTGGGCCTCGTCCACGACGATGTGGGCGAACGGGCCGGCGAGCAAGTCCGGGTCGGGGGTGGGCAGTTCGGACTCGTCGACCAGGCTGACCTTGGCGTCCTCGCCGCTCAGCATCCTCACCAGGCCGATGCCCTCGTCGCCGTCGGCGCCGGAGTTGGCCACGGCCCCGATCAGGTTGTCGACGACCTGCTCCATGCGCTCGCGCTGGGCGGCGAGGATCGCCTGGTGCCGGCGCTTGCGCCGGGCCGTCTCCGGGTCGCCGAGCCGCTGCCGGGCCGCGTCCAGGAGGGGCAGGTCGGACACCGTCCAGGCCTGCGGTTCCTCCTTGCGCTGCAGCTTCTTGACCTCGTCGGGGGTCAGCCAGGGGGCGCATTTGCGGAGGTAGGCGGGGACCGACCACAGGTCTCCGACCAGGTCGGCCGCTTCGAGCAGCGGCCATGCGTGGTTGAAGGCCGCGAGGAGTTCTCGGTTCTGGTTGAGCGACTTCCGGAGCAGGGCGGGTGAGGCCTCCTCGGCGTCGTGCTTGTCCGCGAGGATCGTGAGCAGTTCGTCCCAGACCTGGGCGCGCCCATCGTTGTGCGGAGTGCCGGGTTCCGCCGCTTCGAACGCTTCCGCCCAGTCGTCGGCGCTCAGCCAGACGTCGGACCAGTGAGTCGTGACCGTCATGCCCTTGGCGGGCGGCTCCTCATAGAACCGTACGGCCGTCTCGATCGCCTTCACCAGGTCCGCGGACGACTTCAGCCGGGCCACGTCCGGGTCGGCCTCGAGCGCTGCCGCGGCTCCCTCGTCGACGAGGTCCCGCAGGGTGCAGGTCTGTACGCCCTCCTCGCCGAGGCTGGGGAGGACATCGGCGACGTAATCCAGGTACGGCCGGTGCGGGCCGACGAACAGCACACCGCCGCGGCGGTGTCCGAGGCGGGGGTCGGAGTAGAGGAGGTAGGCGGAACGGTGCAGGGCGACGACCGTCTTGCCCGTACCCGGACCGCCGTCGACGACGAGAGCGCCACGCGATCCGGCGCGGATGATGGCGTCCTGGTCGGACTGGATGGTGCCGAGCACGTCGCGCATCCGTGGTGAACGATTGGTGCCCAGGCTGGCGATGAAGGCGGACTGGTCGTCGAGCGCGGCGTGCCGTTCCAGCCCGTCGGCGGTGAACACCTCGTCCCAGTAGTCGCTGATCCGGATGGGGGTCCCCCCGCTCATGGGGGTCCCCCCGCTCGAGCGAAGCCGAGAGTGGGGGAGAAGCCGAGAGTGGGGGCGGGTCCAGCGGTACCTGCGACGGCTCGCCAGACCCATGGGATTGGCGTGGGTGGCTCCGAAGAACGGCTCGGCGGCGGGGGAACGCCAGTCGACCAGCAGCCGACGGCCCGTACTGTCCGTGAGGCCGAGTCGTCCGACGTATACGGGTTCGGAGTCGTCGTCGGCGACCATGTGGCCGAGGCACAGGTCCAGGCCGAAGCGGCGCAGCGTGCGCAGGCGGGCGGTCAGCCGGTGGATCTCTGTGTCGCGGTCCATCGCCTGCCGGCCGGTGCCGCCGGGCGCCCTGCGCTCGGCGTCCAGTTGGTCGGACACCTCGGCGATCGTCTGCTCAAGGCACTCCGCGATGGCCGCGAAGTGCCGCTCGTCGGCGGCGATCAGCTTGGGGTCGGCCTTGGAGGAGAGGTTTTCGGGGAGGTCGAACGCGCTGGTGGTCAGGGGGTTCACGGCGATGGGCTCCGATCTGGGGTCGCTGGCGACCGTTGCGCGCGGGAAGACGTTTGGAGCGGTGTGACGCACCTGTGGGTGCGGGTTCTCGTGTTCTCGGGGCCTGGCTCGGCGGTCCGCGTGGTTCACGGGACGGTCGAGCCAGGCCCTGCTCAGCCGACCGCTTCGAGCAGCAGCTTCGCGGCGACCGTCGCGCCGTCGGTGCGGACCGTGCCGGCCACGGCGGTCGCTTGTGCGCGGGTCTCGGGCGTGAGGGCCGTGGTGAGCGCGGCGGACAGGGACTCGAAGGTCGGAGTCGGACCATCGTGTGCCGCTCCGATGCCCAGCTCGGCCACCCGGCCCGCCCAGTACGGCTGGTCCGCGAGCTGGGGTACCACCACCTGAGGCGCCCCAGCCCGGGCAGCCGTCGTCGTGGTGCCCGCGCCACCATGGTGCACGACCGCGGCCACCCGGCCGAACAGCGCCTGATGGTTGACCTCACCGACGGCGAAGCAGTCGTCCTCGTCGTCGATCAGGCCCAGGTCGGCCCAACCGCGGGAGACGAGTACGCGGCGGCCCTGCGCGCGGACCGCCTCGACGGCCACCTGAGCGGTGTTCTCCGATCCGCCCATGGGCATGCTGCCGAAGCCCACGTACACCGGTGGTTCGCCCGCATCCAGGAACCCCAACAGGTCTGCCGGGAGCGGGCGTTCGTCGGGCAGGATCCAAGCGCCGGTCTGTACGACGTCCAGATCCGGCGTCTGCTGCCAGGGGTCCAGAACTGGGTCCGTAGCCAGCCACGGCTGGTCGCCGATGACGTAGTCGCGGACGTTGTCCACCGGGGGCAGGCCGATCGACGCCCGGTTGGTGTTGAGCGCCTCGCCGAACAGCGCGTTGATGCTCTGGGCGTCCAGGTCCCACAGTGCCCGGTTGTCGGTCACCTCCGGCGGGAGCGGACGACCGGGATACGCCAGCGGCGGGCGGTGCGGCGACGGCAGGGTGATCTGCTGGAAGGTCGCGGACAGGGAGCGGATGCCCAATTTCTCGGCCACCGACCGCGCGCCCGCCGCGGCCGGCATCATGCCGGTCGACACCAGCGCGTCACAGCCCTCGGCCGCCGGGAGGACCACGTCGAGCAGTCCGGCGATCACCTCGGCCGCGCGCCGGGGCAAGCCCTCCGGGGGCAGCGACGGCGCCGCCTTCGTCAGCGCACGCGCCGACGGCCCGAAGGGCAGCAGCTCTACGCCGACACCGGCCAGCAACTTCGCGAACTCCTCGTCCGCCGGCGCGCACACAAGCACCTCGGCACCAAGTTCTCGTATCCGCGCCGCGAGTCCCGCCATCGGCTGGACATCCCCGCGCGACCCATACGTCGACAACAGCACACGCACTTCGCGACTCCCCGTTTTCGCTGGTCCTGGCCATTTCCTGGCCTTAGGCGGGCAATTCTGCGGCACGACGTGGGCCTTGCCGCAAGCCCCCCGGTGCGCTATAAGTTGAGAGTGGCAAGGAGTCGGTGACCTCCTTGCCTTTTGTTTTTGCCGCCCACCTCGCACGCGTTTCGGGCCACCGCGTACGGGTTTCGGGCCACCGCGCACGCGTTTCGGGCCACCGCGCACGCGTTTCGGAACTGTTGCTTCAACTTTTAACCATGAGGTAGGGTCTCGATCCAGGCTCCTGCTTCAAATCTGAAGCAGACCGAAAGCTGCACCCGAAAGCCGCTCGGATCCCGGACTCGGAGAACCCGCATGCCCGAACTGCTCCCCGCCGCCACCCCGCGCGCACGCGTCCGGGTCCCGCTGCGTTTCGACGACGGCTACGGCGTCGACGCCGACGTGGTCACCTTCCACGGGCTGACCGACGGCCAGGAGCACGTGGCCCTCGTCCTCGGCACCCCGTCGGCGACCCCGTTGGTCCGTCTCCACTCCGAGTGCCTGACGGGCGACGTCTTCGGCTCGGCCCGCTGCGACTGCGGACCGCAGCTCCGCGAGGCGGTCGAGCAGATCGCCACGCGCGGCGGCGTACTCCTCTACCTCCGCCAGGAGGGCCGCGGCATCGGCCTCTACAACAAGCTCGACGCGTACGCCCTCCAGGACCAGGGTCTCGACACCTACGCCGCGAACACGGCCCTCGGCCTGCCGGAGGACGCCCGCGACTACACCTCGGCGGCCCAGATGCTGAGCGCCCTGGGCATCTCGTCCCTCGACCTGCTGTCCAACAACCCGGACAAGGCGGAACAGCTCCGTACGCTCGGCGTCGACGTTCAACGCCGGGTCCCGACAGGGGTGTTCAAGACGGCGCACAATGTCCGCTACCTGCGGGCCAAGGTCCTCCAGACCCAGCACACGCTGCCGCTGCCGGAACTCAGCGCGGGCTGACCCCGTCGTCCGAGTCGGCCTTGACCTTCAGGCTGACCTTCAGCGCGGAGCCGAAGACTCACTTCGTACGGCTTGTGCGGCTCGATCGTCGCGTACGCGCCCGACGAGGTCCTCGGCGGCCTCCGGCCACGTGGCGTGGTCGAAGGCGAAGCCCGCTTCGAGCAGGCGGCCGGGGACGACGCGACGGCTCTTGAGCAGGAGTTCGGTGTCCGAGCGCATCGCGAACGCGCCGAGTTCGGCCATCCACTTCGTGGCGGGCAGGCCCACGGGAACGCACCACGCGGCGCGCAGCGTGCGCATGAACGTGCGCTGCGGCACAGGATCGGGAGCGGCGACGTTCACCGGCCCGGCCAGGTCGTCCCGGTCGATCAGAAACTCGACGGCGCGCACGAAATCGCGATCCTGAATCCAGGACACGTACTGCGCGCCGCCCGCGACCGGTCCGCCGAGCCCGAGCCGCGCCAGCCGGAGCAGGACGTCGAAAACGCCTCCGTGGTCGGGGCTCATCACCATGGCCGTGCGCAGGGCGACCTTGCGGGTGTGCGGGGTCTCCGCCCGTTCCTGCTCCCGCTCCCATGCTTTGGCGATCTCGACGCTGTACGCCCAGTAGTCCGGCACGCCGGGCTCCGTGCCGCCGAACACGCCGGTCGCCTCGTCATGGGGTGCGTCGAAGCGGTGGGCGTAGATGGTGGCCGTACTCATCTGCAGCCAGACGCGCGGAGGTTGAGCGGCGGCGGCGATCGACTCCCCCACGACACGGGCGGAGTTGACGCGGGAATCCATCATGGCTTGGAGATTGGCCGGGGTGTACCGGCAGCTGACGCTGCGTCCGGCCAGGTTGATCACGATGTCGCTGCCGTTGATCGCCTCGGTCCAGGGGCCCAGGGTCTCGCCGTCCCAGTGGATCTCACCCTTGTGTCGGGGCCGTCTGGTCAGGACCACGACGTCATGGCCCGCCGCGGTCAGAGCGCGGTTCAGGATCGTCCCGATCTGCCCGGTTCCTCCGGGTATTACGATCTTCATCAGGCTCCCCCTAGGTATGCGGGGAGCCTACCGCAGAAATTTGAACGCGTTCAAAAGAGTGCCAAAAAGAAAGGCAAGGAGGGTCACATCCGCTCCTTGCCACTCTCAACGTATAGCCCACCGGGGGGCTTGCGGCAAGGCCCCCGTCGTACCGCAGAATTGCCCGGCCAAGGCCAAGACCTGCGGAAATGGGGGGTTTCATGATCGACGTGATCGTTGCCGGCGCCGGTCCGACCGGCTTGATGCTGGCCAGTGAGTTGCGGCTGCACGGTGTGCACGTGGTGGTGCTGGAGAAGGAGACAGAGCCGACCAGGGTGGTCCGCTCGCTCGGCCTGCATGTGCGCAGCATCGAGGTGATGGACCAGCGCGGTCTGCTGGAGCGGTTCCTCGCACACGGCAAGCAGTACCCGGTGGGCGGTTTCTTCGCCGGGATCGAAAAGCCCTCGCCCGTCCGGCTGGACAGCGCACACGCGTACGTCCTCGGCATCCCGCAGCCCACCACCGATCGCCTGCTGGCCGAGCACGCCGCCGAGGTCGGCGCCGAGATCCGGCGCGGCTGCGAGCTGGTCGGGCTGAGCCAGGACGAGGACGGCGTCACCGCCGAACTCGCAGACGGAACGCGGCTGCGCTCGCGCTACCTCGTCGGCTGCGACGGCGGCCGCAGCACGGTGCGCAAGCTGCTCGGCGTCGGCTTCCCCGGTGAGCCCAGCAGTGTCGAGACGTTGCTGGGCGAGATGGAGGTAACCGAGGATCCCGAGACGATCGCCGCCGTCGTCGGGGAAGTCCGCAAGACCCAGAAGAGGTTCGGCCTCGGGCCCCTCGGGGACGGGGTGTACCGCGTCATCGTGCCTGCCGAGGGAGTGGCCAAGGACCGCGCGGTCCCGCCGACCTTCGAGGAGTTCAAGCAGCAGCTGCGGGCGTGCGCCGGCACCGACTTCGGCGTGCATTCACCGCGCTGGATGTCCCGCTTCGGCGACGCCACCCGGCAGGCCGAGCGCTACCGGGTCGGGCGGGTGCTGCTGGCCGGGGATGCGGCACACATCCACCCGCCGACCGGTGGGCAGGGGCTCAACCTCGGCATCCAGGACGCGTTCAACCTCGGCTGGAAACTCGCCGCCGAGGTGGGCGGCCGGGCACCGGAGGAGCTGCTGGACAGCTACGAGACCGAGCGGCACCCGGTGGCCGCCGCCGTGCTGGACAACACCCGGGCGCAGATGGAGCTGATGTCCACCGAGCCGGGGCCCCAGGCAGTGCGACGGCTGGTGTCGGAACTGATGGACTTCGAGGACGTGCACCGGTACCTGATCGAGAAGATCACCGCGATCGGGATCCGCTACGACTTCGGCACCGACTTCGGCGAGGGCCATGACCT
Source organism: Streptomyces ureilyticus (assembly GCF_011045025.1). Lineage (GTDB taxonomy): Bacteria > Actinomycetota > Actinomycetes > Streptomycetales > Streptomycetaceae > Streptomyces > Streptomyces ureilyticus. The sequence continues at coordinate 19,096 of NZ_JAAKZX010000111.1, forward strand.
GCTCGGCCGACGCCTGCGGGACGTGAACCTGAAGCAGGGTCGCCTCTACGAGCTGACGCACACCGGCCGCGGTCTGCTGCTCGACCAGACCGGCGGCCGGCTCTCGGTGGCGGGCTGGGACGACCGGGTCGACCATGTCGTCGACGTCAGCGAGGAACTGGACGCGGCGGACGTACCCGCGGTGCTGCTGCGACCGGACGGGCATGTGGCGTGGGTCGGTGAGGATCAGGAGGGTCTTGCCGGTCAGATGGCGAAGTGGTTCGGCGCGGCGGTCGGCTGAGCGGGCGGTTGCGGATCGAAGGCCGGAGCTTCAGACCAGCCAGCGGCCGTCGCGCATCAACTCGCGGTCGCGCAGCTCGTTCTCCTCGCGCCAGGCCTGGATGCGGCGCGGGGTGATACGGAACCAGCGGTACGGCGTGGTCAGTTGGCGCGGGTCGAAGCCGGTGCGGGCGGCGAAGCGGTCGGCCCGCTGCTGCGGCAGCTCGTCGATCTCGAGGACCTCGACGTCACCGTCGATCATGGACACGTCGCGGGTGTGGCCCAGCGCGAGCCGAGCGGTCCCGGTGGCGGCCAGGTTCCTGCCGGTCGGGCTCTTGGCGGGGGTGGCCACCAGCAGAGCCTCACCGTCCCAGTCGTGGGACAGCGGTACGAGGTATGGCGCGCCGTCCGCCGAGGCACTGGCCACCCAGACGTCGTCGTCGCGGGTGAGCCGGTCCTCGGTGTCACGGCGGCGCTGGGCACGGGAGCGGGGGTCGGCGTGCACCACGGTCATGGTCACTCCTGTAGTCGGGGTCACGATCCCTGTGGCCACAGCCTCTCCCGGTCCGTAAGCGGTCCACCTCCGTGCTGACCACGGAAACCGCCACGGATAGACGGACCGAACGCCGCGGACAGCCGGACAGACCGCCACGGATAATGACCCGGTGTCCACTCCAGTGATCTCCGCCCGGGAAGCCGAAGTACTCGCGCTGCTCGGGGAGCACCTCAGCAACGCGGAGATCGCCGCGCAGCTGTTCATCTCCGTACGTACCGTTGAGTCGCACGTCTCCTCGCTGCTGCGCAAGCTGGAGGTGCCGGATCGGCGGGCGCTTTCCCGGCGCGCGGCCGAGTCCGCCCACGCCGAGCGCTCGCGGTCGGCACCCGCTCTCCCGGTGCGGCTGACGCCGTTCGTCGGCCGGGCGCGCGAGCGGGGCGAGTTGGCCGAGGCGGTGAAGACTCACCGGCAGGTGACCGCGGTCGGTCCGGGCGGGGTCGGCAAGACCCGACTCACGCTGGCGGTGGCGGCGGAAGTGGCCGGCGACTTCGCCGACGGGGTGTGGTTCGTCGACCTGGTCCCGGTCACCGATCCGGAACGGGTGGGGGCGGCCGTCGCGGCGGCCGTGGGCGTGGGCGAGCAGCCCGGGCGTGGCGTCGACGACGCGGTGGTGGCCACGCTGGCGGATCACCGGGCGCTACTGGTGCTGGACAACTGCGAGCAGGTACGCGACGGGGTCGCGTCGTTTCTGGAACGGCTGTTGACGGCCTGTCCGCGGGTGCGGGTGCTCGTGACGAGCCGGGCCCGGCTGATGGTGCCGTACGAGCGGGTCTTCCCGGTCCCGCCGCTGTCGCGGGCCGGTGGCGACGCGTCGGAGGCGGTGGCGCTGTTCATGGACCGGGCGGCGGCGGTCGGCCAGCCGCCGCCTCCGGCGGTGCGCGAAGGGGTCGTGGCCGTCTGCGAACGGCTCGGCGGCATGGCGCTGGCGATCGAGCTGGCGGCGGCGCGATGGTCCACGCTCGGCCTCGACGGCCTCACGGCCGGTCTCTCCGACCAGCTGCGGATCCTCACCGGCGGGGCCCGCGCCGACGACAGACACCGGTCGGTGCGGGCGGTCCTCGACTGGAGCCATGACCTGCTTCAGCCGGAGGATCAGGCGCTGCTGCGCCGAGTGTCGGCCTTCGCCGTGCCGTTCACCGCGGAGGCGGCCGGCGCGGTGGCCGGGTTCGCCCCGCTGGATCCGGCCGCGGTCACGGACGGGCTTGGCAGGCTTGCCGAACAGAGCCTGCTCGCCGTGACACCGGCCGCGGACGGCACCCGTTACCAGCCGTTGGAGACCATCCGCCAGTACGGGACGGAGCGGCTCGCCGAGGCCGGTGAGCTGACCGACGTCCGGTCCCGCCACGTGGAGTGGTGCCTGGCCGGCGCGACCGGACTCCTGAAGGCCGACGGCGCGGACTGGCGCGCCCGGTTCGACGCTCTGGCGGACGACCTCAGGGCCGCTCTCAGCTGGGCCGCCGAACAGCCGGAGCGGCGCGGGAAAGCGTGTCAACTGGCCTTGTCCCTAGCCGAGTTGACGTTCACTCGCAATCTGCTCGGCGAGGCCCAGCAGCGGTACGAGCAGGCGGCCCGGCTCGCCGAAGACGCGGCCGCTGCCGCCGCCGCGCTGCGCCACGCCGCCTCGGTGGCCGGGTGCCGCAGGCTCGGCGGCGACATGTTCCGACTGCACCGTGCCGCCGCGGAGGCCGCCCGCCGGGCCGGGGGCGGCGCCGGTGCCGCCCGCGAACTGGCGGCCGCCGCCACCGTCGCGTACCGCTTCTCCACCTCGTTCACGCGGATTCCCCCCGTGGACGAGGTGACCGCCATGCTCGCGGAGGCGCGAGAACTGTCCGGCGCTGACGACCTTGCCGCCGAGGCGGCTGTCGCGCTGGCCGAGGCGGCGGTGGTCACGGACGCGTACGGCGCGATTCAGGGAGACGCGGACAACACCGTCGAGGAGACGGTCGCGCGAGCCGAACAGGCCGTCGCTCTCGCCCGGCGCACCGGCGACCCGGTGGCGGAGTCGGCCGCCCTAGACGCGCTCTCCGGCGCCCTGAGCTGGGCCGGTGACGCCTTCGCCGTGGCAGGGCTCGCCCGGCGCCGTATCGACCTCCTGGCTTCCGTACCGCCGACTCCCGCCCGTACGCACGAGTTGATGGACGCCCTCGCCATGGCCGCCGGAACCGCCCTCGGTGTGGGTGAGCTGCCGGAGGCCCGACGGTGGGGCAGGCAGCTCGCCGACCACCCCCAGCTGGCCGAGGCGGGCCACCACGCCACGTCCTGGCTCCTGACCGCGGACGCGTTCGCCGGCCATGCCGAGGAAGTACTCACCCGCAGCGTGAGGTTCCTCGACGCGTGGAAGCACAGCGGCCGCCCGCGCTCGCTGTCCCTCGGCGCCGCGGCCGCGTCGGTGGCCATGATCCACGGCTTGCGCGGCGACCACGACGCCCGGGCGGACTGGCTCGCGATCGTCGATCAGGCGGACACGGCGGTGGAGCAGCACCGTCTTGGCTACGGTGCGGTCCTCGACGCCATGGTCCTGCTCCACCACGGGGACGTGGACGCCGCGCTGGAGCGGGTCACGCCGAAGCCGGACGAGGTGTGGAAGTGGGTGTGCTGGATCTGGCACCACTGGTACGTGGCGCTCCGCGCGGAGACGGCGGTACTCGCCCGGCACCCGGACGCCCGGGCCCGCATCGACGCCGCGCGCGCCGTGGTCACCGGCAACCCGGTCGCCACCGCCCAACTGGACCGCGCGGAGGCACTGTTGGACGGCGACGTGCCGCGCCAGGTCGCCGCCGCCGCGGCGTTCGACGCGGCCGGCTGCCCCTACCAGTCGGCGCGCACGCTGCTGCTCGCGGGCGGCGAGCATGCCACCGCCGGAATGGCCGCGCTGGCCGGCCTCGGTCTGGCGCCCAAGGCCGTCGGATAACCGCCGCTGTGTGCGCCTCCTCCGTGTGCGCCTTCAGCTCACCGCCTGCTTGACCAGTGCGGCGATCCGCGCTTCCGCCTCGTCCGTCACCTCGGTCAGGGCGAAAGCGGTCGGCCACATGGTGCCCTCGTCCAGCTTCGCCGGGTCGTTGAACCCGAGGGTGGCGTAACGCGACTTGAACTTCGCCGCGCTCTGGAAGAAGCAGACGACCTTGCCGTCCAGTGCGTAGGCGGGCATCCCGTACCAGAGCTTCGGCGCGAGGACCGGGGCGTTGGCCTTGACAACGGCGTGGACGCGCTCGGCGATGATCCGGTCCGAGTCCGGCATCTCCGCGATCTTCGCGAGCACGTCCCGCTCCACCTCCGCCGCCTTGTCCGCACGCGACCCGCGCCGCGCCGCCTTCTTCTGCTCCTGAGCGTGATCCTTCATCGCGGCCCGCTCCTCGACCGTGAATCCCTCGTACGAGCTGTCCTTGGCGCTGGCCATGATCACTCCTGTGGTCGTGAGTCACGATCGGCCGGTGTGCCCTGTCGAGCCCGCCCTGCCGCTGTGCTCACAGCTTGTCCCGACCGGGGTACGGGCGACATCCGTGCTGACCACGGAATCGACTACGGATACCGGGACCATTCACCGCGTGAGGGATAGTAGCGCTCGAGATAGTATCTCGTATGTAACTATCTCCGCGGCTACAAGGGGCTCGTCTTGCAACGCTTCATTGGACGCAAACGCGAGCTACGCGTACTGAGCGAGACGCTGAGCTCAGTAGGTGCGGCAATCGGCTCCCCCCGACCCGGCCAGTGCATCCTCATGCGCGGACGGCGACGCGTGGGAAAGTCCAGTCTGGTCGAGGAGTTCATCCGGCGGAGCGAAGCACCGGGGGTGTTCTTCACGGCCGCCGGCGGCTCCGCCGAGGACGAACTCGCGGAACTGCTCGACGCCGTCTCCACCTCCACCCTGCCCGAGCGCGACCTCTTCGCCGAAGAAGCACCCCAGCAGTGGAACGCCGCCTTCCGACTGCTCGCGGAGATCCTTCCCGATGACCGGCCGAGTGTGGTCGTGATCGACGAGGTGCCGTACCTCATGGACCGGGTCGACGCTTTCGAGGGCTTGTTGCAGCGGGCCTGGGACCGCCTCCTCAGCCGTAAGTCGGTGCTCTTCCTGCTCATCGGCTCGGACCTGTCGATGATGGAGGCGCTCAACGACTACGACCGGCCCTTCCACCAACGCGGCCGGGAGATGGTCCTGGGTCCCCTCAACCCCGCGGACCTCGCCGAGATGCTCGACCTGGAACCGGCCGAAGCCTTCGACGCCGCACTGGTCACCGGCGGGCTGCCGCTGATCTGCCGCGAGTGGCCGCAGAGCGGCTCGATGTGGGACTTCCTCGGTACGTCCCTGTCGAACCCGATTTCCGCATTGCTGGTCTCGGCCGAGCGTTCCCTCGCGGCCGAGTTCCCACCCCAGGCCATGGGCCTGGAAGTCCTCAAAGCCATCGGCACCGGCGAACGAACCTTCACCAACATCGCCCGTGCCGCCGGCGGCATCGCCCACACCACGCTCACCCGCGCCACGGAACTCCTGACCACCAAGCGCGTGGTCGCCGCCGAACTGCCCCTCTCAACACGCCCGTCCAAGGAGCGGCGCTACCGCGTGGCCGACCCCTACCTGCGCTTCTGGCTCGCCTTCCTCGACCCGCACATGGCCGAGATCGAGCGCATGCGCGGCGATCTGACCCTGGCCCGCATCCGCGAGCAATGGACCGCCTGGCGAGGACGCGCCATCGAACCTCTCGTCCGCGACAGCCTCGCCCGGCTCCTGCCTGACCAGGGCCTGTCGGCCGCCCCGGCGATCGGCGCCTACTGGACCCGTAGCAACGACGTCGAAATCGACCTCGTCGGCGCCGACCGCGCACCGGTCGCCAAGCAGCTACTCTTCCTCGGTTCCATCAAATGGCTCGAACAGGCCCCCTTCGACAGCCACGACCTCGCCGCCCTCCACAAACACCGAGCCGCACTGACCGACGAACCCGTTCCTCTGGCCGTAGCATCCCGCAGCGGCGTCCAGTGCTCCGGACTACAGGCGGTCTACGGCCCTGGGGAACTGCTCAGCGCCTGGCAGATGGCCTGACTCAGCAGCCGAGCTGTTGCGCGATCCGTTCCGGCAGGCCAGCACGGTCGCGGCCAGCCGGAACGGGAGCCGGAGGCGGTCTCCGGTGTACTTCTCGGCTGCTCGTCGCGGTGCACGTGGGCGTGCTCGGTGTCCGGCGCGGGCAGGCGCATTCCGCGGGACTCGGCGACGCGCAGGGCGTCGGTCAGGCACTCGGCGAGCCGGAGGCCTGCGTAGCGGGCCTCGGTGTACGGCGACGTGGGGTCGTCCAGCGACAAGGCAGAGCCGAACGCCACCCCGGACGCGATGAGCATGAGGCCGCTCTACGTACAGCTGGCCGACCATGCGACCTCGTCATACCCAACGGCCGAGTGGAGTAGCGGCCGGAGAGGTGGGCCATGGCTCCGTCGTGAAAATCCACGGACAACCAAAAGCGGAACCGTGCGGTTAAAAACCGCGTATCCACAGGAGCAACGGCACACCAAGCGCCCTGGTACGAGAAGAATGCGAGCACCATGACCAATTGGCCAGCATGGATCAGCTCCGGCGCGGCAGTCGGCGGTGCTGGAGCCGCATGGTTCGCCAGCATCAATGGCGTTCGCACCCTCAGGCAGACCCGTGCGGACAGCGTCAACCGGAGCCGGCCCATGGTGGCCGCAGAGTTCCGAGACGCCTATCCGGCCCATGCGACGCTGTACCTGGTTGTACGCAACTATGGGCCGTCCGTTGCCAAGAACGTACGGGTGACGTTCACGCCCGAGATCCCTGATCCGAACCCTGAGAAGGCCGAGCGCAGCGTCATTCCGTACCTCAAGGAACGGTACGGTCGCGTGATCCCGACGCTGACTCCAGAGACTGAACTAAAGAACGTCTACTTCAGCGGCAGAGCTGGCGAGGATGACGTGTTCGTCAACTGGGAAGACGTGCCTGATCAATTGAGGGTCACGATCACGTATGAGTCGACCGACAGGAAACAGTCATACGAGGACACCTATGATCTTGACGTGGCCCTGATGCAAGGCGAAACGCGAGTCACGTCATCCCGATCGATCGAGAAGCAGGTCCAGGAAATCAGAAAGGCCCTACAGGGGATCCAGTCGGCAGCTCGCTCGATCGCTCGTAGGCACGACGACGGAAAGTAGGGCAGTCCCCTCCTCGGGCGCCCCGCGTCAGTCCCACCCACGGATGACTCGGAGAAGGCCCTACGGGTCGAGAAGTTCAGGATCTGATGCGCGTGGGTGTCTGGCGGACCCATCACGCTGATCATCGCCAACGCCGCGAAGAACATCGCGATCGTCAGCGTCGTCACTCAGGTGCTGCTCGTCCTGCTCGGCCTCCTGCGGATGACGAACGCCCTCAACTGGAAGACTGAAGCGGCCCGCAGGAGCGCCCTGGGCGATCTGCAGACGACGCCCCCTGCGTGCCTCACGAGGGCCTGGCCACCCTCTACACGAACAAGCAAGTCACAGCCAGCACACCACATCCCCTATGCGGTCATAGCGGTCCTTCACGCGTCGTCCAGCAGGATCAGGGACCTTCACTCATTTCTGGTCACAACACGGACACATCTCCTCCACGTAGCACACATGAGGACGCATGATGCCCTCCTGCACACCACGTCCTTGGGGGGACCATGACCGACAGCACGCCACCACCCATGCCCGGCTTCCCGCCACCAGCACCGTCGAAGAAGAGCCACACCAACGCGATCGTCATCGGCTCCGCTGCAGCCGTCATCGCCGCGATCGTCGCCACCGGTGTCGTCGTGGCGAACTCCCGGGACGACAAGGCAGATGCGGGCAGCGCCGCCAGCGCCGAGTCAACGCTGTCCGACGAGACGATCACCGCCGCCGAGGAACCGGAGCAGACGCCGGAGACCACGGAGCCGGAGATCCTTGGGTTGACGGACGGTGTGGAGTACGAGGACGGCGTCGAGGTCACGCTGTCCGGCTACGCGCGGGGGGTGTCGACGGAGTACGGGTCGCCTGAGAGCGCGCCGTACGTCTCCTTCACGGTGAAGATCGTGAACGGCTCGGAGTCGACGATGAATCTCGCAGACGCATACTTCTTGTGCCAGTACGGGGATGAGGCCACGGAGGGCGAGGAGATCTACGACGAGGACCGAGGGCTGGAGGGGATGCCGACGACGCATCTTCGGCCGGGCCGGACGATGACGGCGAAGGTGGCGTGCGAGGTCCCGAAGGGCGAGGAGTATCTGCAGGTCGAGATGGCGCCTTCGTTTGAGTCTGAGACGGCGATCTTCGCAGGGAACGTGAAGTAGCCGGGTGTGGGTTGGCCCCGGCTAGCCGACCAGCTGCTGTGGACGAATTCCGAGGGCAGTTCGGGCGCTCCGCTCGACGCTGCGGGCTCTCGGGTAGGCGGTCGCGAGAATGTGACAGTGATAGGGGTAGGTGTCACATTTTCGCGACCAGCCACCTGGCCGGGGAGGACGGGCCACCAGGGTCTTCCATGGACGCCGCCGGGTCTCGGTCCCGTTACGCCGTGCTGCGTTCGGCCGCCTCGGCCTCCTCGACGCCTCCGGTGTCCGGTGGAGGCAGGCGCAGTCCTCTGGACTCGGCGACACGCAGGGCGTCGGTCAGGCACTCGGCGAGCCGGAGTCCCGCGTAGCGGACCTCGGTGTACGGCGACGTGGGGTCGTCCAGCACCGTGCGGGCGAGGCCGAGTACGTCGGCGCCCATGTTGAGCTGCACGGTTTCCAGGTCGTCGGCGAGGCGGGAGACGTACCCGCCGCCGCTGTCCGTCACCAGGTAGCAAGGGTTGCCGTCGAGGGACGGCCAGGGCAGCAGGCGGGGGGAGTTGGAGGTCGTCGCGGGGTCGGTGGTGTGCTTCATCAGGCGGCCACCTCCTGCGCGCCGATCAGGTGCCGGTCGAGGTCGATCCCGAAGTCGGCGGCGAGAACGAGTGCGAGGCGACGGCGCGCCTGGAGGGCGGCTTCAGGTTCGTGGGCGGTGAGGTAGGGGCGTACGAGGGCGGAATCGGCACCGTCGAGGGGAGTGACGAGACCGTACGGGGAGCGGTGGCGCGGAAGGCTCGGGGGTTCGGGAGAGGAGGGACGGCGTACGACGGTGAAGTGGACGCAGAAGTGAGGGTGCCGGTGGGGACGGCGGCGCCGCTTGCCCGTGCCCGGGGCGAAGAGGAGTCGCAGCCATTCGAGGGTGCGGCGGATAAGGTCGTGCATGTCGACGCTCCTATGTCAGCGTTGGCCGTGCCCCGGGAGGTCTGGCCACCTCGCCGGGGTTTTGTCATTTCGAAGCTACACTGGGATGCAGCCCTCTGTATACAAGTACAGAGGGATCAACCCGACCGTGCAGATCACTGCCGCTCTACGTTGGACGTATGAGCGATAAGGCAGAGCCGAACGCCGCCCTGGACCCGATGAGCGCGAGACCGCTCTACGTACAGCTGGCCGACGTCATCGCCGGGAAAATCGCGTCCGGCGAACTGGCGCCGGACAGGCCCATCCCCTCGGAGAACCACCTCGCCGACGAGTACGGCGTGGCCCGACTCACGGCACGACGGGCCGCACAGGAACTCCGCGAGCGCGGGCTGATCGTCACTGTGCGCGGGAAGGGCTCCTTCGTCGTGGAGCAGCCGACCAGCGACACTCCCGAAGAGGGCGACCCGAACGCCTGAAGGGGCCGCATCGCGCGGCCTCTTCGGCGTGAGTCACCCCGTACCGTCAGCTGCTCGGCGACCGACCGCCCCACTCCTTCTCGAGCGGTTCAGCCTCCCCTCTCCTGCCCCTCCCTGCCCCGCAACGACGACAGCGGGGGCAGCACGCCGGGCAGGCGGGCATGGGATGCGTGGTGGCCCGGATGGGGAGTTGGTGATCTTCCGGCGAGCATGCGGAGGCCCGGCCGCGCACAGGCGCGAGCCGGGTCGGCAGCGTCGGATCAGAAGTTGCCGTTCGACAAGATCTCACCCGACTTGTCGTACACCGTCACCAACCCATTCTCCGACTCGTAGCACGAGGCGAACGCCGACGCGATCAGCTTCCCGTCCGACGCGTGTGGGCCCACCAGCCCGCCGGTGTAGTCCGTGAACACCTCGGCCGCGTCGAGGATGTCGTTCTGCTCGTCCGCGCCGGTCACCTTCGTGACGTGCTTGACGGCCGACTTCTCCGTTGCCGTGCCGCTCTTCGCAACGCAGTCTTTGAACTGGTCGGCCTGGCTCTTGGCCGGCGCTTTCTCCTCTGGGGCGTCCTCGGCGGGTGTGTCTTCAGCCGGGGTTTCTGCGGCGGGCTCGTCCTTGGCGGCGGGCTCGTCCTTGGCGCTGGGCTCGGAGCTGACCGTGCTGCCCTTACTGCTGTCGTCGGAGCCGCCGCTGAGTGCAGCGCCGAAGATGCCGATGATGACGAAGAGCCCGACCACGCCGGCGCATCCAATGCCGATGACCTTCCCCGTGCTGGACTTCTTCGGGGGCTGCGGCGGCGGGGCACCCCAGCCCGGCTGCGGCTGCTGGTGGGGCGCACCCCATTGGGTCGGCTGCTGCGGTGGCCCGTACCCGGGCTCCTGCGGGTATTGCTGGCTCATGGATCCCCCCATGGTGCGGTGTTGCGTGAGATGGGTGACGTTATCCGATGTGTGCATGATGTGAAGGGAATCGTTGGTTCCTGTTACGAACCTGAGTCGAAACGGTGAGGGCCCGCCCCGGCGACGGGCCCACGGGGCGAGCGAGGTCGAGCGCTGGCGGACGGTGAAGCGGTGCCCGCGCTGCCCCGGCCGGATACTCCGGCTGCGGATCGGCCGACGGGCGCACAACGTGTGGCGCCGTACGCACGAAGACGGCACGCGCCGACCCTCCGAGGGGGAGCCGCACGAGGGTGCTACGGCTGCCAGGCCTCGTACACCCCGCGCGACGCCAACGAGGACCCGCTCGTCGTCAAGCGCTGGGACTTCGAGCCCGAGACGTGGGAACGGATGCTGAAGGAGAACGGCTAACGGACGCGCGGGCAGAGGTGCTTGCGGCTCCGCCCGGCAGGCGGAAGATCGGCACACTCATCGTCCAAGCGCACACCTGACCCCATGAACGCAGTCAGGCCCCGCCGCACGCCGATCCGGCCGGGGCCTCTCCACGCCTTGGTCGTACGCCCTTCGGGCCAGCAGCGGGCCAGCTACCGATCACCGGAGCCCCGAAACGCGCCGAAGCTCCAGATCAGATCCGTGGCCCGCGCACGAGCCCGACCCCGGCCGGGGCATGGACGGCTGGCCTCAATCGTGCCGATAGCCCGCATCCAAGTTCAGGAGCGGAGCTCGCCTTCCAGCAGGCCCATGGTGAACATGTCGTACCACTGGCCATCGCGTCGGAAGACCTGACGCAGCCTGCCTTCCTCGACGAAGCCGACCTTCTGGTAAACGCGGTAGGCGGCGTGGTTCTCGGTGACCACAGTCAGCGTGATCTTGTGTAGGCGCATCTTCTCGAGGCCGTAGCGGCAGATCGTCCGCATGGCGTCGGTGGCGTAGCCGCGTCCCCAGTACTCCTTCTCACCGAGGTAGATGTCGAGCTCGGCGCATCCGGTCTCCGGCTCGGCGTCGCGCAGTCGGACCAGGCCGATGAGCTGTGCGTCGGAGAGCACCTCGACCCCGAAGAGCACGTCGCCGTACGCATTGCGCGGCCGCTCCTCCATCCGCTTCTGGACCTGGGCCAGCGGCTGGGCGTAACCGTCGTCCATCCAGCGCATGACGTCAGGGTCGTGGTTCCACCGCCACAGAGCCTCAGCGTCCGACGGCTCCATCGGCCGCAGCTTCACCGTGTCCCCGAGCACCATGTCGGCCAGCCCTTCGGATGCTCTGCGATCAGCTTTCGCGAACCCGCCAGAGGTAGCACGGGCTGATCTTCGTATTCAACCGAATTAGCGGCACTGCCCGCCCGGTCCGGACCTCGCTCGACACCGGCTGCTGTTGAGCCCCCGGCTACGTCCACCCGTCGAGCGACACCTGAGGGCCACCCCGCAGATAGCAGTGGAGAGCGCTGGCGGTCGTGGCCACGAACTCCTTCGGGATCGCATCGGCGTCGACCCAGCACACCTGCGCGTGCTTGTGCGGTTCGCGGTTCTCGGGTTCGCCGGTCCATTCGTGGGCGGCGAAGACCACGGTGAGGAAACCGTTGGGCGCTTCGACGCCCCAGGCACGGTGGATCACGTGGGCGACCGTCAGGGACTCGGGCTTCACGGTCAGGCCCGTCTCCTCGTACAGCTCCCGCACCGCGGTTTCGGTGATGGGCTCGCCGGGTTCGCTCTTGCCGACGGGGAGGTCCCACATGCCCTGGGCGAACTTGGCGTCCGGGCCACGCTGGAGGAGGACGACGCGGTTGGCGGCTTTGTCGTGGACGATGACGGCGGCGACCAACACGGTCATGGATCCGAGGGCTGTCTCTTATACACCTCT
>NZ_JAAKZX010000112.1 GCF_011045025.1 Streptomyces ureilyticus
GCCGAACCGGGGGGCCGGGGCGGGCTGGAGGACTCCCGTGCCGTCGGTGAGGAAGGTGCCGCGTGCGGCGTTGTGGGGATGGCGCGGTGCCTCCACCAGCGACAGCACGGGGGTGACGCACGCGTCGGCGTCGGCGAACACGGCGGCCCAGTCGTCGCGGGTGCGGGCGGCGAAGACCTCCGCCAGGCGCCGCCGCATGACCGGCCAGCGGGACCGGTCCCACTGTTGGGTGAAGTCGGCATCCGCGGCCAGGCCGAGCCGTTCCAGGAGGGTGGCGAAGAAGGGCGCCTCGATCGCGCCGACCGCGACGTACTCGCCGTCGCGGCAGCGGTAGACGCCGTAGAACGGGGCTGTGCCGTCCAGGTAGTTGACGCCCCGGCGGTCGGTCCACCGCTCCTGGTGCAGACGGCTGTAGATCATGGCCAGCAGTTGAGCCGACCCGTCCACCATGGCGGCGTCCACGACCTGGCCTTTCCCGGTGGCGCCTGCCTGCACGACCGCGCACAGCACTCCGAAGGCGAGCAGTGCGCCACCGCCGCCGAAGTCGCCGAGCAGGTTGAGCGGCAGGACCGGCGGGCCGTCGGCCGGTCCGATGGCTCCCAGGGCCCCCGACAGGGCGATGTAGTTGATGTCGTGCCCGGCCCGCGGCGCGAGCGGCCCGTCCTGCCCGAATCCCGTCATCCGTCCGTAGACCAGGCGCGGGTTGCGGTCCAGGCACGGGCCGGGGCCCACGCCGAGCCGTTCGGCCACACCCGGCCGGAAGCCCTCCAGGAGGACATCGGCATCCGCCACCAGGTCGAGGACGGCGCCGACGCCTTCCGGGTGCTTGAGGTCGATGGCGGCCGAGCGCCGGCCCCGGTGCAGGACGGGATCGGGCTTGCCGGCCACGTCCGACGGGCGCTCGACACGGATCACGTCCGCACCGGCGTCCGCGAGGAGCATCGCGCAGAACGGTCCCGGCCCGATGCCCCCGAGCTCGATGACCCGCAGCCCGGCGAGCGGCCCCGGGGCCCCATCGGGTACGGCGCCGTTCGCACGTCCCTGGTCTTGTTCTTCGTTCACCGCCCGCTCACCGGCCTCGCCAGACGGGAGCGCGCTTCTCGGTGAAGGCCGACGCGCCTTCCCGAGCGTCATCCGAGTTGAACACCAGCTCGGTGATCGGCTTCTGACGGTCGAACAGCTCGTCGCGTGGCCAGCCGGGAGACTCCACAAGGATACGTTTGGTGATCCGTACGGCGAGCGGACCGTTGGCGGCGATGGCGGAGGCCAGCAGCCTCGCCTCCTTCAGCGCGCCGCCGGGCGGGGTGAGCCGGTTGACCAGCCCGTAGTGGTAGGCCCGGTCCGCGGTGAGGACATCGCCGGTGAGGGCGAGTTCCATCGCGATCTGGTACGGGATCCGGCCCGGCAGTCGCAGCAGTCCCCCGGCCACCGCCACCAGACCGCGCTTGACCTCGGGCAGCCCGAACTTGGCGTCCTCCGAGGCGACGACCAGATCACTCGCGAGGGCGATCTCGCATCCGCCCGCCACGGCGTAGCCCTCGACGGCGGCGATCAGCGGCTTGCGCGGCGGGGTCTCGGTGAGGCCGGCGAAACCGCGCCCCTGCACGTGAGGGCGCTCGCCCCGCAGAAACGCCTTGAGGTCCATGCCCGCGCAGAAGGTGCCGCCGGCGCCGGTGATGATGCCGACCGCGAGGTCGTCACGCTCGTCCAACTCGTCCAGCGCGGACGCGATCGCCTCCGCGACGGCTCGGGTGACCGCGTTGCGGGATTCGGGCCGGTTGATGGTGATGACGGCGATGCCGTCGTCGCCGTACTCGACCAGTACTTCGTCTGCCACGGAAGCTCCTTTGCGGTGGCCAAGCGGTGGTCGCGGTTGGGGAGTGGCGGTTGAGCGCCGGCCTTCAGCGTGGGGCCAGGCGGATCGCGCCGTCGAGGCGGATGGTCTCTCCGTTGAGCATCGCGTTGTCGATGATGTGCAGGGCGAGTTGTGCGTACTCGTCCGCCGCGCCCAGGCGCGGCGGGTGCGGCACCGCGGCAGCGAGCGCGTCGAGCTTCTCCTTCGGCCTTCTGCCGAGCATCGGTGTGTCGAACAAGCCGGGCGCGATGGTGACGACCCGGATGCTCTTGCTCGCCAGGTCCCGGGCCGCACACACAGTGAGGCCGGCCACGCCGGCTTTCGACGCCGCGTACGGGCTCTGTCCGATCTGCCCCTCGAACGCCGCGACCGACGCTGTCATGACCACCACTCCACGGTCTCCGTCGAGTGGTTCGTTGCGGGCCATGCGGGCGGCGGCGAGCCGGAGCACGTTGAAGGTGCCGATCAGGTTGACGTCGACCACGGCACGGAAATGGTCGAGATCACCGGCGGTGCCGTCCTTGTTGACCACGCGGAGCGGACCGCCGCGGCCCGCGCAGTGGACGACCGCGCGCAGCGCTCCTGTCCGCTCGGCGGTGTCGAGGACGGCGGTCATGTCCTCGGTGCTGGTCACGTCGGCGGGGACGAAGACGGCCTCGGGGCCGAGGTCGCGGACGGCGCGCTCGCCGTCCGAGGAGGGCAGGTCCGCGATGGTGACGCGGGCGCCGGCCTTGAGCAGTCGCCGTGCCGTCGCCAGGCCGAGCCCCGACGCGCCGCCGGTCACCACTGCGGATATTCCGCTGGTCTGCATGGACGCTCCAGTCGGTCGAGTCGGTGTCGGATCTGCCGCCGCCGGCGCGAAGGCTCGGCGACTGCCGTCGTACGCCGGGGCACGGGCCCCGGCCGTTGTGGTCGGGACCGCAGCCGATGAAGAGGAAGGTACTTGTCGAACGATCGTTAAGTTAGGTCGCCGTCTCACCCACTGTCAATGACCGCGACGAAAAGTGCGGGCGACCTACCGGGCCGGCGCCTCGCCGTGCCCGAGCATGGCGAACGCCAGCCGCACGTACCGGTCGCACAGCTCCGTCGTCCCGAGGTCGCCGGACGGGTCGTACCACTGGGCGACGGCGTTACACATGGCCATGACCGCCCGGCGGGCGTCGTCCGGGTGCGGGGTCCGGAAGACTCCGCCGGCGATGCCGTCGTCTATGGCCTTCTGGAAGAGTCCCGATACGGCGTGCCGCCTTTCGATGATGGGGTTGCGGTACTCGGGTTCGAGGTAACGGAGTTCCTGGAGGGTCAGCAGACTCTCGACCCGCCGCCGGACCCGGTAGTCGACCGTCACTCTCACCAGGGCGGCCAGACGCGCGGCGGGGTCGTCACCGGCCTGGGCCAGTTCCTTCTCGCAGTGACGGAAGTAGTCGTCGAGCGAGTCCTCGATCAGGGCGTGGAAGAGCTCCGCCTTGCCGGAGTAGTAGTAATAGAGGGCGGACAGACTCATGTCGGCCCGCTTGGCGATGTCACGAATGGAGGCGCCGAAGTAGCCGCGCTCCGCGAAGACATCTCGTGCGGCGTCCATGATGGCGTCCCGGCCGTTTCCCCGGGGGCTGGAGGGACCGTTGTCCGCCGCCTTGCCACTCTTGCCCGCCGCTTTGCCGCTCATCGCATCCATGGTCCCAGCCTCCCAGAACGAACGAACGATCGACAAAGCCGCTCCGCTCCCGTGCCATGCGGAGCCGAGGGCCGGCGCACCGCCGCCGGCCCGCCGGGCGCAGTCCGCAGTGTCATCCGGCCGACGGCACCTTGTACTCCTTCGCCAGATCCGATGCGAAGAAGTCACCGAGTGCTTTGACTCCGGCGAAGACACCCTTGTCCACACCCAGCACCTGGGCCTCGCGCGAACTGGGCTCAGCGGGATCGGAGAAGTCCTGAGGCGGAAGCAGGCCCGGTAGCGTGAAGTCGGTGACAGCGCTGCGGGCCTTGAGCACGCCCGGGCGGGTGAGGTCCTTGCAGCTCTTGCCGATTATCTCGGCGTAGAGCTTGGTCATGGCGTAGGCGTGGACGACTCCGCTGCTGGCCTCCGGCGCCTTACCGTACTGGTCCTTCCAGGCAGCGGCCAGCTTGCGAGCGGCGGCATTGTCCTCACCGATGCCGCCAAGACCGGAGAGCCTGGTGTAGTGCTCGGTGAGCGCGGGCGCCGCAGACGTCCTGAGCAGGCTGGTGGCGAAGGTCGACACCCCGCCCATGATCGGCACCTCCATGCCGGCCGCCTGCGCCACGGCCGCCACCGAAGCCGCCTGCTTGGGCGTCGAGTCCACCACGATCGCCTTGACCTTCGCCGACTTGAGCGCGTTGACCTGGCTGGTGAGGTCGGTCGCGGTGGGTTCGATCTGCTGGCCGACGATCTTCAACCCCAGCTTCCCCGCAGCGAACTTGCTGCCCCGCAGGCTGTTCTCGCCGATTTCTCCCTGGAGGTAGATATGCCCGACGGAATCGCCGCTGCGCAGTTCGCCCTTCCTCATGAGCCAGTCCAGGCCGTTGATCGTCTGGATGTCGTACGTGGCACCCAGGACGATCAGGTGCTCGTCCCCGAGCAGGGTCGACGCGAACGTGGTCAGGCCGGCGAGTTCGTCCTTCGCCTCGATCTTGTCCCGCAGCGCCGTGACGACCGGTGAGCCGAGGATGTTCAGATACCCGAGGACCTGCGGATCCATCTCGTCGTACGCGGCGACGGCCTTCTGCGGGTCGTAGCCGTGGTCGCGGGTGACGAGTGCCAGCTTCCGGTCGCAGACACCGCCTGCCGCGTTGATCTCCTTCACGGCGACGTTGCTCGCGTCGAGGATCGTCTTGCCGGTGCCCGCGAACGGGCCCGACAGGTCCATCAGCACCCCGAGCTTGATGGTGGAGTCGCTGACCCCGGGCGCGGCGGCGGTCCCGGCCGTTTCCGCCTTGGTGGAGCAGCCGGCAACCGCCAGCGTGAAGGCCAGGGCCGCGGCCGCCAGGCCGACTGTGCGCGATTTGTGCATCGGTGTGTCTCCTCGCTGAGAAGCGGATGAGGTGGTTGACAGCACACGTCCGGCAAGGTGGGGGGGCGGGTCTGGAGTGTCTGAGGCGACGGACGCTTGGGGAGTGGGGGATCAGGGAGTGGCGGCCGCGGCCGGGCGGCGGCTTCGTAGAGGCCGAACGGCGCCGGCCAGCGCCGCCAGACCGCCCGGCTGGACGATCACGGCCACGATGACAACCACGCCGTACACGAACTGTGCCGCTGTCGACGCGTCCAGTCCCTGCCCGCCGGCTCCGGCGACGAACGGCAGGGAATCCGCGTAGCGGGAGAACAGCAGGGGCAGCGTCACGACGAAGACCGAACCGGCGATCGCGCCACCCACGGATCCGAGGCCGCCCAGGATGACCATCACCAGATAGTTGACCGACAGGTGGAGGCTGAAGTAGTCGGGGACGGTGCGCTGGAAGGCCAGTGCCGTGAGCACACCGGCGGCGCCGGCATACATCGACGACAGTACGAAGACGGCTGCCTTGGTGCGTCGTATGTCGACGCCCATGGCGCTCGCGCCGATTTCGCTGTCCTTCATGAGCCTCAGCGCCCTGCCGGGTCGGCCGCGCAGGACGTTGCGGCCGAGCAGCGCCGCCCCGACGGTGACGACGAGGAACAGATACCACTGGCTCTCGGCGGCACCGAACGGAACGCCCAGGACGGTGACGTCCGTCTGGTCGGAGAAGGAGAACCCGCCGATCGACATCGGCACGACGGTCCGGCCCTCGAAGCCGCCGGTCACCGGCTTCATGTTCTGCAGCAGATGGTGGCCGAGGAACACAAGGCCCAGGGAGGCGATGCCCAGGTAGATGCCGCGCAGGCGGCTGGAGACCGGGCTGAACAGCAGGCCGCAGACGCCCGCCAGCAGGACGGCCAGGACCGCGGCGAGAAGCGGGGGGAGGCCGAGACCGGACACCCCGCCGCCGCTTTCTCCGGCCAGGAAGGCATAGCCGTACGCGCCGACAGCGACGAAGAAGGCGTGTCCCAGGGACAACTGTCCCGCCGCGCCGAGCAGGATGGTGAGGCCGATCGCGCCGACCGCCGCCGCCATCGCGAACAGGCCCATGTTCAGCCAGAACGCGGAGACATACAGGGGCAGCGCCAGGAGGACCACCAGGGCGGCGGTCAGCGCGCACAGGGCCGGCACACGCCCTGCCATGGGGAACCGGGACGTCTCAGGCACGGCTGACCTCCTTCGCGCCGAACAGCCCCGAGGGCCGGCACAGCAGAATGCAGATCATGATCACGTAGGCCACGACGTCCCCAAGACCTCGTCCGAGGAAGGAGAGGGCGTCCTGGTACTCGGCGACGGTCACCTCGGCGATACCGATGACCAGGCCTCCCACGATCGCCCCGCCGAGCGAGTCGAGGCCGCCGATGATCGCGGCGGGCAGCGCCTTGATGGCCGCGGTCCCGGTACTCACGGCCACGCCAGGGCTCGGGAACGACGCGAGACCGATGCCGGCCGCGACGGCGAGGATGCCGGCCGCGATCCAGGCACCTGCCGAGACCCGCTTCAGCCGGACACCGGCGAGCGCCGCGCCCTCCCGGTCCTCGATCGAGGCGCGCATGGCCAGACCCCAGCCGGTATGGCGGAGGACCGCGGCGAGACCGGCGATCAGCAGCGGCACGGTGACAATGGTGATGATCACGGACAAGGGCAGTACCACTGAGCCGAAGTGGACCACGTGTCCGTCCCAGGGAGCGCCGAGTGGCAGCACGCTCTCCCCGATGCGCCAGCTCAGTTCCGCGGTGAGCACCACGTTGACCCCGATGGTGAGGATCGCCAGCGCGTCATGCTTGCGGCCGTCGACCCGGGACAGCAGCAGTCGCTCCACCGCCAGTCCCAGCGTCCCGGCCGCGACCAGGCCGAGCGCCACAGCGGCCGCGAAGCCGATGTGCGGGCTGGTCTGCGCCACCACCCACACACCGAAGAGCAGAAACGAGGCGTGCGCGAAGTTCACCGTGCGGGTCGCCTTGAAGACGATGACGAAGCCCAGTGCGATCAGGGCGTACAACAACCCCAAAGACACGCCGCTCAGCAGGATTTCGACTCCGCGGGTCATCACGACAACCTCTCCGCCACCTGGTCGTTTCCGGATTCCATGGGCGCTCCCAGATAGGCGCTGATCACGTCCGGATGCTGCCTTACGTGTTCCGGCGTGCCGTCCGTGACGACCTTGCCGAAGTCGAGGACGGTGATGCGGTCGGCGATCGACATGACCACTCCCATGTCGTGCTCGACGAACACCACGGTCAGACCGAGCGCGTCACGTGCCGCGGAGACCAGCCGGGCGAGTTCCGCGCTCTCCGCGGTGTTCATCCCGGCGACCGGTTCGTCGAGGATGAGCAACCGCGGCTCCAGGCACAGCGCCCGCGCGAACTCCAGGCGCTTGAGATCCCCGTAGGCGAGGCTCGCCGCCGGGCGGTCCAGAACGCCGGACAAGCCGGCGAACTCCGCGATGTCGCGCACCCGCGCTTCGTGGACACGCTGTTCACCGCGGCCCAGCCCCAGGGCGGTCGCGGCGATGCCGGACCGGGTCAGCCGATGCCGGCCGACCATGAGGTTGTCGAGTGTGGACTCGACCGGTGACACGACGATGTTCTGGAAGGTGCGGGCGACTCCCCTGCGTGCCACCCGGTCCGGACGCAGGCCCGTCACCTCCTGACCGTCCACCATGATGCGGCCCGAGGCGACACGGTAGATCCCCGACAGGGCATTGAGCAGCGTCGTCTTCCCGGCACCGTTGGGACCGATGACGGCGTGGATCGTTCCGGGCCGCACGGTGAATGACACACCGTCAAGGGCGCGCAGTCCGCTGAACACCACGCTCACGTCCTCGACACGCAGTTCCGCTGCCGTTTGCGTTTGAGTCGTCGTCATCCGGACCACCTGCTCAGCGTCGGCGTGTTTCCGGATTCGGGCCCGGGCCGCGGTGCGGACACGCCGGCGCTCCGGCCGGCGTCCGCGTCTGCGCCCAGGTAGAGGCGTCGCACGTCGTCGCTCTGCGCCAGTTCGTCCGTCGGTCCGCTCAGTACGACCCGTCCGAGGTCGAGCACACAGGCCGAGTCGGCGACCGAAAGCGCCATCGCCGCGTTCTGCTCCACCAGCAGGACGGGGACCCCTTCCCGGCTGATCTCGCGGATGGTCTCGCCCACGAGATGCACCAGCCGCGGCGCGAGGCCGAGGGACGGCTCGTCGAGAAGCAGGAGTCTGGGTTGCGCCATCAACGCCCGGGCGATGGCGAGCATTTGCTGCTCGCCGCCGGACAACGTCCCGCCACGGGCGCGTCGCCGCTCGGCGAGCTGCGGGAAGAGTTCGTACATCCGACGGCGTGTGCGCTCACGCACCGCCGACGACCGCACGGTGAGCGCACCGGCGTTCAGATTTTCCTCCACCGTCAGACCGGCGAAGATGTGCCGTCCTTCCGGTACCTGTACGAGCCCGTGCATCACGGTGCGTGCCGTGTCCGCACCGGTGATCCGTTCGCCACGGAACCGGACGGAGCCTTCGGTCACCCCGCCGCCGTACAGGCCGAGCGTGCCGGAGACGGCGCGCATGAGCGTCGTCTTTCCGGCGCCGTTGCTGCCGAGGAGCGCGACGACGCCGCTGCCGCCGACGTCCAGGGACACCCCCCGCAGAACGGGTGCGCGAGCGCCGTACCGGACGACGAGCCCATCGATTTCGAGCACTTCGGCCTCCCTTGCCGCCCTGAAGCGACGCCATGCGTCACTCATCGATCGTTCGTTAAGGCCAGCGCGAACGTAGGGTGAGCCACGTCACTCGGTCAAGGTCCCTGCACATGATCGCTTGCAGCAACACGGGGTGAAGGGCTACGAGTTCGCCGGTTCCGCCTGGGCAGCAGGGCCGCTATCGTATTAAACGATCGTTCGATAAGTCTCAGTCGATCAGAAGACGAGGGCCTTCGCATGCGTATCGGTATGACAATGGATTACAGCGGCGACTTCATCGAATCGGTCCGTGCCGTAAGGGATTTCGAGACGGCAGGGGTCGAGATCGCCTTCGTGCCGGAGGCCTACTCATTCGACGCCGTCAGCCGACTGGGCTACCTCGCGGCTCGTACCGAACGCCTGGAGATCGCCTCCGGGATCCTCCCGGTCTTCACTCGTACGCCGTCGCTCCTGGCGATGACCGCCGCCGGTCTGGACGATCTCTCCGGCGGCCGGTTCACGCTGGGCCTGGGAGCGTCGGGACCGCAGGTGATCGAGGGCTTCCACGGGGTGCCGTACGACGCGCCACTCGGCCGCACCCGCGAGGTGGTGGAGATCTGCCGTCAGGTGTGGCGGGGCGAACCGGTGGTGCATCCGGGCCCGAAGTACCCGCTTCCGCTGCCCGCCGAGCAGGGCACCGGGCTCGGCAAGCCCCTGAAACTCCTCAACAAGCCGGTCCGCTCCCGCATCCCCATCACCCTGGCCGCGATCGGCCCGAAGAATGTCGAGCTGACGGCCGAACTCGCCGAGGGCTGGCTGCCCGTGTTCTTCCATCCCGGAAAGGCCGCCGAGGTGTGGGGAGCGGCACTGACCGCGGGGCTGGCCCGGCGCGATGCGGCACTGGGCACGCTCGACATCACGGTGACGGCGCCTCTGGCCCTCGGCGACGACGTGGAACACCTGCTGGACCGAGCCCGGCCACAACTGGCCCTCTACATCGGGGGGATGGGCGCGAGGAACAAGAACTTCTACGCCCGGCTCGCCGGTCGGTACGGCTATGAACGGGAGGCGGTGCGCATCCAGGACCTGTACCTGTCAGGAAAGAAGCAGGAGGCCGAAGCCGCCGTTCCCGAGGGACTGTTGCGGGCCATCTCCCTGGTGGGGACGAAGGAGCAGATCGCCGGACAGCTCGATGCCTTTGCCGCCGCCGGAGTGACGACCCTGTGCGTGAAGCCGCTGGCCGGCACGCACAGGGAACGCGTCCACGCCGTCGAGCGACTGCGCGGCATGCTGGACTGACGCCTCGCGCGTAGCACGATGCGGGCGGGGAGCCCTCGGAGGGCATGGTTGCTCAGGCGAAATCAGTTGGCGGGCTTGCCGGACCAGCGGGAGAGGTGGTCGTCCAGGTCCTGCTGATCGTCGCCGATCCAGGCGACGTGGCCGTCGGGACGTAGCAGGACGCAGGGAACATCCAGTGCGGCAGTGGGGTCCGCGAGGTGGTCGCCCCGGTCTGATCAGCCGCCGACAGTCAGGCGTTCGGTGCGGGATGCTCACGGACCGCTACGGCGTCACCTGGGATCGTCCGCCCGTCCGGCCCGCGAGCGCGCCGCCGCATGACCACCGTGCTCGACACCCGCTCTTCAGCCCGGGTCCCCAGTGAGTGGCTGGGTGCTGATGACGGTGAGCAGGTCCAGCTTGTCGGCGCTGTCGGTGCCCACCGCGGGGGTGAACCAGAGCAGCCGCTGACGGCCGTCCTCGCTGAACAGGTTGAGGCAGTTGACGTCGAGCACGCCCAGGGCGGGGTGGACGAGGCGTTTTCGGTCGTTGCGACGGAACGCCACGTCGTGTTCGGCCCAAAGCTCGGCGAACTCGGGCGAACGGTGGAGCAGGTTCGCGACCATCGAACTCGCTTCGGTGTCCCGGGCGTCCCGACGTGCCGCTGCGGCCCGCAGGTCGGCGGCGAACGCCCGGGACTGCGTCGCGTGCTCCTCCTCCGGATAGATCCGTCGTGCCTCGGGGTCGGTAAACCACCGGTGGACGAAGCTCGCCTCCCGGCCGCGGAACCCTGACTGGTCACCGAGCAGCGCGACGGCGAGCGGGTTCTGCACGAGGGTGACATGCAGGTCGGTGATGACCTGGGCGGGCGTCGAGGTCAGCCGCGTGAGCAGGTCGAGCATGCCGGGATGGATGTGCGAGGAGAACCCGCCCTGGACCGGGACAGGGCGGTCCGCGAGGTGGTAGAGGTGATCGCGCTCGTCGGCGGTCAGCCGCAGCGCCCGCGCGAGGGCCGCGAGCATCTGCTCGGACGGTTGAGAACCGGCGCCGCGTTCCAGCTCGTTGTAGTAGTCCACCGATGCACCCGCGAGCTGGGCCACCTCGTCGCGACGCAGCCCGGGCACGCGGCGCCGCGGCCCGGAGACGAGCCCGACCTCCTCGGGGCGGATGCGCCCCCGCCGGGATCGCAGGAACGCCCCCAGCTCGGCGTATTTCGTGGCCTTCATGGCGACCAGTCTGCGGCAGCCGGGGCAGCTGACACAGGGGATGACATCCCCTGGTACCGCCCGCAGGTGCCCCACATCGTGGAGGCATGACTTCCATCGACACCACCCGAGAGGCGGTCGGCCGGGTCGCCGTCGTCACCGGGGGCTCGCGCGGCATCGGCCGGGCCGTGTCCCACAGGCTCAGCGCCGACGGCCTGGCCATCGTCGTCAACTACGTCGGCGACACCGCCGCCGCCGAGGAGACGGTGGCCGCGCTCACCGCCGCCGGCGGCAAGGCGATCGCGGTCCGGGCCGACGTCGCCGACGAGAAGGCCGTCGCCGCGCTCTTCGACCAGGCCGAGGCGGCATTCGGGGGCGTGGACGTCGTCGTGAACGCCGCCGGACGCCTGGCACTCGCGCCCATCGCCGACCTCGACCTGAACGTCCTCGACCAACTGCACCGCACCAATGTCCGCGGGGCCTTCGTGGTCGCCCAGCAGGCTGCCCGGCGCCTGCGCGCAGGCGGTTCCTTCGTGAGCTTTTCCACCTCCGTCGTCGGCACCCAGTTCCCCGACTACGGTGCGTACGCCGCCAGCAAGGGCGCCATCGAGGCGATGACCCTGATCCTGGCGCGCGAGCTGCGCGGGCGCGACATCACCGTGAACACCGTCGCCCCAGGCCCGACCGCCACCGAGCTCTTCCTCGAGGGCAAGACCGAGGAGCAGATCGATACGCTGGCCAAGACACCGCCACTGGAGCGCCTGGGCACTCCGGAGGACATCGCCGATGTCGTCGCATTCTTGACCAGTGCCGAGGGCCACTGGATCAACGGCCAGATCCTGCGCGCGAACGGCGGCATGGTGTGAGGTCCGGCCCGACCGGCAGCGGCCATTCCGCACCCCGCATCGACCCCAGTCGCGGCGGCAGCGAGGTCGTCGACGCGATCACGGACCGCATCCGGGTGGAGTTCTACCGCCGCGTCGGCATCGAAGGACTCTTCCCGCCTCTGACCGGCCTCTGGCGAATCGGCTACCAGCACCCCGCCCAACCTCCGCACGCGCGGAAGCAACCCTAGGAGAGCCACCATGCCATTCGCCCACTTCAAGGTCCCCGCCGGCACCATCACCGCGGAGGACAAGAAGAAGCTCATCGAGCGCACCACCGACCTGTTCGCCGAGATCTACGGAGACCGGGCGCGACCGACCGCGGTCGTCCTCGTCGACGAGGTCGTCGACGGCGGCTGGGGTGTTGCCGGCAACGTCCTGACCGCCGCCATGCTCAACGGCGCCGACTGACGCCGCACCCTCCCGCGCTGCGTAACGGCCCGAAGCCGGCGGACGGCCGGGCCGTCATGCATGAGAGTGCGATGAGCCGGACGAAACGCCCTGGCGCCGGGTGCGCAGCCCATCGATGAGCAGAGCGACCATGCGTTGGTTGTAATCGGGTCCTTCGCCGGGCACGGGCATGCACAGGTTGGCGATGGCGTACAGCAGGTCATGGGCGCTGACGTCGTCGCGAACCGCTCCGCCGGCTGCCGCGGCGTCGAGCAGTTCCGTGAGAGCGGGGCCGACCTTCTCCAGGAAGTAGCCGGGCAGAGCCTCGTAGGCCGGATCGCCCGAATGGAGGGCCGGGGCCAGTCCTCGTTTGGTCCCCAGGAATTCGGTGTACTGGCGCAGCCACTCGGCGAGCGCCTCTCCCGGCTCGTGTACGGCACTGAGCTGCGGCCCGGCCGCGGCGCAGGCGTCGATCCTGCTCTCCACCACCGCCTTGACCAGGTCTGAGCGAAGCGGGAAGTGCCGGTAGAGCGTCCCGACGCCGACGCCGGCCAGGTCGGCGATCTCCTTGGCGGGTGCGTCGACGCCGGATGTGTCGAAGACGACCCTTGCCGCCTTGATCAGGGCGTCCACGTTGCGCTGTGCGTCCGCGCGCATGCGGCGGGGCGCCCCGGGCGGCCCTGCCTTCTCGGTCATGATCCCTCCAGTTGCGTAACCGGAAAGCCTTTCCGTATAGTTCCGGAAAGACTTTCCGCTTAGCGGCAGGGTAGGGCATCCCGCGGGCGCTCTTCCACAACCAGGAGGGACCTCCATGCAGTACCGCACTCTGGGCCGCACCGGTATCAAGGTCAGCCCGTACGCCCTCGGCACGCTGATGTTCGCCTCGGCCATCGGCAACGCCGACCACGACGACTCGATCCGCGTCATCCACAAGGCGCTGGACGCCGGCATCAACTTCGTCGACACCGCCGACGCCTACGGCGACTCCGAGGAGATCGTCGGCAAAGCGCTCAAGGGACGCCGCGACAACGTCGTCCTGACCACCAAGGTGAGCCGGCCGATGGGCAACGACCCCAACCAGCAGGGCACCTCACGGCGCTGGATCACGACCGCGGTCGAGAACTCGCTGCGTCGCCTGCAGACCGACTACATCGACCTCTACCAGATCCACCGCGTCGACCCCACGACCGACGTCGAGGAAACCCTCTCCGCGCTCACGGACCTCATCCGCAGCGGAAAGGTCCGCTCCATCGGCTCCTCCATGACCCCTGCCTCCGACATCGTCGAGGCACAGTGGGTCGCAGAACGCCGGAACCTGGAGCGCTTCCGCACCGAGCAGCCGCACTACTCCATCCTCAACCGCGGCATCGAGCGCGAAGTCCTGCCCGTCGCCCAGCGGTACGGCATGGGCACCCTGGTGTGGGGGCCGCTCGCTCAGGGGCTGCTCACCGGCCGCGTCCGCAAGAACCAGGAGAACGGCCTGCGCCGAGCGGGCTTCCTCAAGCACCTCAACGACGACCGCCGCATCGACGTCGTCGAACGGCTCATTCCCCTCGCCGAGGAAGCGGGCATGCCGATAACCCATCTCGCCACGGCGTTCACCATCGCCCACCCCGGCGTCACCAGCGCCATCATCGGGCCGCGCACGACGGACCACCTCGATGACCTCCTCGCCGGCCTCGACGTCGTCCTCGGCGACGACGTCCTGGGCCGGATCGACGAGATCGTTCCGCCCGGCACCGATGTCGGCGCGCTCGACCAGGACTACATGCCTCCCGCCATGGAAACCGCGAGCCTGCGTCGCCGCCCCCTCCGCGAACGCCCAGCTGCCTGACGCTCCGCACACCCGGAACCGCGTCACCTCGGCCCATCGTCCATTCCTGCGACAGGAGTTTCACGAAGAGCCGTGCAATGCGGAGGAGGGGAGGCGACCGTGTGGTGGCAGGTGCTGCTGCTCATAGGTCTCATCGTCATCGGGTTCGGCATCCGCGAGACCGCGCTCCAGCGCCGCCTCCTACGCGAAGGAATCCGCACCGAGGGACTGGTGGTCCGCCACCGCAGGCACCGCGTCCAAAAGGGGGACGTCTTCTTCGCGGTGGTCAACTTCGTTGATGCACAGGGCATTTCACATGAGTTCGAGGCCAAGGTGTCCGGGGTCAAGGGCCTGCCCGTGGGCGGTCAAGCCCCAGTGCTCTACCTCCTCGGCGCCCCGAAGACCGCACGAGTCGACGACTCCAGGAAACGGCTCGAGAGCATGGGACTTCCTCTCGTGTTCGGCACCGTGTTCACGGCCGCCGCGATCTGGATGCTCTACACCGGCCGTTGAGCCCGTTCCCGTACATGCGGACGTACGCGGACTGACCGAAGCGGATTCCAGGCATGCCGGAGGCCGCCACCCGCTGGAACCCAGCGGGTGGCGGCTTCATGCCTTCCTCACCAGCTCCAGGTAGTGGTCCCAGTCCCAGTTGCATCCGGGGTCGGTGTGGGAGGAGTGGGGCACCTCGTTGTGCCCCCGGATGTGGGTGCGGTCCAGCGGAATCGCGTATCGCGCGCACACCGCCGCGGTGAGCGCCGCCGACGCGGCGTACATCTCCTCGGTGAACCACGCAGGGTCATGGACCCAGCCCTCATGTGCGAGGCCGATGCTGCGGTTGTCGTAGTCGTCGTCGCCGGCGTGCCGGGCGATGTCCTTCTCCCGGACGCACTGGCCGATGTGGCCGTCTGCCGAGCGGACCACATAGTGGGTCGAGGTGCGCCGGTCGGGATTCCGGTAGACGGCGACGGTGTCGTCGAAATGCTCGTGCGTGACGTGGATGACCACGTAGTCCACGGGGCAGCTGCTGGGGCGCCGTGCGACGCGGTAGTTGGCGGGGGAGGCGGGCAGCCACTGCGCGCCGGAGTGGTCGACGGCGGCAGGGGACGAGCCGGCGCGGGCGGCAGCACCGGTGCCCGTGCCGGTGGCGGCTGCCGCGGTGAGCGTGACGGCGGCACCGCGCAGGACTGTGCGGCGGGAGGGGGCGTTCGGGGCCATGGTGTCTCCGGTGGGGAGCTGGAAGCAGAGTGTTCGCATGGCGGACGTGCAGGGGCGCGGTCGGGATACCGACGTCGCGAGGTTCCGGGCGCGCGACGTACCCAGTCAGGTCCGGTGCCAGTTGTGCTGGGGCAGTTTGGGGTCGTACTTCCCCTTGGGCAGGTCGTCGGTGAGGCGCAGGGACCAGCGCTGCAGGCGCTCCAGCAGTTCGGCCCGCACCTTCCGCAGCTCCGGATCGTCCCAGCGGTTCGTCAGCTCCATCGGGTCGGTGTCGAGGTCGTACAGCTCGCCGGTGCCATCGACGTGGGAGTACAGCTTGTAGTGGTCGTGCCGAAGCGCCCGTGAAGTGCCGCTCTGGGTGACGGTGTTCAGCTCGTCGTAGCGGGTGCCCTCGTACGGGAAGTGCAGCTCCGGCCGGGCGTCGTCCGGGTAGGGCAGGCCGCCGTAGCCGCGTTCGACGACGATGTCGGCGAACTCCGCGGCCGGGTATTCGGCGCCGGTCAGCAGCTGCCACAGGCTGCGGCCCTGCACCCCCAGCGGGATCGGCCGGCCGACCGCCTCGCACACGGTGGGCAGCAGGTCGGCGAGCGAGACGAAGTCCCGCTTGTTGTCGCGGGACTTGACGCCGCAGCCGTGCACCACCATCGGGACGCGGGCGAGCGCCTCCGGCATCCCGGCCCCCTTGCGCTGCAGGCCGTAGTCGCCCACGTAGTCACCGTGGTCGGAGAGGAAGACCAGCAGGGTGTTCTCCCACAGGTTCCGCTCCTTGAGCTGCTCGACCAGCCGGCGCAGCTGGTCGTCGATCAGGCGCAGCATGCCGCAGTACGTGGCTCGGTAGCGGCGCCACAACTGGTCGTAGCCGGGCCGCTTCTCCTCCACCAGATCGCGCAGCCATTTGTACGCGCCGCCTTTCTCCTCGGCCGCCTCCGGGCCGCACTCCCGGTCCGGGACCTCGTCCTCGCCGAAGAGGGAGAAGTACGGCTCCGGCGCCTGGTACGGGTTGTGCGGCTCGGGCATCGACACCCAGGAGAAGAACGGCTTCGACTCGTCCCGGGCGTCGATCTGTTCGATGGCGTCGGAGACGATCCGGTGCGCGTACTGCAGCTCCACCGGGAACGGGGTGGGTTCCTTCGTCGGCCCGTGATCGATGGACTTCAGCCACTTCGAAAACGCCCGCTGCTCGGTCGTCTCATCCGGCCCTGACTCATGCCCGTACGGGCCGGAGAAGGCGTCGAAGTCCTCCTTGCTGCCCCGGTACATGTGCGTCTTGCCCGCGTAGAACCGCTGGTAGCCGGCCGCGCCCAGCACATCCAGCAGGTCGTCGCCGCGCGTCACCTGCTCCGGCGTGGTGTTGGAGTTCTGCCGCACCCGGTGGGTGCTCGGCCAGCGCCCGGTCAGCAGGCTGGTCCGCGCGGGAACACACGCCGGGGCGGTGGTGTACGCGCGGCGCAGCCGGGTGCCGTCCTGGGCCAGCGAATCGAGAAACGGCATCGTGTCGAGCGGAAAGCCCTCACCGGCGGTGAAACCGGCGCGGTGCTGGTCCGTCATCACGAACACGATGTTCGGAGCGGTCGGGCAGCTCACCATGTCCCTTTCCGGTTCGGACGACGACGCTGGACGTACAGGCGGTTGCCCTCCGGTCCGGTCCACTCCAGGCGTACGACGCCGGCCACCGCGGAATCGTCGATGCGCGCCGGATCGGCCCAGTAGCCGAACGCGGGATTCCGGAAGAACGTGGCCCACAGGCGGCCGTTGTGGTCGGTGAAGAAGTTGTTGTGGCCGGCGCCGACGCCCGCGGTCCAGCGCTTGGAGTACGGCCCCTCGAAGCGGTCCGCGACGGCGACGACAGCGTCGTACTGGTACTGCGTCCGGTCGGTGCCGGGCGGGTCGTAGGCGTAGCGGGTGCTGCCGTCGGGGTTGGCGGACGTGCGGTCCCAGGCGGCGTGCAGCAGGTAGTACTTGCCGCCGTGTCTGAAGACGTACGCACCCTCGAGATAGGGCTCGGGGTCGTACGCCGTCTGCTGGAACGACGGGAGATTCGTCGCCGGGACGATGTCCTCCATGTCGTCCCGGAACTTCGCGTACAGGTTGTTGTGCAGCACCAGCCACGCGTCGCCGCCCTCGGTGTAGAGGCTGCCGTCGATGTGGTGGCGGGCGATGGGCTTGGCGGGTGCCGGCTTGGCGGGGACCAGGTCGCCGAAGGGCTTGTCCAGATTGCCCTGGACGAGGCGGTACGGCCCTTCGACCCCACCCTCGCTGACGAGCATGAACGACCCGGTCTTGAGCGCGCTGTCGCCCATGCAGGCCATCAGGTACCAGGTGCCGCGGAAGTAGTGCAGCTCAGGCGCCCAGACATTGCCGCGTCTGCCGCCCTCGTCGTCGTACCGGTGCTCCTGCCAGGGGGCCACGACGGTACGCGCAGGGCGATTCTCGCCGGCGAATTCGGGCGACCACACCTTGCCCTTCTCGGCGTCGGGGCGGATGCCGGTGGTGTCGGCCAGCCGCCACGGACCGCGCAGGGACGGTGCCGTCCACACGAAGATGCCGTCGTTCCACGGGGTGGCCGTGGTGAGCCCGGGCACCCGGCTGGTGCCCGTCGCCACGTACAGCGGACGGCCGTTGACGACAAAGCAGTTGACGTAGGTGTCACGCATCCAGACCCGGCCGAGCTGCTCGTCGCGGGGGCGCAGCTCGAGGTTCAGGAGAAACGAGTTGTCCGCGCGCGGCCACAGGTCTTGGCGGGTGTCGGCGAGGCCGTACGGTTCCGGGTCGGGCCAATTCGCCGGGTAACGCCGGCCACCCGATGCGGCCTGCGCCGGTACCGCCTGGGCAGCCGCCGCCCCCAGGGATCCGGCCAAGCCGGCGAGGCCGGCCGCGCCGACCGTCCTGGCCGCACCGGACAGCAGCGCCCGCCGGCCGATCCGGGGCCCGTTCTCGGGACCGGTACTCATCAGTCGAACTCCCCATCATCGTCCAGCACTTCGTCGTGCCGACCCGGCCTGAGACGGCGTCCCTGGGTGGCGTACGGCCCAGCATGCGAAGGCCCGCTGATTTTCGTCAACAGGTCGGATAATTAATCCGGACCGTTCGGTACGCGAACGCGCCTCCGGGAGGTGGGCCGACCGGTACCGACCAGGAGGGCTGTGCGAGGTCGGGCAGCGGCCTGCGGGTGATTTCGCGCCCGTCATCCGGCGAGGGGCCCAGCGTGCGCAGGACCATCTCGGCGAGGTTCGCGGCGGCCTCGCCCCCGTCCAGCTCGGGGCGGGTGAAGCTCAGTTCCGCCAGTGACAGCAAGGTCCCGCCGATGGCGGTCAGGTGCGACGGCCGGAGTGGGGCTGGAATTATGTGGGGAGTGTTGTCAAAAATCGTCGTGCCTTGACATGCTGTCCGCATGCGAGTCGTCAGAACGCAGTACGCGCTCCGGCCGCGTCAGGGGCCGGCCGGCAGACGTGACGCCGCACAGACACAGGAAGCGGAATCGCGGCGCGGTCAGCGTCCGGCCCCCGACCTGCGGTCTGCGTAGCTCGGCGTCAGGCGCTGGTCGCGCCGCACACGAGCGGCGACGCCGACGCGGACGACGCGGACGGGATCTTCAAGTCCGCGGGCAGCACGGGGTGTTCTTCAGGGGGCGCCTTCTGTACGGGGCATATCGGCCGGCCGCACACGCCGAGGCCGAGGCTGCCTCCTTCCGCGAGCTCACCACCCGGTGCGACGCGCACCGGTGCCTGCGCGCCGCCGACGGCTGCTTCGGATCCGATGGCCATCGGATCCGCTTGTCACGAGAGGGAGTTGTGCCATGGAGATCAACGAGGACACCGGGGCCCGGCCCGCCCGGGGAGGGAACCCGGTCTCGCGCCGATGGCTGCTGGGGGCTTCCGCCGGGGCTTTCCTGGCTGTCGGCTGCACGAAGGAAAGCCAAGACAGCCAGGTGGACTTGGCGAATAAGGCCAAGGCTGAGGATCCCCTGCGGAACCGCGCCGCCGTCGCCGGCCCGAGCGGTGTACTGGGGGCGAATTTCAATGAGGACCCGACCCGAGTGGACAAGGCCGCGCTGGACGCCCTCGGCGCCACCTGGGTGCGCGGCTTCGTACTGATGGAAACCATCAAGGACGGCACGAACCCGTTGGAGCAGCGGGCGATCCGGAAGCTCCTTGAGTTGCACGGACAGGGGTTCGGCACGATCCTGGCGCTGAAATTCCAGTTCAGCAAGAAGAATCAGACGGTCCCATCCCCGACGGGGGAGGAGATGAAGGCCGAACTGGCGGCGGTGGACAAGGTGTTGGAGGCCGTACTGGACAAGGTGGACATCCTCACCGTCGGCAACGAGCCCTTCCTCGAAACCCACACGGGGGAGAGGCTGACGAAGCTGAACCCCTTCTACCAGGAGGTGGCCAAACACGTCATCGCCTATCGGGAGAAGCAGTTCCCTGACGGCTGCCGGACGCATCTCTACATGGGAGCCCTCAACCACCTCGACGATCCCGAAATGGTCTCGGCCGCGACCAGGGAATGGATCGAGTTCGTCAACGAGACTCCACAGCTCGAGGGTCTGGACATCCATCCGCACGTGACGTCGGCCCAGGCCGCCCAGAAATACCTCGACTACGTACGTCATTGGCTCGACGACGACAAGAAGTTCCTTGTCACCGAGTTCTCGCTGGTGAACCACTATGCGAACCAGATGACCCGGAACATTCCCGCGGACTTCGTCGTCGCCCACGAGGACGAACTGGACACCATCACCCGGGAGACGAAGGTGTGGGAGCTTCTCAAGCTCGCCAGGGATCAGCGCTTCACGCAGCAGCAGTGGAACGATTTCCTGCGGATGAGCCCGTGGTTCGAGAGTCGCAAGCACTTCATGCGGGATGAGGTGCGGAAGTACCGGGAGACGAACCAGTTGGCCGTAGCCACGTACGGCGTGGTGCAGGGGCAGGCGATGGTGACGGGCATCGACGAGGACAAGAAGCCCTGGATGCTGAACAGCCTGTACGTCCCCCTCACCGTTCAGCACGACGAGGCTGGCGAACTCCCGCACAACTACACCGTCTTCGACGACTTCACGTCTCTGCAGCGCGAACAGGACCGCCTCCCGGTGCAGCCGACGAATGCGCGCATGTAGGCCGGCAGGCGGGTCCGTTCAGCGCCGGACCAGGCGGGCGGTGACAGGTTCCTGCCTCCACTTCCTGCCTCCACAGCGGCGATCCCGCACTCTCGGTGAACCACCTGCAGGTCCGACACGTAGGTGCTTCTCAACTACACGGCCGTGGCCTGCCTTGTGCGAGCCGGCCCACCGCTCGGAGCGCGGGAGGGAGAAGCAGGAGCAGGTGGGGACCGGCCAGGTCGAGGAGGGATGGAAACGGAGAACAGGGTGGAGACGGAGAACAAGATGGCGAGGGCGCGCTTCCGGCATGGTCCGGGGGGTTGGGCGAGGATCTGGGTGGCGCTGGCTGCCGTTCTCGCGCTGGTCGGGTGCGGGCTTGCCGCTGAGCGGTACGGGTGGGCCGGGATGGGAGACGACGGGGGCTCGGAGGCGAAGCGGAAGCCCAACGTCGTGATGATCATGACGGACGATCAGTGGCTGGAGTCCATGCGCGTGATGGACCGCACGCGCGAGGTCTTCGGGGACGGGGGAGTGACGTTCGAGCGGTACTACCCGTCGATGCCGCTGTGCTGTCCTTCGCGATCGACGTTCCTCAGCGGCCAGTTCGCGCACAACAACGGTGTGCGGCACAACTCGTCGCCGCTGGGTGGCTACGCGAACCTCAACGACGAGAACACGCTGCCGGTCTGGATGCAGAAGGCCGGGTATGCGACCTCGCACATCGGCAAGTACCCGAACGGCTACGGCAAGAAGGACCCCAAGGATGTGCCGCCCGGCTGGGACGAGTGGCGCGGCTCGGTGGATCCGACGACGTACCGGATGTGGGGGTACCGGCTCAACGAGAACGGCAAGCTCAAGACGTACGGGAACCCGGACGTCGAGGATCCGAAGCTGTACCAGACGGACGTGTACCGCGACAAGGCCGCCGACTTCATCCAGCGCAAGTCGGCGGAGGGCAAGCCGTTCTTCCTGGACGTGGCGTTCCTTGCGCCGCACGGGGAGCTCCTCGGCCCGGAGGAGAAGGACGCGGGGAGGAAGCAGGGCGCGGACAACACAGCGAACGACAACGCGGCGAAGGAGGCGGATAAGCCACAGGTGGGGGGCGCTCCCCGGCCCGCGCCGCGGCACAAGGGCAAGTTCGCCGACGAGCCGCTGCCCAAGATGCCCGCGTACGGCGAAGAAGACATGTCCGACAAGCCCGCGTTCCTGCGCGACTACCCGAAGCTGGACGAGGAGACCACGCAGGAGATCACCGAGAGCTACCGGGGGCGGCTGGAGTCGCTGCTCGCCGTGGACGAAGCCGTCGAGAAGCTCGTATCGACGCTGCGCGAGGCGGGGCAGCTCGACAACACGTATCTGCTCTTCGCCGCGGACAACGGCTTCTTCTTCGGCCAACACCGCGTTCCCACGGGGAAGTTCCTGCCGCACGAGGCGTCGGGGCATGTGCCGATGATGATGCGCGGGCCCGGGATCGAGGGCGGCACTCCGTCGCGCGAGATGAGCAGCAATGTCGATCTCGCCGCGACGATCGCCGACATCGGCGGCGCCAGGCCGGGACTCACGCTCGACGGGCGGTCCCTGCTGCCGTTCGCGCGCGATCCACTTCGGCGCACCGACCGGCCGATCCTGCACGAGGCGGCGGAGGGCGCGCGGCCCCAGCCGGTACCCGAGGACGGCCCCGTGTCGGGGGGTGACGCCGAGTCCGGACGGCGCGCCGCCGAGGGCGACCTGGACCAGGACGGCGAGGCTTCACCCGCAAAGACCCGGAAGCGAGCGCCCAGGCACGGGCAGGTCTACTCCGCCGCGTACGAGTCCATCCGTACGGAGCGCTATCTGTACGTGCGCTACACCAAGGGCGGCAGGGAGCTCTACGACCTCAAGACCGATCCGCACGAGCTGAGTTCGAAGCACGACGACCCCAAGTACGCGGAAGTACGCAAGGGGCTGGAGAAGGCGCTGAGCAAGCTCCAGGGGTGTGCGGGCGACGCATGCAACAACGTGGAGGTCGGGAAGTTGCCTGAACCGGTGAGGTGAGGCGGTGTGGGCCGGGTGAGCGCCTGTCTGGGTGTCCCACGTGGGGCACCCCGACAGGGGCCCGTCCGTTCGTCGGGGGCGGCACTGTGCCCGCCGATGCCGAGAGCGGTGCGACCGTCGAATTCGCTCATGGAATGTCATTCCTCGATCAGGTCAGTCGTCGAAGCGGCGGGGATCGACGTGGATCTTCGGACCGGATCCCGCGTCCGGCGGACGTTCGCCGGCGAGGACGGCACCGGCCTGGGCCAGGCCGACGGTCGCGGCGACCAGGGGCCTGGGGTCCACGGACCCGTCGGCGTAGGCCCGGATGGTGGCGTCCAGGCCGGGGGAGGCGGACAAGATGCCGACCGCCGTGACGTCCTTGAGGGCGAGGGTGCGGGTGTCGATCCGGCTCGGTTCGCCGGCCAGCCCGATGTAGACGACACGGCCGCCGGGTTCGACCAGGTCGAGAGCCGTCGCGGGCAGATGGGCCGCGTTCGAGGCGTCGACGACCGCGTCGAAGGGCAGGTCCGGGACCTGGTTCTCCCGCCATACGTGGTCGAAGCCGAGGCCGCGGGCGAAGGCGAGCGAGCTGTCGGTCTGGCCCATGAGATGGACTTCGGCGCCGGCGGCGCGGGCGAACAGGGCGACGAGCAGGCCGATGGTGCCCGGGCCGAGCACCAACGCCCTGTCCCCGGAGCGCAGTTCGGCTGCCTGCGCGGCCCGCAGGGCGTTTCCGCCAGGCTCCACCAACGCTCCCAGAGTGGCGTCGACGCTGTCGGGCAGGACGTGCAGCGAGGAGACGAGGACGGCGAGTCGCTCGGCGAGGGCGCCGGGCCGGTTCCCGCGGATGCCGAGCTCCTGCCGCCTGTCGCACACGTGCTGGTGGCCGCGCAGGCAGCGCCGGCAGGTGCCGCAGCCGAGCATGGTGTCGCCCATGACCCGCCGGCCGATCCAGGCGGTGTCGACGCCTTCGCCGACGGCCGCCACGCGCCCGGCCCATTCGTGGCCGAGCCGCATGGGATAGGAGGAGTGTCCTTGGTGGAGGTAGGTCATCTCGCCGGTGAAGAACTCCACGTCGGTGCCACACACGCCGACCCGCTCCACGTAGATGACGGCCTCGCCCGGAGCCGGCTCGGGCGCGGGGACGTCCCGTACCTCGTAGGTGCCGGGGCCAGTCAGGACGAACGCTCGCATGCGGCGGGCGTTCACCGTGGCGCGACGACGCGCTGGCGCTGGGTGCCGAGCTGCCGGATGCCCAGTTCCATCACGTCGCCGGGCCGCAGCCATACGGGCGGGGTGAAGCCCATGCCGACGCCGGGCGGGGTTCCGGTGTTGATGAGGTCGCCGGGCTCCAGGACGAGGAACTGGCTGAGGTAGTGCACGATGACGTACGGGTCGAAGACCATCGTCTTGGTGTTGCCGGTCTGGCGGCGGACCCCGTTGACGTCCAGCCACATGTCCAGGGCGAGTACGTCATCGATCTCGTCCGTGGTGGCGAGCCAGGGCCCGGCGGGGTTGAAGGTCTCGGCGGACTTGCCCTTGGCCCACTGCCCGCCGCGCTCCAGCTGGAAGGCGCGTTCGCTGACGTCGTTGACCACCAGGTAGCCGGCGATGGCGTCGCGGGCCTCGTCCACGGAGTCCAGGTAGCTGGTGCGGCGGCCGATGACGATGCCGAGTTCCACCTCCCAGTCGGGCTTGGTGGAGCCGCGGGGGATGCGCACGTCGTCGTTCGGGCCGACGAGCGTGTTGGGCGACTTGGTGAACAGGATCGGCTCGTCGGGCACCGCCATGCCGCTTTCCGCGGCGTGGTCGCGGTAGTTGAGGCCGATGCACAGGATCTGGTGCGGGCGCGCGATGGGGGCGCCGATGCGTTCCCCGGCGAAGCGGGACAGCTGGCCGGCAGCGGCACGTTCGGCGACGACCGGGCGGACGCGGTCGAGGCCGCCGGAACCGAAGAACGCCTCGTCGAAGTCGGTGACGATGTCGGACAGGTCGACGTACGTCTCGTCGTCGATGCGGGCGACGGGCTTCTCGGCACCGACGGCGCCTATGCGCATGAGGTACATGGGGTCAATCTCCGGAGTTTCGGCGGGTTGGCGGGCGTGGCGTTCCGGCTCAGCGGTGCGGGTGTCCGAGCGGTCCGAGCGCGGCCCGGATCTCGTCGGCGGCTTCGACCAGCGTGTGCAGGGGCGTGCGGTAGGTCAGGGCGCTGATGCTCACGGCGCCGCTGGGTGCCGTGGGCGAGGTGGCGTAGACGGGCACGGCGAGGCAGTTGACGCCGGATTCGTTCTCCTGGTCGTCGAGGGCGTAGCCCTGCTCGCGGACGGTCTGCAATGCGACGTGCAGGTCCTCGGGGGTGCACCGGGTGCGTGCGGTCCGGGGCTCCAGAGGCGAGTCGCCGATCCAGCTCCGTACGGCTTTCAGGGTGTCCAACTGGTGGGCGAGCAGCAGTTTTCCGACGCCGGTGGCGTGGGCCGGGTTGCGGCCGCCGATCGTCGAGGTCAGCTTGACGGCGCCGGCGGGCGGGTCGACCTTCGCCCGGTAGACGATCTCCCGTCCGTCGAGCACGGCATAGTGCGCGGTCTCGCCGAACCGGTGGGCCAGTGCCTGAAGGACCGGACGGATGCGTACGTGTTCGGGGCGGGCCTCGTGGTGGGCGAAGGCCATGCGCAGAAACTCATCCCCGAGCAGGTACTGACCGCGGGCGTCCTGGTCAGCCATACCCGCCCGGCGCAGCGCGCCGAGGGCCCGGTGCACGGTCGGCTTCGGACTGCCGATCGCCCGGGTCAGCTCGTCCAGGCCCACGCCGTCCGGGTAGCGGGCGAGCTCCTTGAGGACGGCGAGGACACGGTCGGACCCGACCAGGCGGCCGGCTCCGGCTCGTTCCGCGATGTCCTCGCCGGGGTCTGTCGATCCGTCGGACGTCTGCGCATGCTCCATGATGTTCCAGATGCTAGATCACCATACCGATTACTGGAAAGAGGTGGGTGTACCGCACCTGCGAACTCGGACTCATCCGCGCGATCAGCGGCGCCGACGTCTGCGTGGACGTCACCGACGAGGAGACGCTGCGCCGGGCGGCCGACACGATCGGGCCCGTGGACGTGCTGGTCAACTCAGCCGGCATCGTGGGGCCGAACAAGCCGCTGCTGCAGACCACGACCGAGGAGTGGCGCCGTGTCCTCGACGTCAACGTCCTCGGAACCGCGAACACGATGCGGGTCTTCGTGCCCGGTATGCGGGACCGCGGCCGGGGCCGGGTCGTCAACTTCGCCAGCGTGGCGGGCAAGGACGGCAACCCCAACCTCTCCGTCTACTCCGCCTCCAAGGCCGCGGTGATCGCCCTCACCAAGTCCACGGGCAAGGAACTGGCCACGAGCGGCGTCCTCGTCAACGTCATCCCGCCCGCCGTCATCGCCACCGCGATGAACGCGTCTACGGCACCCGAGGTGCTCGACCGTCTCACCAGCCTCATGCCGATGCAGCGCATCGGCCGCCCGGAGGAGGTCGCCGAGCTGGTCGCATTCGTGTCCTCCGACCGCGTCAGCTTCTCCACCGGCGCGGTGTACGACATCAGCGGGGGACGCGCGACGTACTGACGTCCTCCGGCTCCTCGGTTTCATGACTGGACGTAGGGCAGCTCGCCGTTGCTCACGAGCTGGGTGTGACGCACTGGATCACAAAGCGGTGCCCGTCTCCTCGGCCAAGGCTTGCAGGAGGCGGTCCTGGAACGCCTCGTCGTGGACCGCGCGATGCGGCTGCTGCCGCTCGCGGTGGAACCAGTACCCTCCGGTCGTCAGGGCCTCGGGTTCGTCACTCGTCGCGAGCCACTCCTGCGTCCGATGACCGAGCTCGAGGTCGTCCGGTGCACTGGGTCCGCCCATCTTGGTCGGCACCCAGCCCGGATCCACGGCGTTGCTCAGGACCTCGGGGCGCAGGCGGGTCACCGCGGCGGCGAGTGTGGTGACGAACAGCTTGCTGTCCGAGTACGAGCCCGCGCTCTTGCCCCGCCAGTCGACCCCGCCGAGCGAGGGGTGCCCTCCGAAGTGCGAGCCGCTGCTCAGATACACCAGCCGGCGCGGGCTCCGGAGCAGGGCCGTCAGCAGGTACGGGGCGATGATGTTGACCGGCATGACCGCCGGTCCGCACCACACGCCGGCGTTGTGGATGACCGCGTCGAGGGGCTCCGCGTCATTCAGTTCGGCGGCGATATGCCGTACGGCGTCACGGTCCGTCACATCGCCCACCACAATGTGGGCCCCACGGTCGACGAACGCGTCGAGCCCGGCAGCACGCTCCGGGTTCCGGGCGTGCACCACCACCTCGTGTCCTGCGGACAGCAGCGAATCCGCCGCAGCACGTCCAAGGCCGTCGGCGGAACCGGTCACCAGGATCCGGCTCACGATCGCACCGCCTTTCGCACGCGTGATGGGCGAGTGGGGGCCGCGCCGGGGAGCGTGAGGGCCGCGCCGGGACCGTACATGACTGCTTCTCGCATGAAGTGCCTCCTTGGCGTCTTTCTGCCGACTCCTTCCCTGTGTTCAGGCGGCGAAGACCTGCTTCGCCGCCGTGATCGCCGTCATGGCCTGGGCCGGCGAATACCCGGCCGGCCTCGTCCGTCGGCCGGCTCAGGTGGCGGTCTGCGGCTGTGCCGGGCTGAGGTGGTGCACGGCCGTCTGTGTGGCGTGCGGGGCGAGCAGGCTCTGCAGTTCGTCCGCCGCGAGCTTGAGGAGGTCGCCGTCGCGGGTGGCGTGGAGGGTTTCGAGGACGAAGGCTACGTGGGTGGAGTCCTCGGTGACGCGGGTTCGGTGGGCGTCGCGGTGGTTCCAGTGGCGGGTCAGGACGCCGACCTCGTCCGCGTAGATGATCTCGCCGGGCTTGGGGGTTTCGACGGTGTCGGGTTCGCCGAGCGGGGTGAAGGACTCGGTGCCGTCCGCGTATCGGATGTCGACGTCGCCGGTGACGTGGTTCAGGTCGAAGGCGCCGGCGGGCAGGCCGTGCCGGACGGAGACGGCGTTGTAGGAGTCGACGGGCGGGTTGATGCGCGGCAGGCTCCCCTTCTTGGCGAGGCGGCGGCCGAGCGCGTCGACGCTGGGGCGGATGCGGCGGGGGTTGGTACCGAAAGAGCGGTAGGCGGTATGCCAGGCCTCGATACGGGGGTCGGTCTCGTCGGCGGGCTGCCAGGTGCCGTCCGCCAGCTGCTGCTCCAGGTCTTCCAGGGCTGCGGTGGTGTGGGGCCAGGGTTCACGGCCGCGCAGGCCGGTGGCGGTGACCAGGGCGATCAGGGTGTCGGGGAAGGCGTCCGCGACGGCGGGGGTGATGCGGAAGGCGGGCATGGGAGGGGTTTTCCGTTTCCTGCGTCCGGGCTTGGCGATGGTGGGGGCGGTTGAGGGCTTCCATGCGCCGATACGGTCCAGGCGGCGGCGCTACCTGGTGTGTGCGGGCTGCCCAGGGTCGGAAGCAGAGCGACCGCAGCGCATCCCCTACTATCAACAGAACGACTGAACCGTACAACGCAATGACCGCCCCCTGTCAACCGACCGACCGCACGGTGCACTGAAGTGGCCAGCGACCAGTGGCGAGGATGGAGATCAGATGGCCGAGACAGCCGCAGCTCTGCGGACGGTCGCGTACAACGTCCGCGCGGCCCGCACCCGGGCGGGCCTGTCCCTGGAGGAACTCAGCCGACGCTCCCAGGTCAGCAAGGGAGCCCTGGTGGCACTGGAGAAGGCCCAGGGCAATCCCAACCTCGCCACCCTGGTCCGGCTGGCCGACACCCTCGGCATCTCGGTGTCCGCCCTGATGCAGGGACCGCCCGAGGGCCGTGTCCGCGTCGTGGCCGCCGGCACCGTGGCCCCCCTGTGGACCGGAGAACGGGGGAGTGAGGCCCGCCTCATGCTGACGACCTCAGGCCCGGCCCCCGTCGAGGTGTGGCGCTGGCAACTGGAACCGGACGAGGAGTACCCAAGTCACCCCCACCATGCCGGAGTTGCGGAAACCGTCAGCGTCACATCCGGCCGTATGACCCTGATCGTCGACGGCACCGAACACACCGTGGCAGCCGGACAGACCGCCACGTTCGACGGCGACACCTCTCACACCTACCGCGGCGCGGGCACGGAGACCTGCCACCTGATCATGACGGTCCACCTGCCGCCCGGCCCCGCTTCCACCACCTGACCCGTGTCGTCCAGTGGTCCACGGACCTGGTCAGACCCGGGCGTACTCAGGGAAGCCGTGCCCCGACCTACGGCCCAGCAGCCCGTCCTCCATCATCCGCAGCAGCAGGGGTGGCGCGGCGTGCAGCGGGTTCTTGAACTCGGCGTACATCGCGTCCGCGATCGCCGTGAGCGGCCCGCCGACGCCACCTGACCGTCGGGCGGAAAGCCCTACGGCTTGATGCCCACCCCCGTCCAGAGGCTGACCTCGGCGTCCGTGGGCTCCGGCATGGGCCCCTCGGTGCTGTCGTCCGCGGCCTCCGGGCGCCAGCGGTGACCGAGGGCGATGCCGGGGGAGAGGAGGTCGAGGCCGTCGAAGAAGCGGGCGACGTCGGCCTTGGAGCGGAACTGCACGGGAGTCCCGGCGTTGGTGTAGATCTTCGTGACGTTCGCCCACGTCGTGGGGTCGAAGTCCGGGGTGCAGTGGGTCAGGGCGAGGGCGCTGCCCGAGGGGAGGACGCCCAGCAGGCGGTCGACGATCCCGTACGGGTCCTGGGCGTCGGGGACGAAATGCATGAGGGCGTTGAGGGACAGCGCGACCGGCTCGGACAGGTCCAGGACTTCCGCCAACTCGGGGGCGTTCAGGAGCGTTTCGGGCTCGTTGACGTCCGCCTCGATATAGGTCGTACGGCCCTCGGGGGCGCTGTGCATCAGCCTCTCGGCGTACTTGAGGACGAGCGGGTCGTTGTCGGCGTACACGACCCTGGCCTGCGGGACGACCGACTGGGCCACCTGGTGCAGGTTGGGCTCGGTCGGGATGCCGGTGCCTATGTCCAGCCACTGCCGGATGCCGTGCTCCCGGGCGAGGACACGGGTGGCGCGGTGCATGAAGGCGCGGTTCTCCCTGGCGCACACGAAGATGCCGGGGTACGCCGCCGCGACCCGCTCGGCAGCCTCCTTGTCGACGTCGAAGTGGTCCTTGCCGCCGAGGTAGTAGTCGTACATGCGGGCCGAGTGCGGCCTGCTGGTGTCGATGTGCCGCGCGGTGTGGGGGGAGGTCATCGTGTCCCTTCAAAGGTGTGCTTCGGCGTGCCGGCCAGGTGGGGGAGGCCGGTACGGGCGCTTGTTGTCGCTGTCCTGGTTCAGCTCTTCGTCAGGTGGTCGGCGAGCCCGTTCTTGATCCCCTTGACGAACGCGTTGAACTCCTCCGGGGTGTAGATCAGCGCGGGACCGGCCGGATCCGTCGACTGCCGGAAGGCCACCCGGCCGTCGGCGAGCCGCTTCGTCTCCACGCACTGCCCGCCGCTGGTACCGCTCCACGGGCACTCCCAGCCCTGCTCACCGAGAGCTGTCGCGGGCATGCCGTTGTACGTACCGCTGCCGGTGCTGCTCATGTGTACTCCTTGCGCATGCGGTTCAGGAGAGCCTTGCTCTCGGTGGTCGACGTCAGCAGGGACATCCGGTTGTGCGCCTCGAGATGGGCGGACACGTCGGAGCGCTGGTCGAGGTAGACAGCACCGGAGAGAAGCTCGGTGTAGACGATGTCCGGCAACTCCGGCTCGTCGAAACGGAAGTAGGTGAAGGCGGCGAATGCCCCGGTGTGCGCGCCCGCGCTGAACGGCACGATGTCGAGGCTGACATGCTCCATCTCGGCCGCCGCCAGCAGCGCGTCGATCTGCTCGCGCATCACGTCCGGCCCGCCGACGACCCGGTGCAATACGGCCTCTTCCATCACCACCCACAGGGTGGGCGCCGCCGGCTTCGTCAGCAGACTCTGTCTGCGCAGGCGCAGATCGACTCTCCGCTCGAGTTCGTCGTCGCTGTCGTTGGGGAAGCCGGCGCGCAGCACGGCCCGGGCGTACCCACGGGTCTGCAGCAGGCCCGTCACGTAGTGGGGCTCGTACGTACGCAGCGTCCTGGCGCCGCTCTCCAGGCTGACGTAGGCGGTGAACCAGCCGGGCAGCACATCGCGGTAACGGTGCCACCAGCCCGGGCGGTTGGCCTGTTCGGCCAGTTCGATGAACTCGTCGATCTCCTGCCGGTCGACCCCGTACGTCTGCAACAGCAGCTCCACGTACAGGATCTTGAGGCTGACCTCGGCCTTCTCCAGCCGCCGAATCGTCAACGGCTTCACCCGCAGGGCCTTGGCCGCCTCGTCCAGCGACACCCCGGCGCTCAGCCGCAGGTCCTGCAGCCGCTTGCCGAGGATCATGCGCAGCACGGTGGGAGCGCCGCTGCCGGCGCCCGAACGGGCTTCGCTCACGGTCTTACCTCCTGAGTGAGTGTCACCGGCGGAGCTGAGGAAGTGTCACCGGCATGAGTCTGACAGCGACTTGGTGATGACGCCAGCCGGATACCGGCTTCCTGAAATTATCAGGCAGGTGGTTGCAGCTTGAACCGGCCGGGCACCATAGTGTCAACATGACCGATCTCGCCGACCGCAATGACACTCGTCATCAACTCCCGGGCATCATCCGGGAGTTGACATTCATTGCGGTCGAATCGGGCACCAGCTGCCACACCGGATGGCCCCCACGTCGACCCGGTGAGGCTCCCCCCTCAGCTCCTCGCACTACCCGTCCCCTGACGGAAGGCGACCACCGTGCCCTCCCTTACGT
>NZ_JAAKZX010000113.1 GCF_011045025.1 Streptomyces ureilyticus
CGCCCCGGCTCCCGGACCCCGCAGCGTTGGTGATCCGACCCCGTTGTCAGTGCGGAGTCGTACGGTGGATTCCATGCGGCCCGTATCCAAGATCGAACGCACGGTGGCGCCCTTCGAGGTCGTCAGTCCCTACTCGCCCAGCGGCGACCAGCCCGCTGCCATCGCCGAGCTCGAACGGCGCGTTCGCGCAGGTGAGAAGGACGTCGTCCTCCTCGGCGCGACCGGCACCGGCAAGTCCGCGACCACCGCGTGGATGATCGAGAAGCTCCAGCGCCCCACCCTTGTGATGGCGCCGAACAAGACGCTGGCTGCCCAGCTGGCCAACGAGTTCCGAGAGCTCCTGCCGAACAACGCGGTCGAATACTTCGTCTCGTACTACGACTACTACCAGCCTGAGGCGTACGTCCCGCAGTCGGACACCTACATCGAGAAGGACTCCTCGATCAAC
The DNA here is from genome assembly GCF_011045025.1 of Streptomyces ureilyticus. Classification (GTDB taxonomy): domain Bacteria; phylum Actinomycetota; class Actinomycetes; order Streptomycetales; family Streptomycetaceae; genus Streptomyces; species Streptomyces ureilyticus. The sequence continues at coordinate 449 of NZ_JAAKZX010000113.1, forward strand.
GAGGAAGTCGAGCGCCTGCGCCACTCCGCGACCAACTCGCTGCTCACCCGCCGTGATGTCGTCGTGGTCGCCTCGGTCTCTTGCATCTACGGCCTCGGCACACCGCAGGAGTACGTGGACCGCATGGTCGCCCTCAAGGTCGGCGACGAGATCGACCGGGACGACCTGTTGCGCCGCTTCGTCGACATCCAGTACACGCGTAACGACGTGGCCTTCGCGCGGGGCACCTTCCGGGTCCGCGGGGACACGATCGAGATCTTCCCGGTCTACGAGGAACTGGCCGTCCGCATCGAGATGTTCGGCGACGAGATCGAGGCCCTCTCCACGCTGCATCCGCTCACCGGCGAGGTCATCAGCGACGACGAGCAGCTGTACGTCTTCCCGGCATCGCACTACGTGGCGGGCCCGGAGCGCCTGGAGAAGGCCGTCAACGGCATCGAGAAGGAGCTCGAGGAGCGCCTCGCCGAGCTGGAGAAGCAGGGCAAGCTCCTGGAGGCCCAGCGGCTGCGCATGCGCACCACGTACGACCTGGAGATGCTCCGCCAGATCGGCTCCTGCTCCGGTGTCGAGAACTACTCGATGCACTTCGACGACCGTGACCCCGGCTCCCCGCCCAACACCCTCCTCGACTACTTCCCGGACGACTTCCTGCTGGTCATCGACGAGTCGCACGTCACGGTGCCGCAGATCGGCGCCATGTACGAAGGCGACGCCTCCCGAAAGCGCACCCTCGTCGACCACGGCTTCCGGCTGCCCTCCGCTCTGGACAACCGCCCTCTGAAGTGGGAGGAGTTCCAGGAGCGCATCGGCCAGGCCGTCTACCTGTCCGCAACTCCGGGCAAGTACGAGCTCTCGCGCGGGGACGGCTTTGTCGAGCAGATCATCCGCCCCACCGGCCTCGTCGACCCGGAGGTCGTGGTCAAGCCGACCGAGGGGCAGATCGACGACCTGGTGCACGAGATCCGCAAGCGCACCGAGAAGGACGAGCGCGTCCTGGTCACCACGCTCACCAAGAAGATGGCCGAGGACCTCACCGACTACTTCCTCGAACTGGGCATCCAGGTGCGCTACTTGCACAGCGACGTCGACACGCTGCGCCGCGTCGAGCTGCTGCGGGAACTGCGTGCCGGAGAGTTCGACGTCCTGGTCGGCATCAACCTCCTGAGGGAGGGGCTCGACCTGCCCGAGGTCTCCCTGGTGTCGATCCTCGACGCCGACAAGGAGGGCTTCCTGCGCTCCGGCACCTCACTGATCCAGACCATCGGCCGCGCGGCGCGCAACGTGTCCGGTCAGGTCCACATGTATGCCGACAAGATCACCCCGGGCATGGAGAAGGCCATCGAGGAGACCAACCGCCGCCGGGAGAAGCAGGTCGCTTACAACAAGGAGAGGGGCCTCGACCCGCAGCCTCTCCGGAAGAAGATCAACGACATCGTGGCGCAGATCGCCCGCGAGGACGTCGACACGGAGCAGCTGCTTGGCACCGGCTATCGCAACCTGAAGGACGGCAAGGGCGCCAAGGCCCCGGTACCCGCGCTCGGTTCGCAGGCCGCCAAGGGAGCCAAGCCCGCCAAGGGCAAGGCCAAGGAGACCGTGCCCACCGACCGCCCCGCCGCCGAACTCGCCGGGCAGATCGAGGAGATGACGGAGCGGATGCGCGCGGCCGCCTCCGACCTGCAGTTCGAGATCGCAGCCCGACTGCGCGACGAAGTCTCGGAAATGAAGAAGGAACTACGCCAGATGAAGGAGGCGGGCATCGCCTGACCACCGCGAATGGCGCGCTGTGTTGCAAGACCGACACAAAGTGTGGGCCAGGCTTAGGCACTGTCGGTGCCCCTGCGTAGGGTTGCTGGTCAACCGCAGGATTCTGCGGCAACAGGGGACGTTCGAGAGGGGAACAGCGCGTGACGGTCAACATGACCAAGGGTCAGGCCATCAGTCTGCAGAAGAACGACGGAGGCACCCTGACCGCGGTGCGCATGGGGCTCGGCTGGCAGGCGGCCCCGCGCCGCGGCCTGTTCGGCTCGCGCACCCGGGAGATCGACCTCGACGCCTCGGCCGTGCTCTTCGCGGACAAGCAGCCGATCGACGTGGTGTTCTTCCGTCACCTCGTCAGCGACGACGGCTCCGTGCGCCACACCGGGGACAACCTCGTCGGCGGTGTCGGCCAGGGCGGCGACGACGAGGCGATCCTCGTCGACCTCGCGCGCATCCCGGTCCACATCGACCAGATCGTCTTCACCGTGAACTCCTTCACGGGCCAGACGTTCCAGGAGGTACAGGACGCGTTCTGCCGACTGGTCGACGAGACCAACGGCCAGGAACTCGCCCGCTACACGCTCGCGGGCGGGGGCCAGTACACGGCACAGATCATGGCGAAGGTGCACCGCGCGGGCGCCGGATGGCAGATGACCGCACTGGGTACGCCGGCCAACGGCCGTACGTTCCAGGACCTGATGCCCGCGATCCTGCCGCACCTGTAGACAGCCCGGCGCAGACGAAACGAGGGGGAGAAGGCGATGACGGCCGAGCTGGTGCGGGGACAGAACCATCCGCTGCCCCAAGCCCGACTCGAGATCCGGGTGTCCGCCGGCAAGCCGATCGTGGCAGGAGCCACGCTCAGCGACGAGAACGGCAAGGTGCACGGCGTCGAGTGGGTGGCCCACCCAGGCTCGCCCACACTGCCCGGCCTTGAGGTCTCCAAGCAGGCGGCGGCCGACCACCGTCTCGCCTTCGACCTGGACGCCCTCACAGAGGCCGTGCACCGCGTCAGTGTGCTGCTCGCACTGCCGACCGGAGTCGGAGGCCCGGCCCGGTTCGGCTCCGTCGCCGCTCCCTTCGTAGCGGTCACCGGACTCGGCGGGGCCGAGATCGCCAGCTACACGATCACGGGCCTCGACGCCGAGACGGCCGTCGTCGCCCTCGAGCTGTACCGCAGGCAGGGTGCCTGGAAGGTGCGCGCGGTCGGCCAGGGGTACGCGGGAGGCCTCGCCGAACTCCTCGCCGACCAGGGGCTGCCCCAGGCACCCCAGCTTGCGAACGACATCAACGAAGCGGTGGCCCGGGGCCTGGCACGTTCGGTGGCCGCGCCTCCGCCGCGCACGGCCGAGGGCGACCGCTCCCGGCACACCGCTGCATCCGCGCTGGGCCCCGACCAAGGTGGCCCCACCCCTCAGGGCGCCACCGGGCACGTATCGCAGCAGGCGGGCTACGTCGGGGGACCGGCTCAGGGGGATCCGTCCGCCGCCACGCAGCCTCCCATGCCAGGAGGCGGTGGTCCGGTCAACTACAGCCACCCCGGTCGGCAGGCCGCCGCGCCTCCGTCACCCCCGCCGACCGCGCCACCGGTCCAGCCCGGACAGCCCGCGCAGCCCGTCGCGGGCGACGCGACCGGCTGGTCCATGGAGGAGCGGCTCTACAACCAGGTGTGGGGCATGTTCGAGGACCTGGCCCGCACCACGGCCGCCTATCGCAGCGCCGTCGACTTCGCCGACTCACGCATGGAACAGGAGCTCGACAAGGTCCTGTCCGACCCGCGCAGCCGCATAGGCGGACAGGCGGACGCCGCGCGTGAGACGGCCCGCGCCAAGCACTCCCAGCTCGTCGACCAGGCCCGGGCCGCGCTCGACCGTGACCTCGCCCAGCTCAGCGCCGAGGCGGAGGTCGTCGAGCCCGCGCTGCCCACGGCGTTCGCGCGCTGGGACAGCCCTGTCTGGCAGGGCTACCGCGTACCGATGGAGATCCCCATGGCCCTGCGCCTCGGCGACCTCCAGCTGCCCGAGAGCTCCGGCCTGAGCATCCCGATGCTGGTGCGGCTGCCGCTGGAGCGTGGCCTGTGGATCGACAGCGGCCGTGCCGGATCCCCCGACGGCTCGCTCGCCGACTCCGACGAACTGCGCCGCCTCGCCGTGGACACAGCGGTGGCGCTTGCCGCCCGGCTGCTCGCCGTCTACCCGGCGGGCGAGTACACGGTGCACGTCATCGACCCGGCGGGTTCCGGCGCCTCGGCGCTCGCTCCGCTCGTACAGACCGGTGTGCTCCACACTCCGCCCGCCGTCGGCGCCGCTGGTGTGAACGACGTCCTGGCCAGACTCACCCAGCGCGTCGACCTGGTACAGATGGCGATCCGTGCAGGCGCGGCCGACTCACTGCCGCCCGACCTCGACACAGCCGAGCAGTTGCTGATCGTCAATGACTTCCCGCACGGTTTCGACGACCGCGCGGTGACCCAGCTGCGCTACCTCGCGGACGAGGGCCCGGCCGTCGGCGTCCACCTCATGATGGTGGCCGACCGGGAGGACGCCGCCGCCTACGGACCGCTGCTCGACCCGCTCTGGCGTTCGCTTCTGCGCCTCACCCCCGTGCCCGACGACCACCTCGCCGACCCCTGGGTCGGGCACGCGTGGACGTACGAGCCCTCGCTCGTACCGCCCGGCAGTCAGGTACTCCAGCACGTCCTCACTCAGGTCGCGGCGGCCCGCCGCGACTGGAACCGCTGACACTCCGCGGAGTCCGTCGCCTGACAGGTCACGCGCAGTCCCGCGTGCCCCCCCAAGTCTTGGTCAAGCCGCCTGACCAGCACATTTGCCCTTTCCTTTGCCAATCTCTTTACCAATCCTTGGTGATTGGGGTACTGTTCTCCGTGCGGAGGGGAGTACTCCCTACCTACTGCGGCGTACCCGTCAATACGGATCTGGCCAGATCCCGGGGCGTCGGCCCGAAGGCAACAGGCGCTCATCGCGTCCCAGGAGCCCCGGGTGGAAGAGACCTCCGGCAGCGACGACGCTGACATTTGCCGTTACGTACTGCCGGAGGCGCAGTGGATGTTTCGACGACCCTTTGGGTCCTGACCATCGTGGGCCTTGCCGCCCTCATCGCGGTTGACTTCTTCATCGGCCGCAAACCCCACGACGTATCGATCAAGGAAGCCGGGATCTGGACGGTCGTCTGGATCGTTCTTGCCGTGTTCTTCGGACTCGGCCTGCTCGTCTTCTCGGGCGGCCAGCCCGCCGGGGAGTTCTTCGCCGGCTTCATCACCGAGAAATCGCTGAGTGTCGACAACCTCTTCGTCTTCGTCCTGATCATGGCGAAGTTCTCGGTGCCCTCGCAGTACCAGCAGCGGGTCCTGCTCGTCGGCGTGCTGATAGCCCTCGTGCTCCGGGCGATCTTCATCGCAGCGGGCGCCGCGATCATCGCGAGCTTCTCGTGGGTGTTCTACATATTCGGCGCGTTCCTCATCTACACCGCCTGGAAGCTGATCCAGGAGGCCAGGGCCGACGAGCCCGAGGAGGAGTGGGAGGAGAACAAGCTCCTCAAGGCCGTCGAGAAGCGCTTCGGGGTCGCCGACCGCTACCACGGCACCAAGCTGTGGATCCAGCAGAACGGCAAGCGGGTCATGACGCCGATGCTGGTCGTGATGCTCGCCATCGGTATGACGGACGTGCTCTTCGCGCTCGACTCGATCCCAGCGATCTTCGGCTTGACCCAGGACCCGTACATCGTGTTCACGGCCAACGCGTTCGCGCTGATGGGGCTCAGGCAGCTGTACTTCCTGATCGGCGGTCTGCTGAAGAAGCTGGTCCACCTGTCGTACGGCCTGTCGGTCATCCTCGGCTTCATCGGCGTCAAGCTCGTGCTGCACGCGCTGCACGAGTCCGGCGTCCACGTCCCGGAGATCTCCATACCGGTCTCCCTCGGCGTGATCTGCGCGGTGCTGATCGTCACCACGATCACCAGCCTGATGGCCTCCAAGAAGCAGGCGGCGGCCGAGGCGGCGCAGAAGGAGACCGAAGGCACTTCGAAGGACAGCATCGAGGCCTGAGCCTGACGGCGTCGAAAGCAGCAACAACTAAGCGGCTTCGGGGCGTGCATCACTGCCCCGAGGCCGCTTGGCATCGAGAGCCGATGTTCGGCGCCTTGCCGACGGCCGCTCCCGTGCTCGCTTCTGGCTGGCGCCCGTCCCAGCGCGCGACGTGCGCTAGGAGGCCCCCGCGAGCCGCAGCGCGGGCGGAGGCCCGGCCTCCGATCAGTACGTGACCGTGATGCGCCGGCCCGGGCCGTCCACGCGGATCACGCCCCCGTAGGGGATGACCAGTTGCGGATCGGTGTGACCGAAGTCCACGTCGAAGACGATCGTCATGTCGGGGGCGTACACGCGCACGGCGCGCAGGACGGCCTCACGCTACTCGGCGGCGTAACGGGCGCCCTCCTCGGGGTTGTTGGGACGCTCGAAAGACCAGGTCTTGGCCCGGCCCATCAGGAGCGCCGAGAAGCGCCGGAGCAGCCCGCGCTCGCCCATGTTCCGCAGGGTGCGGAAGACCTCCTCGCCGCTCGGCATCTCCTCCGACGTCTCCAGGATCAGCACCCCGCCGTCGAATTCCGAGAGATCGCGCGGGATCTCCCGGTCGGCCATCAGCAGCCAGCCGACGATCTCCAGGCAGCCGCCCCAACTGCGGCCCTCCACCACCCGGTCGGGGTTCACCCACGTCCATCCGGTGCCGGGCCGGGTCTCCGGTTCGGCGTCGAAGGTCGTCGGGTCCGCCCAATCGCGGTCGACGTCGTTCCAGCGGTCGGCGGGTTTCAACTCGTACTCGCCCGATGTGAACAGCGACGCCCGCAGCGACTCCGCCGTCAAGGGGTCCATGGCGAACGGGCGGCCGAGCGCGGTCATCACCGTCGCGCCGTGGTAGCCGACGAGTCCTGTGTTGCGCAGGAACATCAGCAGGTTCGTGTTGTCGCTCATGCCGAAGAACGGCTTCGGGTTCGCGCGGATCAACTCCCGGTCCAGCAGCGGCAGTACCGTGATCTGGTCGTCGCCGCCGATCGACGCGATGACCGCCTTGGCCATCGGATCGGCGAACGCCGCGTGGATGTCGTCGGCTCGCGCCCGAGGTGTCGCGCCCATCATGCGAGTCGTCGGGTACTCGACCGGTTCGAGGCCGTACTCCTTGCGCAGCCGCTCCAGGCCCAGCTCGTAGGGGATCGGGAAGAGACCGGGGAGACCCGCGGACGGCGAGATGACGGCGATGCGGTCGCCGGGCGACGGCTTGGGCGGATACGTCGGGGGCGTCATGACCGGAGCGTACGAGCAGTCCCCGCTCCGGCGCACCGTGATAAACCGAGTCCGAGCAGCAGACCCGAGCAGTAGAGCTGAAAAGGCTCCCTCGGGCGACCGATCAGACGACAGAACCGGAGGAGCAGTGCCCCGCACCCTCGCCACCGCGCCGATCATGATCCTCAACGGCCCCAATCTGAACCTCCTGGGGCAGCGCCAGCCGGAGATCTACGGCTCGGACACGCTCGCCGACATCGAAGTGATGTGCGCCAAGGCGGCGGCCACGTACGGCGGCACGGTGGACTTCCGCCAGTCCAATCACGAGGGCGAGTTGGTCGACTGGATCCACGTCGCCCGTCGGAACCATGCCGGCATCGTGATCAATCCCGGCGCCTACTCGCACACCTCCGTCGCGATCCTGGACGCCCTCAACACCTGTGACGACATGCCCGTGTTGGAGGTCCACATCTCCAACATCCACAAGCGCGAGGAGTTCCGGCACCACTCGTACGTCTCGCTTCGTGCCGACGGGGTCATCGCGGGCTGCGGCGTGCAGGGATACGTGTTCGGGGTCGAACGGGTCGCGGCGCTGGTGGGAGCGGGGCGGGCGGAGGCCTGACTACCGGCGCCCAGGGAGGGCCGGGTCTCGCGAGCCAGGCACAGGTGTTCCCCGTGACACCAGGGTGGTGGCCGGCCGCCGGACGTCGACCGGCCACCACCGTGGTGGGCCGCCGGCCCGAGGGCGGGGATCGGGTGGCCGGCGGCCCCTCCGCTCAGGAGCCGTCTTCCTGCGCGGGCTGCCTCCAGTGGACCGCGCCGCCACGTGCGCCGGGAGCGCGTGCGTGACACCGGCGTGTGCGCTCGGTTCACACGGGGCGCGCGACGGCGCGCGCCCGCGAAACGCGCGTCCCCGTCGGAAGAGTCACGAACGCCAACGCGCGCTCCGCGCCAAGCGGTTCACCAACTCACTGCCGGCACCGAGCAGTTCACCAGCCCCGAGCGTGCCACTCCGGCAGATGCGGCCGCTCCGCGCCCAGTGTCGTGTCGTTGCCGTGCCCCGGGTAGACCCACGTCTCGTCCGGCAGTACATCGAAGATCTTCGTCTCGACATCGTGGATCAGGCTGGCGAACGCCTTCGGATCCTTACGGGTGTTGCCCACGCCACCCGGGAAAAGGCAGTCACCCGTGAATACATGAGGATGCCCGTGCGGATCGTCGTAGACGAGCGCGATCGAGCCGGGCGTGTGCCCCACCAGGTGGCGCGCGGTCAGCTCCACGCGCCCCACCCGGATCGTGTCACCGTCGTCGACCAGGACGTCGGTCGGCACGGGGATGCCCTCCGCGTCGTCCCGACCCGCGTACGTACGCGCGCGCGTGGCCGCGACGACCTCCGCGAGCGCCTGCCAGTGGTCACCGTGCTGATGAGTGGTGACCACGGACGCGATGCCGTCGGCGCCGATCAGCGTGAGCAGCGTCCCGGCGTCGTTGGCCGCGTCGATCAGCAACTGCTCGTCCGTGGCCCGGCAGCGCAGCAGATAGGCGTTGTTGTCCATCGGACCGACCGCGACCTTGGAGATCATCAGGTCCTGCAACTCATGCACATCCGCAGGGCCGCCGACCTTCACCGCTCCGCTGTACGTCATGTTCTTCAGCCTATAGCGGGGGGAGTGCGGGGAGCGGTCCGCCATCGGTGCTCAGCGCGGATCCGTCGCGGCGGCCGCAGAGCCAGCCGAGGAGGTCCGCCTGACGGCCGCTGACCGTGAGCCCGGGAAGAGGAGGCTCGTAGCCGCTCTCGATCTGCTCCCGGGAGACGGACTCGACGGCTCCGGTGGAGATCATGCGGCCGTCGTCCTGCTTGATCAACAGGGCCGGTACGTCGGAGTGGCCCTGGAAGCGCTCGGCGAGGAAGTTGATCTCCCGCTGAGTGAACTCCTCCGGCAGCTCCTCCAGCTCGTACCCGATCCCCAGATCCACGTGATGCAGCTCCACCTCGACCCACCGCCGGAAGGGCACCCGGGATGCCGCATCGGTGACGCCGTTGCGCAGCTCCACCGTGCGGGACCAGTCCGCGGGCGCGGCCCCCGCCGCCTGGAAGCGGGCCGCGCTCTCGCGTACGTCGGCGAGCTGGACGTCCAGCGGCCTGGGCGCGTCCCGTTCGATGTCGATGTCGCGGGCGTCCGCGGAGGCGTACATGGGGCGCCCTTCGAGGACGTTCACGAGAGCGTCCGCGTTGCGGGCGAGGTGAGCGAGGACATGGCCGCGGCTCCAGCCGGGCAGCCGTGACGGCTCGGCCACGGAGGAGTTGTCGAGTTTGGCCGCTGCGGTAAGCAGTCGTTCGGTCGCGTCACGTACTGACGCCAGGTCGCGCGCATGATCATTCATGGCAACGACCCTAGCCTCGCTACACGTTCGGGTGAAGGTGGCGGACCGCCCCTGCAAATCGAATGCGCGTGCTATAGGCTCAGGCGCGGCGTCGGGCATGCTGGATGGCCCGGGATTGTTACCAACCAGGGAAACCAACCGGCGCTGTCAGTGGCTCCCCCTAGTCTGAAAAATGACGGGGGCCCCGCCCCTGTCACTTCTCTCAAGAAAGGTGCGGACCGGCGTGGCCGACCGTCTCATCGTCCGTGGGGCGCGCGAGCACAACCTCAAGAATGTCTCGCTCGACCTTCCGCGCGACTCGCTCATCGTCTTCACGGGTCTGTCCGGGTCGGGCAAGTCCTCGCTCGCGTTCGACACGATCTTCGCCGAGGGACAGCGGAGGTACGTCGAGTCGCTGTCCTCGTACGCCCGGCAGTTCCTCGGGCAGATGGACAAGCCGGATGTCGACTTCATCGAGGGCCTGTCGCCGGCTGTCTCCATCGACCAGAAGTCGACCTCGCGCAACCCGCGCTCGACGGTCGGCACCATCACCGAGGTCTACGACTACCTGCGCCTGCTCTTCGCGCGCATCGGCAAGCCGCACTGCCCCGAGTGCGGCCGCCCCATCTCGCGCCAGTCGCCGCAGGCCATCGTCGACAAGGTCCTGGAGCTGCCGGAGGGGAGCCGCTTCCAGGTCCTGTCGCCGCTGGTGCGTGAGCGCAAGGGCGAGTTCGTCGACCTCTTCGGTGATCTCCAGACCAAGGGGTACAGCCGAGCCCGTGTCGACGGGGAGACGATCCAGCTCTCCGACCCGCCGAAGCTGAAGAAGCAGGAGAAGCACACCATCGAGGTGGTCGTCGACCGCCTCACGGTGAAGGAGGGCGCCAAGCGCCGCCTCACGGACTCCGTGGAGACCGCGCTCGGCCTCTCCGGCGGCATGGTCGTACTCGACTTCGTCGACCTCCCTCAGGACGACCCCGAGCGCGAGCGCATGTACTCGGAGCACCTCTACTGCCCGTACGACGACCTGTCCTTCGAGGAGCTGGAGCCCCGCTCCTTCTCCTTCAACTCGCCCTTCGGCGCCTGCCCAGAGTGCACGGGTATCGGTACGCGCATGGAGGTCGACCCCGAGCTGATCGTCCCCGACGAGGAGAAGTCCCTCGACGAGGGCGCCATCCACCCCTGGTCGCACGGGCACACCAAGGACTACTTCGGGCGTCTCATCGGAGCCCTCGCGGACGCGTTGGGATTCCGGACCGACATCCCCTTCGCGGGCCTCCCGCAGCGCGCCAAGAAGGCCCTCCTGTACGGGCACAAGACGCAGATCGAGGTGCGGTACAGAAACCGCTACGGCCGCGAGCGCGTCTACACCACGCCCTTCGAAGGAGCCGTCCCCTTTGTGAAGCGGCGGCACAGCGAGGCCGAGAGCGACGCGAGCCGCGAGCGCTTCGAGGGCTATATGCGCGAGGTGCACTGCCCCACCTGCGAGGGCACACGCCTGAAGCCCCTCATCCTCGCGGTCACCATCCTGGGGAAGTCGATCGCCGAGGTCTCCGCGATGTCGATCAGCGACTGCGCGGAGTTCCTGGGCGAGATGAAGCTCAACGCGCGCGACAAGAAGATCGCCGAGCGCGTCCTGAAGGAGGTCAACGAACGGCTGCGGTTCCTCGTCGACGTAGGCCTCGACTACCTCTCGCTGAACCGCGCGGCGGGCACCCTCTCCGGCGGCGAGGCCCAGCGCATCCGCCTGGCCACCCAGATCGGCTCCGGTCTCGTAGGCGTCCTGTACGTGCTGGACGAGCCCTCCATCGGCCTGCACCAGCGCGACAACCACCGCCTCATCGAGACCCTGGTCCGGCTGCGCGACATGGGCAACACGCTCATCGTCGTCGAGCACGACGAGGACACCATCAAGGTCGCCGACTGGATCGTGGACATCGGCCCCGGCGCGGGGGAGCACGGCGGCAAGGTCGTGCACAGCGGCCCCCTGAAGGAGCTGCTGGCCAACCCCGAGTCGGTGACCGGGCAGTATCTGGCGCGCAAGAAGGAGATCGCGCTCCCGGAGATCCGCCGTCCCGCCGACCCGGTCCGCAAGCTCACCGTGCACGGCGCCCGCGAGAACAACCTCCAGGACATCGACGTGTCCTTCCCTCTGGGCGTCCTCACGGCCGTCACGGGCGTCTCGGGCTCCGGAAAGTCGACCCTCGTCAACGACATCCTCTACACTCACCTGGCCCGCGAGCTGAACGGCGCCCGGAACGTTCCCGGGCGGCACACGCGCGTGGACGGCGACGACCTCGTCGACAAGGTCGTACACGTCGACCAGTCGCCGATCGGCCGCACGCCCCGGTCGAACCCGGCGACGTACACCGGAGTCTTCGATCACGTCCGCAAGCTGTTCGCCGAGACGACGGAGGCGAAGGTCCGCGGCTATATGCCGGGGCGCTTCTCCTTCAACGTCAAGGGCGGCCGCTGCGAGAACTGCTCCGGTGACGGCACCATCAAGATCGAGATGAACTTCCTGCCGGACGTGTATGTCCCCTGCGAGGTCTGCCACGGGGCGCGCTACAACCGGGAGACCTTGGAGGTCCATTACAAGGGCAAGTCCATCTCCGAGGTCCTGGACATGCCCATCGAGGAGGCTCACAGCTTCTTCGAGGCCGTGCCCGCGATCGCCCGCCACCTGAGAACCCTCAACGACGTCGGTCTCGGCTATGTGCGCCTCGGCCAGCCCGCGCCGACCCTCTCCGGCGGCGAGGCCCAGCGTGTGAAGCTGGCCTCCGAACTCCAGAAGCGGTCGACAGGGCGCACGGTCTACGTACTCGACGAGCCGACCACCGGTCTGCACTTCGAGGACATCAGCAAGCTGATCTCGGTCCTCTCGGACCTCGTCGACAAGGGCAACACGGTCATCGTCATCGAGCACAACCTCGACGTCATCAAGACCGCGGACTGGGTTGTCGACATGGGCCCCGAGGGCGGAAACGGTGGCGGCCTCGTCATCGCCGAGGGCACGCCCGAGCAGGTCGCGGGGGTGCCGGCGAGCCACACCGGCAAGTTCTTGAGGGAGGTGCTGGGCGCCGAGCGCGTCAGCGACGCCGAACCCGTGAAGGCCCCGCGCAAGGCGGCGGCCAAGAAGACGGTGGCCGCCAAGTCGATGACAAGGACGGCGGCGACGGCCAGGACCGCCAACAGCACCGCCACCAAGAAGGCGGACGCGGCCACGAGGAAGGCGGCTCCGGCGAAGAAGACGGCGGGGGCCCGGAAGTCCTGAGCCGGGTTCGTACGCGTACAGCCAGCTCTCACGAACGCGCCGCGCGCCGCGCCCCACGGGAACTCCCTGTGGGGCGCGGCGCGTTGCACAGTCAGCCCCCCTGCCCCTGCGGCTCGACGAACTGCATGTCCAGCTGGATCTTGACCACATCACCGAGCAGCCCCGGGGCGAAGTCCAGGCCGAAGTCGCTGCGCCGGATCTCGCCGGTCGCCTCGAATCCGGCGTGCCTGCGGTTGTCGATGACGGAGTCCACCACGCCCCCGAACTCCACTGCGAACGTCACCGGACGCGTCACCCCGCCGATCGTCAACTCGCCCTCCATCGACCACTCCTCGCCCTTTCCGGACACACGAGTGGATCGGTACGTCATCGTCGGGCGGCTCGCCACGTCGAGCAGTTCGGGGGAGCGGGTGTGCGCGTCACGGTCCCCGTTGCCGGTGTCGATGGAGGCCAGCGCGATCTCGGCGCTCACCTTGATGTCGTCGGCCGACTCACCCACGTACAGCTCGGCCTTCACCTCGCTGAAGCGGCCCCGCACCTTGGCGATGCCGAGGTGGCGGATGGTGAAGTTCACGGCGGAGTGGAAGGGGTCGAGCTCCCAGTCGCCGGGGAGCAGCGGGAGAACGGAAGCGGTCACAGTGGTCGGGGAGTTGTCGTTAGCCATGCAGCCACTCTGCGGGAGGTGCCGGACGGGAGGGAGGCCGGGCTGAGGATGGTAGTGACAGGGCCACCCTCTGGCGCTCGTGCGTTGATACGTTCCTTGGGTGAGCGACAACGAGCTGGGCACCTTCTTGCGTACGTGCCGTGAGGCGGTCACACCCGCCGACGTCGGGCTGCCCACCGGATCCCGTCGTCGCACGCCGGGGCTGCGCCGCGCCGAGCTGGCCACGCTGGCCGGCATCAGCGTCGAGTACCTGACCAGGCTCGAACAGGGTCGTGACCACAATCCGTCGTCCCAGGTGCTCGGCGCCCTGGCGGACGCGCTGCGGCTGGCCGTGCACGACCGGATCCTGTTGCGCCGCCTGGCGAAGGAGTCGGGCGACGAGGCCGTGCTCTGCTGTGCCGGGGTGACTCCGGCCCGCACGGTGCGCCCCACCACGCGGGCCCTGCTGGACCGGCTGGAGCCCACCCCCGCCGTCCTGCTGAACCCGCTCGGCGACATTCTCGCGTACACCACCGGTTATGAACGGCTCGCGGCCCCCTTGGGGCTGCTCGACGGCGCGCACCCCAGCATCCTCCGCTACGTGTTCACCGACGAGAGGGCCCGTACCGCCTTCCCGGACTGGGACCGCGTGGCCGACGAGCAGGTCGCCGCCTTCCGGCACGAGGTGCCGTCCAGCGATCCCCATGTGGTCGCGCTGATCGACGAGTTGACCATCACGGCCGGAGCCCCGTTCGCCGACCGTATGGCCGCCGTGCCCGTCATGCCCCGGTCGGCCGGGGCCGACCTCGTCGCCCATCCCGAAGTCGGCCCTCTGCGCCTCGCCCACGAGACGCTTGCCCTGCCGAACGACGGCCAGCGCCTGATCGTGCACCTGCCCGCCGATGACGCCACGGCCGACGCGCTCGACCGGCTCAACGGCCGCCGGCCCGGCGCGCTGCGCGCCGTCAACAGCTGACGCCCGCCAGCGGCCGCACAGGTCGCCCTAGAAAGCGCCCACCTCATAGGCGTACGGCGGTTCCGCGCCCGCCCGTGAGCAAGTGATCGCCGCCGCGCGCGCCGCATACCGCAGCAACTCGCTCCAGCCGTCGGCGCCCAGGCCCGCCAATGCCGTCGCGGACAGGGCGTCACGGGCGGCGAGCCCATGCAGCAGCGCCGCGTTCACCGTGTCGCCTGCACCGATCGTGTCCACCACGTCGACCCGTTCGCCCGGCACGGCGTACTCCGCGCCGTCGCGGGTGAAGACGGTCAGGCCGTCGCCGCCGCGGGTGACCACGACGGCCGCCGGGCCCGACGCCAGCCATTCGCGCGGGGTGCCGCCCAGCCAGTCCGCGTCCTCCTCGGACAGCTTGAGCAGCGACACCGACGGCAGCCAGCTCTTGAACCGAGCCCGGTAGGCGTCCGCATCGGCGATCAGCACGGAGCGGATGTTCGGGTCGAGCGCGGTGAACACGCCCCGCGCGGACGCGACCCGCATCAGCTCCTCGTAAGCACTCGCGCCCGGCTCCAGGATCAGCGAACACGTGCCGAACGACACCGCCGTTGTCCCGGCCGGGAGTTCGTCCGGAGCCGAGAACAGCCGGTCCGCCGTGCCCTCGACGTAGAACGAGTAACGGGCCGAGCCGTCCGCGCCGATCGACGCGACAGCGAGGGTCGTCGGCTCCGTGCCCCGCTGCACGGACGCCACGTCGACGTTCGCCTCGCGCAGCCCGTCGAGCAGGGCCTCGCCGAAGGCGTCGGACGACACCCGTGAGCAGAAGGCGGCCGGCGAGCCGAGACGGCCCAGCGCCACCGCCGTGTTGTACGGGCCGCCGCCGCGGCGCGGATCCAGTCCCGCGAGCGCGCCCGCCTCCTGCGGCACCAGATCGATCAGGGCCTCACCGGCGACGACGATCACGAGTCGGATCCTTTCTCGGGGCAGCCGCACGAGGTGCGGTGAACGAAGGCGGAGGGCAGCCGGAGCGTACGGCCCGGACGGCCGGGAGAGGCCAGCCGTTCCAGGAGCAGCCGTACGGCCTGGGCCCCGATGTCCTTGCTGGGCTGGGAGATCGCGGTGAGCCGGGGCGAGAAGAGGTCCGCCCAGGAGAAGTCGTCGAAACAGCACAGGGCCACATCGTCGGGCACGGACATCCCCCGCTCGCGCAGGGCTCGCAGTGCGCCGATGGTCATGGTGTTGTTCGCGGTGACGAGTGCCGTCGGCGGCGCCGGGAGGGACAGCAGGTCGCCGGTCGCGCGTTCGGCGCCCTCCGCCTCCGAGCTGCCACAGACCACGAGACGTTCGTCGTACGGGAGCCCCGCGTACGCGAGCCCGTGCCGGTACCCCGAGATCCGCTCGCTCGTTGTGCTGAGCCCAGGCAGGCCGCCGACCAGGCCGATCCTCTTGTGGCCCAGCTCGGCGAGGTGGGTGACCAGCTGCCTGACGGGCTCGGTGTTCTCCGCGCAGACCTGGTCGAAGGTGAAGCCGGGCGCCGTGGCCTCGTCGACCAGCCGGTCCAGGAACACCGTCGGTACGTCATGCCGCCCGAGGTAGCCGATGAGCTCGTCCGGCTGCACCGACGGCGCGACGATCATGCCGTCCACCCGCCGCTCGTGCAGCAGTTGGACCACTTTGCGCTCGTGCGCCGGATCGTCGTGAGGGTCCGCGATCAGCAGGCTGTAGCCCTGCTCCAGGGCCCCGGCCTCGACTCCCTGCAGGATCTCCGTGAAGTACGGATTGCTGATCGCCGACACCGCGAGCCCGATGGACCGGGTACGCGCCGTGACCAGGGATCTCGCCAGCGAGTTGGGCGTGTAGCCGAGCTCGTCGATGGCGTCGAGCACTGCTTGGCGGGTGGTCGGCCGCACGGTGCGGGTGTTGTTGAGGACGTGCGAGACCGTCGCGACGGATACGCCCGCGCTGCGGGCCACGTCGACCATGGTCGCCATGGGGTTCCTCCTCCCACCCTCGCCCCGGCCGACCGGCCGGGCGCTCTTTGGACGGGACCGTACCCCATGGGATGGGCAGACGTAAACGCTTGCGCAAGCGATTACGTAAGCGTTTACGTCCGCCAGCGCCCCAGCGCCCCAGCGCCCCAGCGCCCCAGCGCCGCCTCAGTCGCTCATTCCCAGTCCCACCCGATCCCCACGATCCCCGACCGCACCCGTGGCTCGACCATGTGCACCGACCGATGGCGCTCGCTGAGCGCCAGTTCCTGACGGCCGCTGCGCGGCGCCGCCGCCGAGTGCTGAGTGAACCGGTGGCAGTGCACGGGCAGTGCCTCCTCGGTGAACCGCACCTCCAAGGCGTACTGCCCGCCCGGGGAGCCGAAGTCGCGGACGTACTCCCTGGACGCGCCGGCCGTGCCGTCCTCGACGCCGTAGCGGAACAGGCAGGTGTCGCCGATCCGCAGCCGGGTGTCGAAGAGCAGTTCCGACACGAGCACCCCGGTGTCGTGGTGCCAACGCACCCGTCCCGTGCGGCAGTTCTCCAGGGCGTGCACCGTCATGCGCTCCGGTGCGCATCCCGGGTCGCCGTGGTGGACGGCCACATAGCGGTCGATGCCGTCCTTGTGGGCGCGCACGATGTGCTGCGAGTCGCGCCCCGACAGCTCCCGGCGCGAGCCGATCCGCACCCGCTCGTGCTGGCCGAGCATGTGCAGTCCACTGTCGAGCGACGCTCCCAACTCGGCGAGCAGCTTCTCCAGGGCGCCGGAGGCCTCCACCAGGGCGCGGTACGAACGGGCCGCGGGGCGTGCCTGACCGGGGCGCTCCCCGGCCTGAGCGAGCAGTCGTACGAGCGACTCGTCGGGCAGCTGGAGTATCTCCTCCAGGGCGCGTACGGCCCGTAGCGACTCGGGGCGCTGTGGGCGGCGGGCGCCCTGCTGCCAGTAGCTCAGGCTCGTTACGCCGACCTTGACCCCGTATCGCGACAGATGATGCTGGACGCGCTGCAGCGGCAGTCCGCGGGTGGCGATCGCGGCGCGCAGGGCGACGTGGAAGGGGCCGCCTTGCAGCGCGGTCTCCAGTTCGGCCGTGGCGACGTCCGCGTGCTGTTTGCTCTGCCGCATGCAGGACCCTTTCTGTGAAGTCACCCCGCATTGAAGCGTGTTGATCAAGGCCGGACAACACTTGGCGCCCAGCAGTCAAAATTCCGGCAACTCCCGTTCTCAGTGCCACAGCAGTCCTGTCCACAGGGGCGCCGAGGCTTCATCCACAGGCCCGTCGCGGTGTCACACCTCGCCAGTAGGGTGTGAGACATGGCCGACCCCTCCAGCTACCGCCCCAAGCCGGGGCAGATCCCCGACTCGCCGGGGGTCTACAGGTTCCGTGACGAGCACCGCCGGGTGATCTACGTCGGGAAGGCGAAGAGCCTGCGCCAGCGGCTGGCGAACTACTTCCAGGACCTGGCGGGCCTCCATCCGCGTACGCGCACCATGGTGACGACGGCCGCGTCGGTGGAGTGGACGGTGGTGTCCACGGAGGTCGAGGCGCTGCAGCTGGAGTACTCCTGGATCAAGGAGTACGACCCCCGGTTCAACGTCAAGTACCGCGACGACAAGAGCTACCCGTACCTCGCAGTCACCATGAACGAGCAGTTCCCGCGCGTGCAGGTGATGCGCGGCCAGAAGCGCAAGGGCGTACGGTACTTCGGGCCGTACGGGCATGCGTGGGCGATCCGCGACACCGTGGACCTCCTGCTGCGCGTTTTCCCCGTCCGCACCTGCTCCGCCGGCGTCTTCAAGAACGCCGAGCGCACCGGCCGCCCTTGTCTGCTCGGCTACATCGGTAAGTGCTCGGCCCCCTGTGTCGAGCGGATCTCCGCCGAGGACCATCGTGAACTCGCCGAGGCGTTCTGCGACTTCATGGCCGGCCGCACAGGGACGTACATCCGTCGTCTGGAGCGGCAGATGACGGACGCGGCCGAGGAGATGGAGTACGAGCGGGCGGCCCGCCTCCGCGATGACATCGAGGCCCTCAAGAAGGCCATGGAGAAGAGCGCGGTCGTGCTTGCCGACGCGACGGACGCCGATCTGATGGCGGTCGCCGAGGACGAGCTGGAAGCCGCCGTGCAGATCTTCCATGTGCGGGGCGGACGGGTGCGCGGCCAGCGGGGCTGGGTGACGGACAAGGTGGAGGCCGTCACCACCGGGGATCTCGTCGAGCACGCCCTCCAGCAGTTGTACGGCGAGGAGACCGGCGACTCCGTGCCCAAGGAGGTGCTAGTCCCGGCATTGCCCGAGCCCGTCGAGCCCGTCCAGGAGTGGCTCACCACACGCCGAGGCTCCAATGTCTCGTTGCGCATCCCGCAGCGAGGCGACAAGAAGGCCCTCATGGAGACGGTGCAGCGCAACGCGCTCCAGGCGCTCGGGCTGCACAAGACCAAGCGCGCCTCCGACCTCACGACCCGCTCGCGCGCACTGGAGGAGATCGCCGAGGCCCTCGAACTGGACAGCGCGCCCCTGCGGATCGAGTGCTACGACATCTCGCACCTCCAGGGGGACGACGTGGTGGCCTCCATGGTGGTCTTCGAGGACGGCCTCCAGCGCAAGAGCGAGTACCGCCGTTTCCAGATCAAGGGCTTCGCGGGGCAGGACGACGTCCGCTCCATGCACGAGGTGATCACCCGCCGCTTCAAGCGTTACCTCGCCGAGAAGGAGAAGACCGGCGAGTGGGCGGACGGGGAGAACACACTCACCGAGGAGGACGGCCGGCCCAAGCGGTTCGCGTACCCGCCGCAGCTGGTCGTCGTCGACGGCGGACAGCCTCAGGTCGCTGCCGCCCAGAAGGCCCTGGACGAGCTCGGTATCGACGACATCGCCGTCTGTGGCCTCGCCAAGCGCCTCGAAGAGGTCTGGCTGCCCGGCGACGACGACCCGGTGGTGCTGCCGCGCACCAGCGAAGGGCTCTATCTTCTTCAGCGTGTACGCGACGAAGCGCACCGCTTCGCGATCAACTACCAGCGCACCAAGCGGGCCAAGCGCTTCAGGGTGAGCCCGCTGGACGACGTGCCGGGCCTCGGCGAGACGCGTAAACAGGCGCTGATCAAGCACTTCGGTTCGGTGAAGAAACTGCGATCCGCGACCATCGAGCAGATCTGCGAGGTCCCCGGCATAGGCCGCAAGACGGCCGAGGTGATCGCCGTGGCTCTCGCCGAGGCGACCCTGGCCGCACCCGCCGTGAACACGGCGACTGGAGAGATCATGGAAGACGAGGAAGAAGCGGCACCCGAAACGACGGTGGGTTCCGCTCAGGAGCCCGTGTCCGCGGGATCCTCGAACGAGCGACGGGGGCAGGAACCATGAACGAGCAGGACGAGCAGGACACCGAGCGCACAGCCGAACAGGAAGCCGGGCGCACGGCGGAACACGAGAAACCGCCGAAGGCGGCGAGCGAAGATCACTCGCCGTCCGAAGCGAGCGAACAAGCCGGCGAGCAAGCGGAGCAAGCACCCGAAGCGGGCCGGCAAGACGGAGCGCAAGTGAGTACGGGCATCGAAACAGCCGGGGTCCCTGAAGCGGCCATCCCCGAGCTGGTGATCATCTCCGGTATGTCCGGTGCGGGCCGGTCGACCGCCGCCAAGTGTCTGGAGGACCTCGGCTGGTTCGTCGTCGACAACCTCCCGCCCGCGCTGATCCCCACCATGGTGGAACTCGGCGCCCGCTCCCAGGGCAATGTCGCCAGGATCGCGGTCGTCGTGGACGTACGGGGCCGCCGCTTCTTCGACAACCTCCGCGACTCCCTCGCCGACCTGGAGGCCAAGAGCGTCACCCGGCGGATCGTCTTCCTGGAGTCCTCCGACGACGCCCTGGTGCGCCGCTTCGAGTCCGTGCGCCGCCCGCACCCCCTCCAGGGCGACGGCCGCATCGTCGACGGCATCGCCGCCGAGCGCGAGCTGCTGCGCGAACTGCGCGGCGACGCCGACCTGGTGATCGACACCTCCAGCCTGAACGTGCACGAGCTGCGCGCCAAGATGGACGCCCAGTTCGCCGGCGAGGAGGAGCCCGAGCTGCGGGCCACCGTGATGTCCTTCGGCTTCAAGTACGGCCTGCCGGTCGACGCCGACCTGGTCGTGGACATGCGGTTCCTGCCCAATCCGCACTGGGTCCCGGAGCTGCGCCAGTACACCGGCCTCAACGAGGAGGTCGCGGCGTACGTCTTCAACCAGCCCGGAGCCAAGGAGTTCCTCGACCGGTACGCCGAGCTTCTCCGCCTCGTCCAAGCCGGCTACCGCCGCGAGGGCAAGCGCTATGTGACCATCGCCGTCGGCTGCACCGGAGGCAAGCACCGCTCCGTCGCGATGTCGGAGAAGCTCGCCGCCCGTCTGGTGTCCGAGGGAGTGGAGACGGTCGTCGTCCACCGGGACATGGGCCGCGAATGACGGGTCGTACGCTGCGACTGAGCAGGCTGCGCAGGGTCGGCACCGAAGGCCAGGGCGGTAAGCCCGCCGAGTCGCGCGGCGGCAAGCCGCGCCGCCGCGGCACGCAGCCGAAGGTCGTCGCGCTCGGCGGCGGCATGGGTCTGTCCGCCTCGCTCGCCGCCCTGCGCCGTATCACCGGCGACCTCACCGCGGTCGTCACGGTCGCCGACGACGGGGGCTCGAGCGGCCGCCTCCGGGACGAGCTGGGCGTGCTCCCGCCCGGCGATCTGCGCAAGGCCCTCGCCGCGCTGTGCGGCGACGACGACTGGGGCCAGACCTGGGCCCGCGTCATCCAGCACCGCTTCCAGTCCCAGGGCGAACTGCACGAGCACGCGGTCGGCAATCTGCTGATCGTCGCCCTCTGGGAGCAGCTCGGCGATCATGTCCAGGCCCTCGACCTGGTCGGCAAACTCCTAGGCGCGCACGGACGCGTGCTGCCCATGTCCGCCGTGCCACTGGAGCTCCAGGCCCTCGTCAAGGGCCACGATCCGGAGCGGCCCGAGGGCATCGAAACGGTGCGCGGCCAGGCCACCGTCGCCCTGACGACCGGTGAGGTGCAGTCCGTGCACCTGGTGCCGCACGACCCGCCCGCCGTCCCCGAGGCCGTCGCGGCGGTCCTCGACGCGGACTGGGTGGTTCTCGGCCCCGGCTCCTGGTTCTCCTCGGTGATCCCGCATCTCCTTGTGCCCGATCTGCTCGACGCACTTACGGAGACGAAGGCGCGCCGGGTGCTCTCCCTGAACCTCGCCGCGCAGCCGGGAGAAACCGAGGGCTTCTCCCCGCAGCGTCATTTGGAGGTTTTGGGACGACACGCCCCTAAACTCGCCCTGGACGTGGTACTGGCCGACGAGGCCGCCGTGCCCGACCGCGATTTACTCACCGAAGCCGCCCAGCGGTTCGGGGCCGCGGTCGAGCTGGCGCCGGTGGCCCGCACCGACGGATCTCCGAGGCATGACCCGGAGCTGTTGGCCGCCGCGTACGACCGTATTTTTCGGATGCATGGAAGGATCGGCCCATGGCGATGACGGCAGCGGTGAAGGATGAGATCTCCCGGCTCCCCGTCACCCGGACCTGTTGCAGAAAGGCGGAGGTCTCCTCCCTTCTGCGGTTCGCCGGAGGCCTCCACCTGGTGAGCGGCCGCATCGTGATCGAGGCGGAGCTGGACACCGCGATGGCGGCGCGCCGCCTCAAGCGGGACGTCCTGGAGATCTTCGGCCACAGCTCCGAGCTGATCGTGATGGCTCCCGGGGGCCTGCGCCGCGGCTCCCGCTATGTCGTCCGTGTGGTTGCCGGTGGCGACCAGCTCGCCCGTCAGACCGGGCTGGTCGACGGCCGGGGCCGGCCGATCCGCGGGCTGCCCCCGCAAGTGGTCTCGGGCGCCACCTGTGATGCCGAAGCGGCCTGGCGCGGGGCGTTTCTGGCGCACGGCTCGCTGACCGAGCCGGGCCGCTCCTCCTCCTTGGAGGTGACCTGCCCGGGACCCGAGGCGGCGCTTGCGCTGGTCGGCGCGGCCAGGCGGCTCCAGATCGCCAGCAAGGCCCGTGAGGCGCGGGGCGTGGACAAGGTGGTCGTCCGCGACGGTGACGCGATCAGCGCCCTGCTGACGCGTCTCGGCGCCCACGAGGCCGTGCTGGCCTGGGAGGAACGCCGGATGCGCCGCGAGGTGCGCGCCACCGCGAACCGTCTCGCCAACTTCGACGACGCCAACCTGCGCCGCTCCGCCCGCGCCGCCGTCGCCGCCGGAGCCCGTGTGCAGCGCGCCCTGGAGATCCTCGGTGACGAGGTACCCGAGCACCTCGCCGCCGCCGGACGGCTGCGCATGGAGCACAAGCAGGCCTCCCTGGAGGAGCTGGGCGCGCTCGCCGACCCGCCGCTGACCAAGGACGCCGTCGCGGGCCGTATCCGCAGACTGCTCGCCATGGCCGACAAGCGTGCCCAGGACCTGGGCATCCCGGGGACGGAGTCCACCCTCTCCGAGGAACTGGCAGACAATCTGGTGGGCTGACCGCACGGCCCCGACGCAACTCTCTACGGCCCCCTACGGGCCTCGATGCCCGGGCGGTCCGTACCCCTACTGGTGGGTACGGACCGCGGTGCCGTGTATGGGCCCTCGGATGTCACTCTGGGGGCCTCAGGGAGGTAGGGTCGTAGGCGGTCGGGGACATCCCATACAACTCGCCGGCATCTGAGCTGGCGTACCAACGAGGAGATCGGTTCGTGACGATCCGCGTAGGCATCAACGGCTTTGGCCGCATCGGTCGTAACTACTTCCGCGCGCTGCTGGAGCAGGGTGCAGACATCGAGATCGTGGCTGTCAACGACCTGGGTGACACCGCGACCACCGCTCACCTGCTGAAGTACGACACCATCCTGGGCCGCCTGAAGGCCGAGGTGTCCCACACCGAGGACACCATCACCGTCGACGGCAAGACGATCAAGGTCCTCTCCGAGCGCAACCCCGCCGACATCCCCTGGGGCGAGCTGGGCGTCGACATCGTCATCGAGTCGACCGGCATCTTCACGAAGAAGGCCGACGCCGAGAAGCACATCGCCGGTGGCGCCAAGAAGGTCCTCATCTCGGCTCCGGCCAAGAACGAGGACATCACCATCGTGATGGGTGTCAACCAGGACAAGTACGACGCGGCCAACCACCACGTCATCTCGAACGCTTCCTGCACCACCAACTGTGTGGCCCCGATGGCCAAGGTTCTCGACGAGAACTTCGGCATCGTCAAGGGCCTGATGACGACGGTGCACGCGTACACGAACGACCAGCGCATCCTGGACTTCCCGCACTCGGACCTCCGCCGCGCCCGTGCCGCCGCCGAGAACATCATCCCGACGACCACCGGTGCCGCCAAGGCCACCGCGCTGGTCCTTCCGCAGCTCAAGGGCAAGCTCGACGGCATCGCGATGCGCGTCCCGGTCCCGACGGGCTCGGCCACCGACCTGGTCGTGGAGCTCCAGCGCGAGGTCACCAAGGACGAGGTCAACGCCGCGTTCAAGAAGGCCGCCGACGACGGCGAGCTCAAGGGCTTCCTGTTCTACACCGAGGACCAGATCGTGTCCTCGGACATCGTCGGCGACCCGGCCTCCTGCACCTTCGACGCCTCCCTGACCATGGTCCAGGAGGGCAAGTCGGTGAAGATCCTCGGCTGGTACGACAACGAGTGGGGCTACTCCAACCGCCTCGTGGACCTCACGGTCTTCGTCGGCGGCCAGCTCTAAGTCCCAGAGCAAGCACGTTGATGTGAGCACAGGGCCCGGGCAGCGCACCGCCGCGCTGCCCGGGCCCTGTGTCACGTACTGATCGACCAGCCCTCCAGGACAAAAGAGCTCCCAGGAGTCCCCTTATGAAGACGATCGACGAACTCCTCTCCGAAGGCGTGGACGGCAAGCGGGTCTTCGTGCGCGCCGACCTGAACGTGCCGCTGGCCGACGGCCGTATCACCGACGACGGTCGCATCCGCGCCGTCCTGCCCACCGTCAAGGCCCTTGCGGAAGCGGGCGCCAAGGTGGTCGTCGCCTCGCATCTGGGTCGCCCCAAGGGCGCCCCGGACCCGGCGTTCTCGCTGCTGGCCGCCGCCGAGCGGCTCGGTGAACTCCTCGGCGCGCCCGTCGCGTTCGCCCAGGACACCGTCGGCCCCGCCGCCCACGACGCCGTGAACGGCCTGCAGCCCGGCCAGGTCGCGGTCATCGAGAACCTGCGCTTCAACGCCGGTGAGACGTCGAAGGACGACGCCGAGCGCGGCGAGTTCGCGGACCAGCTGGCGGCCCTGGCCGATGTCTACGTAGGCGACGGTTTCGGCGCGGTGCACCGTAAGCACGCCTCCGTGTACGACCTCCCGGCGCGCCTGCCGCACTACGCCGGCTACCTCATCGCCACCGAAGTCGGTGTCCTGAAGAAGCTCACCGAGGACGTCAAGCGCCCCTATGTCGTCGCGCTCGGCGGCGCCAAGGTCTCCGACAAGCTCGCCGTCATCGACCAGCTTCTGGGCAAGGCCGACCGGCTGCTGATCGGCGGTGGCATGGCGTACACCTTCCTCAAGGCCAAGGGGTACGAGATCGGCAGCTCTCTCCTCCAGGAGGACCAGATCCCGGTCGTCATCGAGTACATCGAGCGCGCCGAGAAGTCTGGTGTCGAGCTGGTCCTGCCCGTCGACGCACTGGTCGGGTCCGAGTTCCCGGACCTGAAGACCAAGGCCCCGGCCGATCCCACCACCGTCGCCGCGGACGCCATCCCGGCCGACCAGATGGGCCTGGACATCGGTCCGGAGTCCCGCAAGCTGTACGCCTCGAAGCTCGCCGACGCCGCCACCGTCTTCTGGAACGGTCCCATGGGCGTCTTCGAGCATCCCGACTACGCCGAGGGCACCAAGTCGGTCGCCCAGGCCCTTCTCGACTCCCCGGCCTTCACGGTCGTCGGCGGTGGTGACTCAGCCGCGGCGGTTCGCATCCTGGGCTTCGACGAGACCGCATTTGGCCACATTTCGACCGGTGGCGGTGCCTCCCTCGAATACCTCGAGGGCAAGACGCTCCCCGGCCTCGCCGCACTGGAGGACGACCGCGCATGACCACTCGTACGCCGCTGATGGCGGGCAACTGGAAGATGAACCTCAACCACCTCGAGGCCATCGCCCACGTCCAGAAGCTCGCCTTCGCCCTGGCCGACAAGGACTACGAGGCCGTCGAGGTCGCCGTCCTCGCGCCCTTCACCGACCTGCGCTCCGTGCAGACCCTGGTCGACGGCGACAAGCTCAAGATCAAGTACGGCGCTCAGGACGTCTCGGCGCACGACTCCGGTGCCTACACCGGTGAGATCTCCGCCCCGATGCTGGCCAAGCTCAAGTGCACCTACGTGACGGTCGGCCACTCCGAGCGCCGGCAGTACCACAACGAGACCGATGAGCTCTGCAACGCCAAGGTCAAGGCCGCCTTCAAGCACGGCCTCACGCCGATCCTGTGCGTCGGTGAGGAACTGGACGTCCGCGAGGCGGGCAACCACGTCACGCACACGCTCGCCCAGGTCGAGGGCGCCCTCAAGGACGTACCGGCCGAGCAGGTCGAGTCCATCGTGGTCGCGTACGAGCCGGTCTGGGCCATCGGTACCGGCAAGGTCTGCGGCGCCGACGACGCCCAGGAGGTCTGCGCGGCGATCCGTGGCAAGCTCGCGGAGCTGTATTCGCAGGAGCTGGCCGACCAGGTCCGCATCCAGTACGGCGGCTCCGTGAAGTCCGGGAACGTCGCCGAGATCATGGCGAAGCCCGACATCGACGGCGCCCTGATCGGCGGTGCCTCGCTGGACGCCGACGAGTTCGTCAAGATCGTCCGGTTCCGCGACCAGTAAGTGCCGGTCCGGTGACCAGTAAGTAGGCGCTGGCGGCGATACGTCGTACCCTTGCGGGGGCCGGGCGGCTTCGCTTATGAAGCTCCGGCCCCCGTCGTCCGTACAAGTCCGAGGAAGTTGGTCCAGCCGTGGTTATGGGGTTCTCGATCGCCCTGATCGTCTTCAGCCTGTTGCTGATGCTGCTGGTGCTGATGCACAAGGGAAAGGGCGGCGGCCTCTCCGACATGTTCGGTGGCGGCATGCAGTCGTCCGTCGGCGGCTCCTCGGTCGCCGAGCGCAACCTCGACCGCATCACCGTCGTGGTCGGTCTGTTGTGGGCCGCGTGCATTGTCGTGCTCGGCATCCTGATGAAGGTCACCAACTGACCAGCGGCTGACGTCGGTACGACAGCGCATCTTTCGCATAAAGCCCCATGTTCGGTACGCGCTCGCGAGCGCGGCCTATCATGGGGCTTGCGTCTTTGGGTGGGGGTGTAACTCCAGTCACTGGACGCGCGTTGGCCCTTACGTACACTGAGGCGCTCGCAGCGAAGCATCACGCCGACTCGCTTCGCAGCACCATTACGCAGGGAGTTACAACCGTGGCAAGTGGCAACGCGATCCGAGGAAGCCGGGTCGGGGCGGGGCCGATGGGCGAGGCCGAGCGCGGCGAGTCCGCGCCGCGGCTGAGTGTCTCCTTCTGGTGCTCCAACGGGCACGAGACGCAGCCGAGCTTCGCCAGCGACGCGCAGGTTCCCGAAACTTGGGACTGCCCGCGCTGCGGCTTTCCGGCTGGACAGGACCGGGACAACCCGCCGGACCCGCCGCGCACCGAACCGTACAAAACGCACCTGGCGTACGTACGGGAGCGGCGCAGCGACGCGGACGGCGAGGCGATCCTTGCCGAGGCGCTCGCCAAACTGCGAGGCGAAATCTAGGACTTGAGAAACCGGCCGGGCACCCATGGGTACGCGGCCGGAGCTGTTGCGTGGCATAAAGCCCTGCTCCGTTAAGTTGGGACCGGCAGCGGGGCAACGTACGCAGCAGACAGTACGAAAGAGGGCTGAAGTCCGAGATGAACGCAGACAGCCGTACCCGGCTCAACCAGAAGCCCGAGTGGACCGCTCTGGCCAAGCACCGCGAGGAACTCAGCGAGGTGCGGCTGCGTGAGCTGTTCGCCGCGGACCCGGGGCGCGGCTCCGGATACACACTCCAGGTCGGCGATCTGCACGTCGACTACTCCAAGCATCTGGTCACCGACGAGACACTGCGGCTGCTGCGTGAACTGGCCGCCGCGGCCGATGTGTTCGGGCTGCGGGATGCCATGTTCCGCGGCGAGAAGATCAACACGACCGAGGACCGCGCCGTGCTGCACACCGCGCTGCGCGCGACGCGCGACGCGGTCATCGAGGTCGACGGCGAGAACGTCGTGCCTGGTGTGCACGCGGTGCTCGACAAGATGGCCGACTTCGCCGGCCGCGTCCGCTCGGGCGCGTGGACCGGGCATACCGGCAAGCGCATCCGCAATGTGGTCAACATCGGCATCGGCGGCTCGGATCTGGGTCCGGCGATGGCGTACGAAGTGCTGCGGTCCTTCACCGACCGGGAGCTGACCGTCCGCTTCGTGTCGAACGTGGACGGGGCCGATCTGCACGAGGCGGTACGGGACCTGGACCCGGCCGAGACGCTGTTCATCATCGCCTCGAAGACCTTCACCACCATCGAGACGATCACCAACGCCACCTCGGCGCGCAACTGGCTGCTGACCGGCCTGAAGGCGGACCAGGACGCCGTCGCCAAGCACTTTGTGGCTTTGTCGACGAACGCCGAGAAGGTGGCGGACTTCGGCATCGACACGGCCAACATGTTCGAGTTCTGGGACTGGGTCGGCGGCCGGTACTCGTACGACTCGGCGATCGGGCTTTCGCTGATGATCGCGATCGGACCTGACCGGTTCCGCGAGATGCTGGACGGTTTCCGGCTGGTCGACGAGCACTTCCGTACCGCGCCCGCCGAGTCCAACGTGCCGCTGCTGCTCGGCCTGTTGGGCATCTGGTACGGCAACTTCCATGACGCGCAGTCGCACGCGGTGCTGCCGTACTCGCACTACCTGTCCAAGTTCACGGCGTACCTGCAGCAGCTGGACATGGAGTCCAACGGCAAGTCCGTGGGGCGGGACGGCGAACCCGTGGAGTGGCAGACCGGGCCCGTCGTGTGGGGCACGCCGGGGACCAACGGGCAGCACGCGTACTACCAACTCATCCACCAGGGCACGAAGTTGATCCCGGCCGACTTCATCGCCTTCGCCGAGCCGGTCGCGGATCTGCTGCCGGGGCTCGTCGGTCAGCACGACCTGCTGATGGCCAACTTCTTCGCGCAGACGCAGGCGCTGGCCTTCGGGAAGACGCCGGACGAGGTGCGTGCGGAGGGGGTGCCCGAGGAGCTGGTGACGCACAAGACCTTCCAGGGCAACCATCCGACGACCACGATCCTCGCGCGCGAGCTCACACCTTCGGTGCTCGGTCAGTTGATCGCGCTCTACGAGCACAAGGTGTTCGTGCAGGGCGCCGTCTGGAACATCGACTCCTTCGACCAGTGGGGTGTCGAGCTCGGCAAGGTGCTCGCCAAGCGCGTCGAGCCGGCGCTGACCGAGGGGGCGGATGTGCCGGGGCTTGACGAGTCGACGAAGGCGTTGGTCGCCAAGTACCGGGAGATGCGCGGGCGTTGAGCCAGGGTGGCTCGGGCCGGGGCCTTGGGCCGCGGTTCCGTTAATCGGATGCGCGGCCGCCGCCCGGCGGGTGACACTGCTCCGGCGCTGTCACCTGCCGGGAGGACGTCATGGACCAGCTGCTTGCCGCACTCGCGGATCCCGAACGCCAGCGGCTGTATGCCCGCATCGTGCTGGACCAACTGCCGCCGGGCGAGCAGGACTCCGCCGTGGTGCGCAAGCACCTGGGGCGGCTGATCGCCGCGGGGCTTGTCGAGCGGATGGCTGACGGCTCCTTGCGGGCCGATCCCGCCGTGTTCCGGCGCGCCCGGTCCGTGGAGGAGGCGCATCCCGGGGTTCCGCGTCGGCTCGTGGGGTTCTTCGCGCAGGGGCGGCTTACCGCGATTCCGGTGCGGCCGGCCGTACGGCGTGAGCTGCTTGCCCATCTGACGGGCACGCTCTTCGAGAGCGAGCGCGGCTACTCCGAGGCCGAGGTCAACGCGGCGTTCCGCACCGTGCACGACGATACGTCGGCGCTGCGGCGCTATTGCGTGGAGAACGGGTTGCTCGTGCGTGAGCGGGACGGCAGCGTTTACCGCGTGGCTGCTGCCTGAGCGCCCCGCTGGGTGCGGGGGCTGCGGGTAGCGCCGAGAAGGTGCGGTTGAGTGCGGGCTGCGGGTAGTCCTGGGCTGATCGCGCCCCGCGGCGGAGCCGCATATGTCACAGCCCCGCGACCCTTACGGGGCGCTGTCGTGGCCGCGTGCTATCACAGCCCAGTCGTCGGCCCGCCGGATATCTTCCGGCGGGGCCGACGACGTACGCGGCACAGGTGCTCAGGGCGACGCGGGTGGGTACAGCGACCGAGGCAGCTGGGAGGCTGCTGGCGCGTCCAGGAGCCACAGTGTGCGGGAGCGGCCGTACGCGCCTGCCGCCGGGGCCTGGATCTCGCCCGCGCCCGAGAGGGCTATGGCCGCGGCCTTTGCCTTGTCCTCGCCCGCGGCCAGGAGCCATACCTCGCGAGCCGCCCGGATCGCGGGCAGGGTCAGGGAGATGCGGGTCGGCGGGGGCTTGGGCGCGCCGTGTACGCCGACCACCATGCGCTCGGTTTCCCGTACGGCGGGCAGCTCCGGGAAGAGTGACGCGACGTGGGTGTCCGGGCCGACGCCCAGCATGAGGACGTCGAAGGTGGGGACGGTGCCATGGTTCTCGGGGCCCGAGGCCTTGGCCAGCTCGGCGGCGTACGCCCCTGCCGCCGCGTCGGCGTCCTTGCCGTACGGGCCGTCCGACGCGGGCATGGCGTGCACGCGGTGCGGATCCAGCGGTACCGAGTCGAGGAGCGCCTCGCGGGCCTGGGTGACATTGCGCTCCGGGTCGCCCTCGGGCAGGAACCGCTCGTCACCCCACCACAGGTCCAGGCGGCCCCAGTCGATGGCATCCCGCGCGGGGGCCGAACTCAGCGCCGCGAGGAGGCCGTTGCCGTTGCGCCCGCCCGTGAGCACCACCGAGGCATAGCCCCGGGAGGCCTGCGCGTCCACGATTTTCGTGATGAGCCGGGCCGCGGCGGCCTGGGCCATCAGTTCCTTGTCGTGGTGGACGACGAGCTGCGGCGCCGTACTCACTTGGACGCCACCCTCTTGGCCAGGTCGGCAGGCGTGGCCGGAGCCGCCTTGTCGGCCTCCTTCGCCGGCTCCTGGGCGGACGCCTCGGTCGGTGCCTCCGTAGCGGAGATCCCAGCCTCGGAAGCCCTCGCCGCAGAATCCGCAGAATCCGCCGAACTCGTAGACTCCGCTGCCCCAGATGACTGAGGGCAGTGGCGCGTTGCGTTGCCACTGCCCTCAAGCCGTTGCCGCGGAGGCTCAGGAA
>NZ_JAAKZX010000114.1 GCF_011045025.1 Streptomyces ureilyticus
CAGGCCCTGCTCGCCCTCGCTCGCCGACGCCTCAACGTCCTGTGGGCCATGATCCGTGACGGACAGTGCTACCAAGGTTCACCTCCCGTCACAGCAGCGGCTTGACATCACGATTGGGAAGTCCTTTCGCAGAAGCGTCATGGAGGCAGGCGTATCGGGCGGCGGGGCGTGGCCGTGCCGATAGTCCGGGCGGCGCCACCTCGGCGGTGCCCCCGACGCCATCTCGGTCGGCACCGAGGTGCTGGACGGCACCTCGATCGATACCGTCCGGGTACCGCCGCATACCGGAACTGTCATTGTTCTCGCAGGTGAGCGGTGTTGGACTCGATGCCATGAGTAAGCTCGACAACAAGGTCGCGGTCATCACCGGCGGCAGTTCAGGTATCGGTCTCGCCACGGCGCAGCGATTCATCGAAGAGGGCGCGGTGGTCTACGTGACCGGCCGCAGGAAGCAGGAGTTGGAAGCCGCCGCGACGAAGACGGGTGCGATCGCCGTCCAGGGAGATGCCTCGAACCCGGCGGACCTCGACCGGCTGTACGACGCCGTGCGCAACGACGGCCGCCGGGTCGACGTGGTGGTCGCGAACGCCGGGACCGCCGAAATCGCCAGACTCGAAGACGTCACGGACGAACACTTCGACAGTGTCTTCAACATCAACGTCAGAAGCGCGATGCATACGGTCAGCAAGGCGCTTCCGTTGCTCAACGATGGCGGATCGATCGTGCTGGTCGCCTCGGTGTCAGGGCGCGTCGGAACGTCAGGTATGAGCGTCTACAACGCGTCGAAAGCCGCTGTCCGCTCGTTCGCCCGGACCTGGGCGAACGAGCTCAAGGGCCGGAACATCCGGGTCAACGCGCTGTCGCCGGGAACCACGGACACTCCCAACGTCGGGTCCTGGCTCGACGAGGCTTACCCAGCTAGGCCCCTGGGACTGAGGGAAACAGGTGCCCGGACGCGACGTTTTTTGCAGTACGTACGAACGCGTCACGCGTCGCGGCCGGGACATTCTGGCGCCATGTCAGCGCCAGTTGTGTCGGCGGTGCGTCGACAACAGGAACCGCTGTGACGGCGGATCCGATCCGGTCGGCCGCGGCCGCCCCCACCATGACGATCAGTTCGCCCATCGCGACTTGGTCGATGAGGTCGCCGAGCATGACCTCCGGCGTGCCTTCTGGCAGTAGTGGACGGAGAAGCCTGTCTCTTGGGACGTCGGCAACCGAGATGACCGGTTCTGCCGCGAGGTAGTGATCCTGGGGTACCAACGCGACCGTTTCCACCTGGGCCAGTTCGCAGCGTTCCAGTCCGTCGAGACCGCTGCGGTCACAGGTCAGTGCGATGTCCGCGGAACCGTTGCGCACCAGGTCGGCCGGGTCCCGGGTGAACACGACCTCGACGTCGGCCGCACCGTGCTGACGTCGATAGGCGCGCAACACGTCCGCCAGGAGTCCGGATCCGGTGCCCTGCCGTGCGGCCACCACCAGCCGGTGAGGGCGGCCGCTGCGCTGAGCGCGCAACACCGCGGCATCCAATGCGGTCAGCACCTGCCGGGTCTCGGCCAGAAAAGCGGCGCCGGCCGCCGTGAGATCGACACGACGACTGGTGCGCTCGAACAATCGGATCCCCATTCTGCGTTCTAGCCTGCCGATCGCCCTCGACAGCGGTGGCTGCGCCATCCCGAGTCGATCCGCGGCCCTCCCGAAATCCCGTGGATTGGGTGATCCGGTTGCCGGGCTGGCGGGCATGAACCCTGGCGCCCAACACTCCGGTCCCGTCGCGGAGATCATCGCCTGCGCCAACCAGGGTGCGGGCCTGCCCCTGTCCCAGGGCACAGGGCCGATTCATCGACCACTGGTCCGGAGCCGGGCGGACGGCCGGACCGCCCTCGACGAGGTTCCCGCACGCGCGGGCGCGGGCGTGGGGCGCTGAGGTCGGCCGGTCGCCCTGCGCACAGGGGGCGCCGAATCCTGCCGGTCGCGCCACGGGGGAGCCCAGCCCGGGCACCCCGTGCCAGTGACGGACCTAACGGCGCCACCACGGACTTCTCCCTATCATCGCCTGGCGAGCGGCCCCGGTGCGGCTTTGCCCGCGCCAACGCGACAGTCGCAGCGAGGAGAATCCAGTGAGCCGCTTGTCCCTTCTCGACATATCCGACGGCACCGACTTGGCCAGTCGTCGCCGAATAGGCCGTCGTGTCGTGCTCGTGGCGGGGGCGGTGGGTGTTGGTTTCGGCGGGCTGTATCTGGTGGGCCTGCTGGTCTCCGGTGACGACGTCCCCGAGGGGACCCGGGTGCGCGGTGTGGACATCGGAGGGGTGAGCCGCTCGGAGGCGCGGGAGAAGCTGGACGGCAGCCTGGGCGGGACCTGGTCGAAACCGGTGAAGGTGCGCCTCGGCGACAGTGCCGGCACCGTCCGCATGTCCGGTGTCTCGTTGGACAGCGAGGAGACGGTCGCCCGTGCAGCGCAGGTGGGGTCCGACCCGTTCACTGTGATCGGCCGCCTGTTCGCGAGTGATGACCGCGAGGTCGAGCCGGTGATCCGAGTGGACGAGGAGAGAGTCCGCGCGTCACTCGCCGAGAAGGCGAAGGCGTACGACCGGAAGGCGCGGGAGGGCGGCGTCACCTTCCGTGCGGGTGAGCCGGTGCAGACGCGGCCGGTCACCGGGCGGTCCCTGGACGTGGACGGCGCGGTCGAGGCCGTGGTGTCAGCGGTCCCGGGACTGGGGAACGAGCCGGTGCGGCTGCCGGTCCGTACGGCCGAACCCCAGGTCGGTACGGCGGAAGTGAACCGCGCGATGAAGGAATTCGCCGACCCCGCGATGTCGGCGCCGGTCACGCTCACCGTGGGCGACCGGGACATCGAGATCAGCCCGGCGACGCTCGGCAAGCACCTCACCATGAGGCCGGACGGGCAGAAGCGGCTGGCACCCGCACTGGACGGCAAGGGGCTCATGGCCGATCCGGCGCTGGCGACTCCGCTCGCGCGGGCCACCGGCGAGCCGGTCAACGCGAGGCTGCGCCCGGAGGGCGGGGGAGTGGTGGTGGCCTCGGACGGCAAGGCCGGGCAGGAGGTCACGGCCGAGGCGTTTCACAAGGCCGTACTGCCGCTGCTGACGAAGTCCGGGGCGGCCCGCAGCGGGGCGGTGGCCACCAAGGAGATACAGCCCGAGCTGACCCGCGACAACGTCGGCCGCCTGGGCATCAAGGAGAAGATGTCGTCGTTCACGGTCGACTTCGAGCCGGTTCCCTACCGCGTCACGAACATCGGCCGTGCGGCGGAGCTGATCGACGGGTCGGTCGTACTGCCCGGCGAGACCTGGAGCCTGAACGGCACCGTGGGCGAGCGGACCAAGGCCAACGGGTTCGTGGAAGGCATCATCATCAACAACAACCAGTTCGAGAAGGCTGCCGGAGGCGGCGTCTCCACGGTGGCCACGACGCTCTTCAACGCTGTCTTCTTCGCCGGCGTGAAGCCGGTGGAGTACGGGGCCCACTCGTTCTACATCGAGCGCTACCCGGAGGGCAGGGAGGCGACGGTGGCCTGGGGCAGTCTCGACCTGAAGTTCAGGAACGACTCGGGCAACGCCCTCTACATCGACGCGCA
Organism: Streptomyces ureilyticus; assembly: GCF_011045025.1. Classification (GTDB taxonomy): domain Bacteria; phylum Actinomycetota; class Actinomycetes; order Streptomycetales; family Streptomycetaceae; genus Streptomyces; species Streptomyces ureilyticus. The sequence goes on from NZ_JAAKZX010000114.1 coordinate 3,602, forward strand.
GGCCACGGACACCTCCGTCACGATCACTTTCCTCGGCACGAAGAAGTACGACGCGGTGGAAGCGGTCAAGGGCCCGCGCACCAGTGTGAAGGAGCCGGGAACCCGCGAGGGTGCAGCCGGAGAGAAGTGCGTGCCGCAGACCCCGCTCGAAGGCTTCGACGTCGCCGTCGACCGGGTCTTCAAGGAGGGCGGCAGGGAAGTCGACCGGGAGACCTTCAAGACGCGGTACGTACCCCGCGACGAAGTCACCTGCGACGCGGCGACCGAGGAGTGACGGGCGCCGGACAGGGCGTAGGCGACGCACTCCCGGCACCCGACCTCTTCTCATCGAGCCAGGCCTGGACCTTTGGCACAGCGACGGCGTGCCAGTCACGGTGCCCAGATCCTTGACCCCCCGGTCGGCACTCCACGATGCTGTGTTGCGGGACATGAAGTGTGTGCCGTAATGGGCAACACGAATCCGTATCACCCGAGGAGTGGCCATGACTCACCAGGTCCGTGCTGTCGTCGCGCGGGGGAAGGGCGCCCCCGTCAGCCTGGAAACGATCAACGTGCCCGATCCGGGTCCGGGAGAGGCGCTGGTGAAGATCGAGGCCTGCGGGGTCTGTCACACCGATCTGCACTATCGCGAGGGCGGTATCAACGACGAGTTCCCCTTCCTGCTGGGCCACGAGGCCGCGGGTGTCGTGGAGTCGGTGGGGGAGGACGTCACCGACGTCGCCCCGGGTGACTTCGTCATCCTCAACTGGCGTGCGGTGTGCGGGAATTGCCGGGCCTGCCAGCGCGGACGGCCCTGGTACTGCTTCAGCACCCACAACGCGAAGCAGAAGATGACCCTGGCCGATGGCACGGAGCTGTCGCCCGCGCTGGGCATCGGCGCGTTCGCGGAGAAGACGCTGGTGGCGGCGGGGCAGTGCACGAAGGTGGACCGGGCCGCGTCGGCGGCCGCCGCCGGTCTGCTGGGGTGCGGCGTGATGGCGGGCATCGGCGCGGCCATCAACACCGGCAACGTCGGACGCGGTGACAGCGTCGCGGTCATCGGCTGTGGCGGCGTCGGAGCCGCGGCGGTCGTCGGGTCGAACCTGGCGGGCGCGGCGAAGATCATCGCGGTGGACATCGACGACCTCAAGCTGAACACCGCCGAGAAGCTGGGTGCGACCCACACCGTCAACGCAAAGGGCACCGACCCCGTCGAGGCGATCCGCGAGCTGACCGGCGGCTTCGGCGCCGACGTGGTCATCGAGGCGGTGGGCCGCCCCGAGACGTACAAGCAGGCGTTCTACGCCCGCGACCTGGCGGGCACGGTCGTACTCGTCGGTGTGCCGACCCCGGAGATGAAGCTGGAGCTGCCGCTGCTGGACGTCTTCGGCAGGGGTGGCGCGCTGAAGTCCTCCTGGTACGGCGACTGCCTGCCGAGCCGGGACTTCCCGATGCTCATCGACCTCTATCTGCAGGGCCGTCTGGACCTGGACGCCTTCGTCACGGAGACCATCGCGCTCGACGACATCGAGAAGGCCTTCGAGCGGATGCACGGCGGCGACGTACTGCGCTCGGTGGTGGTCCTGTGACCGCCGGCGTCCGCATCGAGCATCTCGTCACCTCGGGCCAGTTCACGCTCGACGGCGGCACCTGGGATGTCGACAACAACGTATGGATCATCGGCGACGACACCGAGGCCGTCGTCATCGATGCCGCACACGACGCCGAGGCGATCGCCGAAGCCCTCGGTGAGCGCACCCTTCGCGCCATCGTGTGCACCCACGCCCACAACGACCACATCGACGCCGCACCCGAACTCGCGGACCGCACCGGCGCCCCGATCCTGCTCCACGACGACGACCTGCAGCTGTGGAAGCAGACCCACCCGGACCGGACGCCCGACGGCGGGCTGTCCCACGGCCAGCTCCTCGCCGTGGCCGGTGTCGAACTGACCGTGCTGCACACCCCCGGCCATGCCCCGGGTGCGGTCTGCCTGTACGCGCCTGCCCTGAAGGCCCTCTTCAGCGGTGACACCCTCTTCGCGGGCGGCCCGGGGGCGACGGGGAGGTCGTACAGCGACTTCCCGACCATCGTCGATTCCATCCGGTACCGGCTGCTGCCTCTGCCCGACACCACCGTCGTACACACCGGCCACGGGGACACGACCACCATCGCCGCCGAGGCCCCGCACCTTCAGGAGTGGATCGACCGCGGGTTCTGACCCCCGCTCGTAGCGCAGCGCACGCCCGCTCTCGGCCATGAACGTCGCCGAGGCGGGCGTGCGTGCGTTCGTCCCGCGATCGCGAACGGGCATCCGACGGCTGGATGCCCCCTTTGGGCAGGTCGAAGGCCTGATTCCGCGTCACTCGCCCTCACTGCCCCTCGACTGGCTTGTTTCTTATGGCGACACCAGTTGCGTGATGGGCGACACCAATCTGTGCCGGAACGGGCCTCCTGAATGCCTTGACAGCGGTTCTGGGCCGACCCCAAACTGAGGTTGCGCTAACCGCAATCCGTTTCGCTATACGCACCCGAGGTGGTCATGATGATTCCCGCGTGCCCTCTGGCGGATCTCCCGCGAGGAGAGGCTTTCCGGCTCGAGATCGACCCGCCCGTCACGGTGTTCCACACCGAGGACGGCGAGCTTTTCGCCATCGACGACACGTGCACCCACCAGGACGCCTCGCTTGCCGACGGCTGGGTGGAGGACTGCTGGGTGGAATGCCCCCTGCACGCCTCGAAGTTCAACCTGAAGACCGGTGAGGTCGACGCCCCGCCGGCCAAGCTCCCCGTCCGCACCCACGAGGTCGTCGTCGACAACGGCATGGTCTACGTGAAGCTGTCCACGGTCGCCCCCAACCTGCCGCACTGCGTCGCCCGCAAGCTCGCGGGAACCCTCGCGTGAGGACGGTTGCCGTGGTGGGCGCCTCGCTGGCCGGTCTTTCGGCGGCGCGCTCACTGCGGAAGCAGGGCTACGACGGGCGGCTGGTGGTCATCGGGGATGAACTCCACCGCCCGTACGACAGGCCGCCCCTGTCCAAGGAGTTCCTGGCCGGAACCATGGGCGAAGCGGATCTCGTGCTGGAGATGGACGACGAGGACCTGGGGGCCGAGTGGCTGCTCGGCGCCCGCGCCACCGGACTCGACCGTACGGACCGTGCCGTCAGGCTCGCCGACGGGCGTGAGGTCCGCGCCGACGGCATCGTCGTCGCGACCGGCGCCGCCGCGCGCACCCTGCCCGGCTCCGAGGGCCTGGCCGGAGTACACGTCCTGCGCACCCTGGACGACGCCCGCTCGCTACGGGAGGAACTGGCCGGCGGCGGACGCCTTGTGGTGATCGGCGGCGGATTCGTCGGTGCCGAGGTCGCCTCCACCGCCTACGCCCTCGGGCTCGACGTGACGGTGGTCGAAGTGGCCCCGACACCGCTCGCCGGACCGCTCGGCGAGACCATGGGTGCCATCGTCTCCGCGCTCCACGCGGACCACGGCGTACGGCTGTTGTGCGGCGTGGGCGTCAAGGGGCTGAGCGGGGAGCGCCGGGTGGACGCCGTTCTGCTCGAGGACGGGCGCAGCGTCCCCGCCGACATCGTCGTGGTCGGTGTGGGCGCACGGCCGTGCGTGGAGTGGCTGGAAGGATCCGGCGTCGAGCTCGACAACGGCGTCAAGTGCGGTGCGGACGGCCGCACCAGCCTGGCCGGTGTGGTCGCGGTCGGCGACTGCGCCAACTGGTACGACCCCCGTGCGGGCGCCCATCGCCGCGTCGAGCACTGGACCGGTGCGCGGGAACGCCCCGACGCGGCCATCGCGACGCTCCTGGCCTGGGGCGCGACGGAACCGGGCGTGCCCCGGCCGCCGTACTTCTGGTCGGACCAGTACGGCGTGAAGATCCAGTTCGCCGGGCATGCGGCCGGCGCCGACAGCGTGACGATCGAGGAGGGCGCGGCGGACGACCGCAACGTCCTGGCCGTCTACCGGCGTGCCGGTGAGCCGGTCGCCGCGCTCGGGATGAACCAGCCGCGGCTGTTCACTCGCTGGCGCAAGCAGCTCGCCCGTACGACCTCTTGACACCGCCTCTGAGGCATCCCATGCTGCGGTTTCACATGGCACGCAGCGTTGCTCCATACACAACGCCGTCCGGAGTCGCTCTTCCCGGCGCGTGAATGACCGATCCACGACGTTTCCCGAGGAGTGCAGCGTGACCTCGACCAGCCTGCCCAACAGCCTGATCGCCACCCTCCCCGGCTCCTCGTACACCGACCCCGAGGTCTTCGGCCAGGAGCAGGAGCACATCTTCGAGACCATGTGGTTCTGCGCCGTGCGCTCATCCGACCTGGCGAAGCCCGGCGCCTTCCGCACCGTCGACGTGGGTCGCGAGAGCATCCTGGTCACCCGCGCCAGAGACAACTCCGTCCGGGCCTACTTCAACGTCTGCCGGCACCGCGGAGCGAGGCTCTGTACGGAGGAGAGCGGCGAGGTCAAGCGGGCCTTCCAGTGCCCGTACCACGCCTGGACCTACGGCCTGGACGGCAAGCTCGTCGCGGCACCCAACCTCACCAAGATGCCCGACGTCGGCCGCTCCGAGTACGGCCTGGTGAGCGTCGCCGTCCGCGAATGGCTCGGCTACGTCTGGGTCTGCCTGTCGGAGAACCCGCCCTCCTTCGAGGAGGACGTCATCGGCGATGTCGTCAGCCGCCTCGGCGACGCCGAGGCGATCGAGCGCTACGACATCGCGGCCCTCTCGGTCGGCAAGCGGATCGTGTACGACGTGAAGGCCAACTGGAAGCTCATCATCGAGAACTTCATGGAGTGCTACCACTGCGCCACGATCCACCCCGAACTCACCGAGGTGCTCCCCGAGTTCGCCGACGGCTTCGCCGCCCAGTACTACGTCGGTCACGGCGCCGAGTTCGGTACGGAAGTCCAGGGCTTCACCGTCGACGGCGGCGAGGGCCTGGACCGCATCCCGGGCGTCGCCGAGGACCAGGACCGCCGCTACTACGCGATCACCGTCAGGCCGCAGGTCTTCATCAACCTCGTACCCGACCACGTGATCTTCCACCGCATGTACCCGGTGGCCGTCGACCGCACGATCGTCGAATGTGACTGGCTCTATCTCCCCCATGTCGTCGAGAGCGGCAAGGACGTCAGCCGGTCCGTGGAGCTCTTCGACCGCGTCAACCAGCAGGACTTCGACGCCTGCGAGCGCACCCAGCCCGGGATGAACTCCCGGCTGTACGCCAAGGGGGGCGTGCTGGTACCCAGCGAACACCACATCGGTGCCTTCCACGACTGGGTGCACGAGCGCCTGGGGACACAGCAGTCGCAGTAGCGACGGCTGTGTGGCCATAGGGCGCTTCGGTGGTGTACGGGCCGCTCAGCCCAAGTACCCCATGCGGTGACTGATCTCCTCCGCGCCCTTCATCAGCACGGGAGCGAGCTCGTGCAGGCGCTCCTTGCTGAGCCGGTACGCCGGCCCGGAGGCGCTCAGCGCCGCGACGACCTCTCCGTCCCGGTTGCGGATCGGAGCGGCCAAGGCGTGGAGGCCGAGCTCCAACTCCTCCAGGGCCCAGGCGTAGCCACTCTCCCGGACGTCGACGAGGTTCTTCTCGAGCTTCGTCTTCGCGGTCATGGTGTGCTGGGTGACCTTCTTCATGCCGGAGGTGGCCAGTATCGCGGCGCGTTCCTTGGCGGGGAGGTAAGCCAGCAGGATCTTGCCGCTCGACGTGGCGTGCAGCGGGGTCAGTTGGCCGACCCAGTTCTGTGCGGTGACGGCTCCCGGGCCGCGCACCTGGTAGAGGTTGACCGCGTAATGCTCCTGCCGCACCGCGATATTGACGGTCTCTCCGATCTCCTCGGCGAGGTCCTCGCAGACCGGGCGGCCCTGTTGGGTGATGTCGATGCGTCCCGTGACCGCACCGGCCAGCCGTACGATGCCGAAGCCCAGACGGTACTTGCCGCGCTCGCCCGCCTGTTCCACCAGGCCGCGCGCCTCCAGGGCGCCGAGCAGGCGGAACGCGGTGGACTTGTGAACATCGATCTCGGCCGCCACCTCGCTGACACCTGTCTCGCCGCGGCGAGCCAGGATCTCTAGGACGCTGATGGCACGGTCGACCGACTGCACTCCGCCAGCATGTGAATTTGAGGTTCCGGTATCAATGTTGTAGTTGCTCACAACGCAACTATACCCAGAGTAAACAACGCTACTTCAAGTAACGGCGGCGAAACGAAGTCTTTGCAGGTTGCGCTGCACGCAACCTGGTGCGTATAGCGATACCGTGGCTAGCATGCTCGCGTATCTATGGCGCGAGCGAGACGAGGCACCATGGCTCCCCTTCAGTACGACTTCGTGATCGTCGGCGGTGGCTCGGCCGGCAGCGCACTGGCGAACAGACTCTCCGCGGATCCGGCGAACCGGGTGCTGGTGCTGGAGGCCGGCCGGTCCGACTACCCGTGGGACGTCTTCATCCACATGCCCGCGGCGCTGACCTACCCGATCGGCAGCCGCTTCTACGACTGGAAGTACGAGTCCGAGCCCGAACCCCACATGGGCGGCAGACGCGTCTACCACGCACGCGGCAAGGTGCTGGGCGGCTCCAGCAGCATCAACGGCATGATCTTCCAGCGCGGCAATCCCATGGACTACGAGCGCTGGGCGGCCGATGCCGGGATGGAGAGCTGGGACTACGCGCACTGTCTGCCGTACTTCCGGCGGATGGAGAACTGCCTTGCCGCCGATGCGGATGATGAGTTCCGCGGTCACGACGGTCCCCTCGTGCTGGAACGCGGCCCGGCGACCAATCCGCTGTTCGGTGCGTTCCTCAAGTCCACCGAGGAGGCGGGTTACGCGCCCACGGACGACGTCAACGGCTACCGGCAGGAGGGTTTCGCCAAGTTCGACCGCAACGTCCATCGCGGGCGTCGGCTGTCGGCCTCGAAGGCGTACCTCAAGCCGGCGATGAAGCGGCCCAACCTCACGGTCACCACCCGCGCGCTGGTCACCCGCGTGCTGTTCGAGGGCAAGCGGGCCGTGGGTGTGGAGTACCGGCGCGGCCGGGGTGCCGTGCAGCAGGTGCGTGCCGGGGAGGTCATCCTGTGCGGCGGTGCGATCAACTCCCCGCAGCTGCTCCAGCTTTCCGGTGTCGGCAACGCCGAGGAACTCGGGGATCTCGGTATTGATGTGGTGCAGGATCTGCCGGGGGTCGGCGAGAACATGCAGGACCATCTGGAGGTCTACATCCAGTACGCCTGCAAGCAGCCGGTGTCGATGCAGCCGTACATGGCGAAGTGGCGCGCCCCGTTCATCGGGCTGCAGTGGCTCTTCCGTAAGGGGCCGGCCGCCACCAACCACTTCGAGGCCGGCGGCTTCGCCCGCAGCAACCAGGACGTGGACTACCCCAACCTGATGTTCCACTTCCTTCCCGTCGCGGTCCGCTACGACGGCTCCTCGCCCTCGGGCGGTCACGGCTACCAGGTACATGTGGGTCCGATGTACTCCGATGCCCTCGGCTCGGTGAAGATCAAGAGCAGGGATCCGCGCGAGCGTCCGGCGCTGCGCTTCAATTACCTGTCCACCGAGCAGGACCGCCGCGAATGGATCGAGGCGATCCGCGTGGCGCGCAGGCTGCTCAATCAGCCCGCGATGGCCCCCTATAACGGCGGGGAGATCTCGCCCGGTCCTGCGGTGGAGTCGGACGAGGAGATCCTCGCCTGGGTGGCGAAGGAGGGTGAGACCGCCCTGCATCCGTCCTGTACCTGCAAGATGGGCACCGACGAGATGGCCGTCGTCGACCCGGCCAGCATGCGGGTGCACGGCGTGGAGGGCCTGCGCGTGGTGGACGCCTCCGTTATGCCCTATGTCACGAACGGCAATATCTACGCGCCGGTGATGATGATCGCCGAGAAGGCCGCCGACCTGATCCTCGGCAAGGAGCCACTGGCCCCGTCCAAGGCCGCGTATTACCGCCATCGCGACGCACAAAAGCAGACGGGATAGACATCGGGAGACCGGCTCCGTGTGGAGCCGGTGTGGACGACGTTTCAGTCCTCGGCGGGCGGTGTGGACCCGTTCGCCGGGGCTTTCGAGGTGACGCTGCCGGTACTGTGCAGGCTGACGAGCTGGGTCGGCCCTGCTCGCATGTGCACCGGAGGTCGTATACGACAACCCGCGACCGACGCGGGTTTTGTGCAATTTGATGAGCTAATGGTCATCCGTCACCCCCTTGACGTGTGTCTGCGCATTCGCCAAGGTGTTCCACCACAAGCAATTGGGTGCATGATGCGCAACGCATTCCGGCGGAGCCCGAGTACATCTGGCAGAACTTCCGACCCCGGCCGCAGTACTGGTTCCGCGGCTGAACGCCGAAGAAAGGTCGATCGTGACCCCAACCAAGACCGAGGTGCCGCAGCGGAGCGGCACGACCCAGGATTCGGATGGCGCGCCGGTCATATCCGTGCGCAATCTGTGGAAGGTGTTCGGGCCGAAGGCCGAGCAGGTACCGGAGTCCGAGGAGCTGTGCGGGCTCAGCCGGCGCGAGCTGATGGACCGTACCGGGAACACCGCCGCGGTACGGGATGTGAACTTCGAGGTCTCGCCCGGCGAGGTGTTCGTCGTGATGGGCCTGTCGGGTTCCGGCAAGTCCACGCTGGTGCGATGTCTGACCCGGCTGATCGAGCCGACCGCGGGTGAGATCGTCTTCGAGGGCGAGGACATCCGTGACGCGGACGCGGGGCGGCTGCGGGAGCTGCGCCGCCGCAAGTTTTCCATGGTCTTCCAGCACTTCGGTCTGCTGCCCCACCGCCGCGTCGTGGACAACGTGGCGTTCGGACTGGAGATCCGCGGCATGGGCAAGGCCGAGCGTGCCAGGCGGGCGATGGAGGTCGTCGAGCTGGTCGGCCTCGCCGGCTACGAGGGCTCGTACCCGGACCAGCTGTCCGGCGGTATGCAGCAGCGCGTGGGGCTGGCCCGGGCGCTGGCCGGTGATCCGGACGTGATGTTCTTCGACGAGCCGTTCTCCGCGTTGGACCCGTTGATCCGCCGGGACATGCAGAACGAGGTCATCCGGCTGCATCACGAGGTCGGCAAGACGATGGTGTTCATCACCCATGACCTGTCCGAGGCGCTCAAGCTGGGCGACCGCATCCTGATCATGCGCGATGGCCAGATGGTGCAGTGCGGTACCGGCGACGAACTGGTCGGCGCCCCGGCCGACGACTACGTGCGCGAGTTCGTCAAGGATGTGCCGCGCGGCGATGTGCTGACCCTGCGGTGGATCATGCGGCCGGTCGAGGACGGTGACGAGCTGGACGGTCCGGAGATGGGCCCGGATGTCGTGGTGAAGGAGGCCACCCGGGCGGTGCTGGCGGCGGACAAGCCGGTCAAGGTCGTCGAGGGCGGCAAGCTGCTCGGGATCGTCGGTGACGAGGAGATCCTCGCGGTGGTCGCCGGGCAGGAAGGCGACATGTGATGACCGTCGCCATGGAGAAAACAGAGAAACCGGAGAAGTCCCAAGGCGTGGAGCCGGCCGCTCCCGTCAAGAGGGTGCGCAAGGTCAGCCGGTCCATGGTGATCGCCGCGATCCTGGTCATCTGGCTGGTGCTGTTCGCCGTGCTGCGCGGCAAGCAAACCCTCACCCTGGCGGCGGCGGACCTGACCGATCTGCACCGGTGGTTCAACGACGTCAACGACTCGATCGGCGCCAACCGCAACTCCAACCCGCTGTTCCTGTACTTCTTCAACGAGATCCGCCTGGTCATCGACAACCTGGTGACCTTCGTACAGGAGCTGATCTCCCAGCCGCCCGCGGGCCGGCCGGTGCCGCAGATCGGCTGGCTGGGCGTGGTCGGCATCGCCGGCTATGTCTCCTGGGCGGTGGGCAACTGGCGAGTCGCGCTGCTGGCCGTGGCCGGCTTCACCTTCCTCGGGCTGCAGGGCCTGTGGCAGGAGAGCATGGACACCCTGGTGCTCATCCTGTGCGCGGTGTTCGTGGCGCTGCTGTTCGCCATCCCGCTGGGCGTGTGGGCGGGGCTGTCCGACCGGGTCAACCGGATCATCACGCCCTTCCTGGACTTCATGCAGACGATGCCGACCTTCGTCTACCTGGCCCCGCTGACGCTGTTCTTCCTCATCGGCCCGGCCTCCGCCACCATCGCCACCATGATCTACGCGGCACCGCCGACGATCCGTATCACCGCGCACGCCATCCGCACGGTGCCGGAGACGACCGTCGAGGCGGCCGACTCGATGGGCGCCACGCGACGGCAGTCCCTCATGAAGGTGCTGCTGCCGATGTCGAAGCGGACCGTGGTGATGGGCGTCAACCAGACCATCATGGCCGCCCTGGCCATGGTGACCATCGCGGCCCTGATCGACGCGCCCGGCCTGGGCAAGACCGTCGTCAGCGCTCTCCAGACGCTCGACGTCGGTACGGCCTTCAACGCGGGCCTGGCCATCGTCGTCCTGGCCATCGTGCTGGACCGGGTCACCACCGCGGCGAGCACACGCGAGGAGGCCGCCCGGGGTTCGAAGAACCGCTTCCTGACCTGGCGACGCCCGCTGCTGGCGGCGGGTGCGGTGGTCACGGCGGTCCTGGTCTACATGTCGAACACCTATCTATGGGCCGCGGAGTTTCCCGGCGAGGGGCGCACCGGCAGCACCATCTCGAGCACAGCGGACAGCGTGACCACCTGGGTGCAGGACAACCTCTCGGGCCTGACCAACGCCTTCCGCGACGCCCTCACCAACGGTCTGCTCAACCCGTTCCAGGCAGTGCTCACGGACTCCCCGTGGTGGCTGGTCGGCGCGGCACTGATCGCGCTCGCAGTCGTGCTCGGCGGCTGGCGCGCCGGCATCACCACGGCCGTGTGCGTGGGCCTGCTGCTCGGCACCGGCGTGTGGTCGGACGCCATGACGACGATGGCCTCGACCCTCGTCGCCACGGTGCTCGTGATGCTGATCGGCGTGACCTTCGGCGTGTGGATGGGACGCAGCGCGCTCGTGGACCGGCTGCTTCGGCCCACGCTGGACGCGGCGCAGGTCATGCCGCCGTTCGTCTATCTGGTGCCGTTCCTCGCACTGTTCGGCGCGACCCGCTTCACCGCGATCGTCGCCGCCGTCGTCTACGCGACACCCGTCGCGATCAAGATCGTCGCGGACGGGGTGCGGAACGTCCCGGAGACGACTGTGGAGGCGGCCACTTCCGCCGGGTGCAACACCTGGCAGATCATCACCAAGGTTCAACTGCCGATGGCACGCAGCGCCCTGACCCTCGCCACCAACCAGGGCCTGATCTATGTGCTGTCGATGGTTGTGGTGGGCGGCCTGGTAGGCGCGGGCGCCCTCGGCTACGACGTCGTGGCCGGCTTCTCGCAGGGACAGTTGTACGGGAAGGGGCTCGCGGCGGGGCTGGCCATCGTCCTTCTCGGAGTTATGTTCGACCGGATCACTCAGGCAGCCGCGCGGCGTACCAGCGCGTAAGGAGCAACTGACCATGGCAAGGCAAGCAAGACACTGGAGAGCCGGCGCAGCCGGCATAGCGGCCCTCGGCCTCGCCCTCACCGCCTGCGGCGGTGCGACGGTGGAAGACAGCTCCTCGGGGTCCGGCAGTTCGGGCGAATCAGGCAAATGCGGCAACTTTAATCTCGCGGTCAACCCATGGGTGGGTTACGAGGCGAATGCGGCGGTCCTCGCCCACGTCGCGGAGCAGGACCTCGGCTGCAAGGTGGAGCAGAAGGACCTGAAGGAAGAGATCGCCTGGCAGGGCTTCGGGACGGGCGAGGTCGACGCCGTCGTCGAGAACTGGGGTCACGACGACCTGAAGAAGAAGTACATCACCGACCAGAAGACCGCCATCGACGCCGGTCCGACCGGCAACGAAGGCCTCATCGGCTGGTACGTGCCGCCGTGGCTGGCCAAGGAACACCCCGACATCCTCGACTGGAACAACCTCAACAAGTACGCGGCCGAGTTCAAGACCTCCGAGTCCGGCGGCAAGGGCCAACTCCTCGACGGTGACCCGTCGTTCGTCACCAACGACGAGGCTCTGGTCAAGAACCTGAAGCTGGACTTCAAGGTCGTGTACGCGGGCAGCGAGACCGCGCTCATCCAGGCCTTCCGCAAGGCGGAGAAGGACAAGGAATGGATGATCGGCTACTTCTACGAGCCGCAGTGGTTCATGTCCGAGGTGCCGCTGAAGAAGGTCAAGCTGCCCGAGTACAAGGATGGTTGCGACGCCGACGCCGAGAAGGTGGCGTGCGACTACCCCGTGTACAAGCTCGACAAGATCGTCAGCAAGAAGTTCTCCGAGTCGGGCAGCCCGGCCTATGACCTGGTGAAGAACTTCACCTGGACGAACGACGACCAGAACACCGTGGCCAAGTACATCGCGGTGGACAAGATGACGCCGGAGGCGGCGGCGAAGAAGTGGGTCGACGCCAACCGCGACAAGGTGGAGGCCTGGTTGAAGTAGGGCCGCCACTTGGCCGGGTTGCTGTACCCGGCCGGGGGAGTGGACGTACCCCTGAGGAGGGCCCGGCAGGCTGTGGTGACAGCCTGCCGGGCCCTCCTTCGCGCCTGAGGCGGTCGGGCCGGCACATGGCCAAGCTCCGCCGTGGAGAGTCGGGCAAGGAGCCAGTACAGTCGGTACGTCCACCCCAGCGAACTGATATATTTGATGTATGTCAACGGTAGGACGCTGATGCCAACCGTCCCGCGCTTAAGGAAGAGGCGGCCGAAAGATGAGCAGCACCGAGGTCTCCCCTGTGACTGATTCGGCGCCGATGTCATTGGCCGACCGGGCCTACGAGCGCCTTCAGGATCGATTGGTCATGCTCGACATCCGGCCCGGCGAGCCGATGAACGACAGCCAGCTTGCCGCTGAGCTCGGCGTCGGACGCACGCCCGTTCGCGAGGCGCTCAAGCGACTCGAGACCGACCACCTGGTGGTCTCCTACCCGCGCCGGGGCACATTCGCCACCATCATCGACGTGACCGAGCTCGGGGCGATCGCCGACATCCGCGAGCAGCTCATGCCGTTCGCGGCGCGGCGGGCCGCCGTCCACGCCAGCAGCGCCATGCGCGACGCGCTGCGAGCCAAGGCCGCCGAGGTGAGGAGCCTCGAGAGCCCGCACGGTGATCGCACCGCGATGATGCGGACGGACATGTCGCTGCACCGGCTCATCTACAAGGCGGCCGGCAACCCACACCTCGAGGACGTGCTGATCCGCTACGACAACCTGGCCACCCGCATCTGGTGCCTGGTCATCGACCGGCTTCCCGACCTCGCTCACCACATCACCGAGCACGCGGACCTGCTCGACGCCGTCGCCGACGGCGACGCGGACCGCGCCGAGCACCTCACCCTCGAGCACATCGCCGGCTTCGCCCGCGAGATCCGCGGCGTGCTCTGACCGTCTGCGAGCTCGCCGGTCTGCTGCCGGCCGGAGACTTCCACTTGCGCGGGGTGGGCGCCTGCACCTCGTTGTGCGGCGCCGCCCTGCCACGTACCTGCTGCGCTGTACGAAGCGGGGCGCCGCGCACCTTGCAACGCGGTCGGCCCCGCGCCAGGCGCGACCGGCTGCCCACCCCGCCGAGCTTGCCGAGCTCGCGAAGAAGACCAACTGGGACCAGGCCGAGGTTGACCTGCGCGGGTGCACCGGGCGGCGGCTCGGCCTGACCGCTGAGCGCCGGCCGGGCTGCCGGGTGCGGGGCCTGGTCGGCCGCCTGGCGCCCGCGTCAGCCTGGACGAGCAGTGCCCCCATGCCCGGAACCCGGGCATGGGGGCGGGCGGTCTCTCGTCGGGTCGGGTGCGATCAGTAGTCGAAGAGGCCCTTCGGCTTCTCCGGGGCCTCGTGCTGCTCCGGCGCGGCTTCGGCCTGCGGCTCGGGCTGTGCCTCCGGCTCCTCAAGGGGCTCCGGGGACGGGGCCGGAGCCGCAGGCATCGCCTCCGGGATATCGAAGAGCGACGCACCGCCGGTGGCCGTGGCCGGGGCCGACTCCCCGGGAGCGGCCGGGGCGGTCGGCTCCTCCTCGATGTCGAAGAGGGAGCCTGACGGCGCGGGCTTCGCGGTGGCTTCGGCTGTCGGCTCCGGTGTTCCGGTGGTCGCGGGTGCCGGTGCCTCGTCGGCGGGGATGTCGAAGAGCGACCCTCCAGAGGCGGTCGGCGCGGGAGTCGGCTCGTCTGTGGGCTGGTCGAACAGTGACCCGCCGGGGGCGGACTTTGCGGGTGGGTCGGTGGGTGCTTCGTCGAAGAGTGAGCCGCCCGAGGCGGTAGGAGGAGTGGGCTTGTTTGTGGGCTGGTCGAACAGCGACTCGCCGGGGGCCGGCTTTGCGGGTGCCGCGTCGAAGAGTGAGGCGCCCGGGGTGGCTGGAGCGGCGGGTTCGGGTGTGGGCTCGTCGAAGAGTGACCCGCCGGAAGCCAGCTTTGCGGGTGGGTTGGCGGGTGCCGCGTCGAAGAGTGACCCGCCGGAAGCCAGCTTTGCGGGTGGGTTGGCGGGTGCCGCGTCGAAGAGTGAGCCGCCCGAGGTGGCCGGAGCGGCAGGCTCGGTTGTGGCCTCGTCGAAGAGCGATGCCCCAGCGGCGTCGGAAGCGGCGGGCTCTGCAGGAGCAGTGGCTGGAGCAGCCGGGGCGGTGGGAGCGGCGGCGGGCGCCTGCTCGGGCTTGGTCGTGGTGTCACCCTTGACCGAGGCCAGCAGCATCTGGGCGACGTCGAGGACCTCGACCTCCTCGCGCGCGCCGGACTTGGCCTGGAGGGCTGAGACTCCGTCGGAGAGCATTACCCGGCAGAACGGGCAGCCGACCACGATCTGGTCGGCACCGGTGTCGACGGCCTCCGTGGTGCGGTTCATGTTGATCCGCTCTCCGAGGCTCTCCTCCATCCACATCCGGGCGCCACCGGCCCCGCAGCAGAAGGACCGTTCCGAGTTGCGCTCCATCTCGACGTACGAAGCGCCCGGCACCACCTGCAGCAGCTCGCGCGGCGGGCTGTAGACCTGGTTGTGCCGGCCGAGATAGCACGGGTCGTGGTAGGTGATCGACCGCTGGTTCGCGCCGGCCTCGGGGGCGACCGGCGTCAGCCTGCCCTCGCGTACGAGCCGGTTGAGCAGCTGGGTGTGGTGGACGACCTCGAGCTCGATGCCGAAGGCCTTGTACTCGTTCTTGAGCGTGTTGAAGCAGTGGGCGCAGGTCGCGACGACCTTCTTGACCTTGAACTCCTTGAAGGTCTCGACGTTCTCCTGGGCCAGGCCCTGGAAGACGAACTCGTTGCCGGCACGGCGGGCCGAGTCACCGGTGCAGGTCTCGCGGTTGCCGAGTACGCCGAAGGAAACGCCGGCCATGTGCAGCAGCTCGGCGACCGCGCGGGTGGTCTTCTTGGCCCGGTCCTCGTAGGCGCCGGCGCAGCCGACCCAGAACAGCCAGTCGACCGACTCCAGCGACTCCAGGTCCTTGCCGACCTCCTTGACCTCGAACGGCAGGCCCTTGGCCCAGTCCATGCGCGCGTTCGGCGCCATGTTCCACGGATTGCCCCTGTTCTCAAGGGACTTGAAGAGCTGGTTGAGCTCGGCGGGGAAGTTCGACTCGATCAGTACCTGGTAGCGGCGCATGTCGACGATGTGGTCGACGTGCTCGATGTCGACCGGGCACTGCTCGACGCAGGCGCCGCACGTCGTGCACGACCAGAGCGCGTCCGCGTCGATGACGAAGTCGCCACCCTCAGGGTTGTACGAGCCCTCGTCCGCGTCGGGCTTGCCGATCAGCGCCCGCTCGGTGTGTCCGGCCAGGCCGGCGGCCTTGAGATAGGTGTGCTCGCGCAGGCCCTTCATCAGCAGCTTCGGCGAGAGCGGCTTCTCGGTGTGCCAGGCCGGACACTGCGACTGGCAGCGACCGCACTCGGTGCAGGTGGTGAAGTCGAGGAGGCCCTTCCAGGAGAAGTCCTCGATCGCCCCGACGCCGAGCGTGGTGTCCTCGTCGAGATCGTCGATGTCGTCCAGGGTGACGGCCTTGCCGCCGACGGTCAGCGGCTTGACCGCGCCCAGTGCCGTACGGCCCGAGGACTCCCGTTTGAACCAGATGTTGAACCAGGCGGTGAACCGGTGCCAGGCGATGCCCATGGTCAGGTTGCGGCCGATGACGATCAGCCAGACCATCGCCAGCGCGATCTTGAAGAAGGCGATGAAGTAGACGAGGTTCTCGTTGGTGCCCTGGCCGGCCGGGTAGAGCGCGTCACCGAGCCAGGACGAGAGCGGGAAGTGCGCGCGGGTCGCGTGCTCATGATCGGCGAGGTGGAACTCCGCGCCCCGGATGAACAGGATCGCCGCACCTTCGAGCAGGGCCAGGAACTCCACGAAGTAGGCCTGCCAGAAGGTCGAGCCGAAGAACCGGCTCCTGCGGCCCTCGATGCGGGGGTGGTGCTTCTGCCGGTAGACGATCAGCCAGACGATGCCGACCGTGCTCAGCAACCCGATGAACTCGCTGAACCACTCGAAGGGGTACCAGTGGCCCACGATCGGCCATGCCCACTCGGGGTCGAACAGCTGGAAGTAGGCGCCCGCCACCGCGGTGCTCAGGAAGAGAAACGCCGCGAACACGAACCAGTGCATGACGCCGACCCAGGTCCACTGCAGCATCCGGGTGTGCAGCACGGTCTCCTTGAGCATGGTGACCGTACGAGCGCCCGGATCGTCGGTACGGCCCGGGCTAGCGGGCCCACCCATCCGGATCACCCGGAGCATGCTCCGGACCGCGGGGACCAGGACGAACAGGGCGGCCAGCGTGAGCGCCAGCGACGCCACGATGGCGAAGATCTGCATCAGGGCTCCTCAAGGACGGTCTTCTGGCCGGGGGCGTGGCGGAGAGGGGGAGGCTGCGGCTCCGCCGCGCGGGCGCGACCAGCCCCGACGGAGCCGCAGACGATCGGCGGCCCATCGTGGCACTGCCCGCGGAGGGCCCGGCGGCATGCACTCAGCCACCGCCGGGCACCCGACTCACCCAGACACCCCACGCGACTTGAGCTCGTCGATGATCGCGGGGACGACCTCATGCATGTCGCCCACGACGGCATAGTTCGCCTTCGTCATCATCGGCGCCTCAGGATCCGTATTGATCGCCAGGATCGTCTTCGACGACGCGCAGCCGGCCCAGTGCTGGATGGCACCGGAGATCCCGCAGGGGATGTACAGGTCCGGGCTGATCCGGGAGCCGGTCTGGCCGACCTGCTCATGGTGGGGCCGCCAGCCCAGCGAGGTGACGACGCGGGACACCCCGACCACGCCGCCGAGCAGCCCGGCGAGCTCGGCGACCGGGCCGAAGCCCTCCGGTCCACCTGCCCCGCGCCCGGCACCCACGACGACCTTGGCGGACTTCAGCGAGTCGGAGTGGTCGACCTCCTTGGTGCCGGTCGACACGACCCGCGCCACGAGGTCGGACTCGGCCACCTCGGGGGTCACCTCAACCCAGGCGGCGGGCGACGCGCCCTCCACCGGCGACACGGCCCACGAGTGGCCGGCGACGGAGAAGACCGCGGGCCGCTGGTCGAGCTTCATCTCCTCCAGGGCCGCCCCGCCGACCACCTGCCGGGTCACCACGAACGGCGCCAGGCCGTGGAACGCGGTCACGTTCGCGGCCATGGGCACGTCGAGCCGGGCGGCCAGATGCGCCAGCACCTCGTTGCCCCGGGGCGAGCCCGCGGCGGTGACCACGACGGAGCGGGTCGACTCGCGGATCGCCTGCAGTGCCGCCGCCCAGGCGGCCCCGCCGTACGACGCGAACGCCTCGCCCACCGCGTGGTGGACCTCGGCCGCGCCGTGGGTGCCGAGCTCGGCCGCCAGCGCGTCGCGGTCCTCGACCTCACCGACGACGACCGCGCGGATGGCGATGCCGCCGCCCTCGGCCGACAGCGCCCGGGCGAGGTTGAGCGTCTCCAGCGAGATCTCGCTCGCGGCGCCGTTCTCTGTCTCGACCAGCACCAGAATCATCGGGTCACCCCCAGCTTCTCAAACAGGTTCGCGACCGCCGCGGCGGCCTCCGTGCCCTCGCCCAGCACCTCGACCGTCGACGGCGCGGGCGGGGGCAGCAGCAGCCGCACCCGGTTCGCTCCGGCGGGCTCGGCCGACAGGGCCCGGGTCTCGATCTGGACCTTCTTGGCCGCCATCCGGCCCCTCAGCGTCGGATAACGCGGCTCCGCCCCGCCCTCGAGGACGGTGGCGACGGCGGGCAGCGGCAGCGAGTAGGTCTCCTCACCGCCGGGGCCGTCGCCGCGTGCGGTCAGGTTGCCGTCGGCCACCTCGACCGTCGACACACCGTTGACCACCGGCCGGCCGAGCGCATGGGCCATCCGGATGCCCACCTGGAAGTCGCCGCTGTCGGCGGCGTCGTTGCCGAGCAGGATCAGGTCGTACGTCGTGCCCGCGGACTCCTTCTCGCGTACGACGTGGGCGATCTCCCGGGCCACGTCGGCCGGTCCCAGCCGGGAGGGCTCCGCCTCCACGAGTACGGCGGCCTGGCAGCCGAGCGCCAGCGTGTCCCGCAACTGCTCGGCGGCCTCGGGCGGGCCGACCGTCAGCAGCGTGACCGTACCGCCGGTCGCCTCGGCGGTACGGACCGCCAGCTCGACAGCACAGCTCTCGTGGTTGCTCACGGTGAAGCCGACGTACCTCCCGTCGACACCCTGCTGGTCTTCGGTGAGCAGGACCTCACCGGAGGAGTCGGGGACCCGCTTGATGCAGACCAATACGTTCGTCATCGTTCACCTCTCGTGGTCTCGACAGGCCCGACCACTGACAGCACTGCCATCAGCGGATCCGCTCGTTGTCCGGGTCGAAGGGCGGGGTGGCGTCGTTGCTGAGCACGGTCACCGGGTAGAGCTCCTCCATGTAGGAGACCGCGAGCTCGTTGCCGACCCGCGCCTCCTCGGGCGGCAGGTACGCCATCAGCAGGTGCTTGCCCAGCGAGGGGGCGGAGCCGGCGGCGGTGACGTACGGGTGGTGCCCGTGCCCGTCGACGAGCGCCTCGCCCGAGCGGGTGAGGATCGGCTCGCCACCGAGCATGTACCGCTTCACCCCGGACGCCGAGGTGTGGTCGTCGACGGCCAGCGTGCACAGCACGGCCGCGGGCTCGCTGGCACGCTGGGCGAGGTAGGCCTCCTTGCCGACGAAGTCGGCGCCCTTCACCTTCGGCCGCTGCATGCCGGCCTCGATGATGGTGCGCTCGGCGTCGAGCTCGTGGCCGAAGGCCCGGTAGCCCTTCTCCATCCGCCCGGTGGTCACGTAGACGCCGATGCCGACCGGGCGGGCACCGTGTGGCGCGCCCGTCGTGAGCAGCTTGTCCCACACCGCGGCGGCCTGGTCGAAGGGGACGTACAGCTCCCAGCCGAGCTCGCCGACGTAGGAGATCCGGGAGGCCAGTACGGTGATGCCGTCGAGGTCGATCTCGCGGCAGTTGAGGAACTTGAAGCCGTCGTGGGACACGTCCGCGTCGGTCAGCTGCGACAGGATGTCGCGGGCCCGCGGGCCCCACAGCCCGATCGTGGAGACCTGGTCGGTGAGGTCCTCCAGGGACGCGTCGTCGCCGAGCTGGTCGGCGAACCACTTCTTGTCCGCCATGCCGTGCGCGCCGCCGGTGACGACCCGGAAGTGGTCCTCACCCAGGCGCATCACGGTGAGGTCGGAGCGGAACCCGCCCTTGGCGTCGAGCACCGGGGTGTAGATCACCTTGCCGACCGGCACGTTGCACTGCGCGACGCAGGTGCGTTGCACGGCGTCCAGCGCACCAGGACCGGTGATGTCGAACATCGCGAAGGCGGTCAGGTCGATGACGCCGGCGGCCTCGCGCATCCGCAGGTGCTCGGCGTTGACGATCGGGCTCCACCAGCGCGCGTCCCACTCGTGCTCGCGCGGCATCACGCGGTCCCCGTACACCTCGAGGAGGTCGGCGTTGGACTCGTACCACTGCGGCCGCTCCCAGCCGACCGCCTCGAAGAAGACCGCGCCGAGCTTCTTCTGCGACTCGTGCATGGGGGAGAGCCGCTGCTCGCGGTCGGACTCGTACTGCTCGGCGGGGTGGACGATCCCGTACGTCTTGATGAACGACTCGGTGGTACGCAGCTTGGTGTGCTCGCGGCGCAGCTGGTGGGGGTAGAACCGGGCGATGTCGCTGTGCGCGAGGTCGATCTCGCTGTGGCCGTGGGTCATCCACTCCGCGACCGCGCGGCCGACGCCCGGGCCCTCCTTGATCCACACCGCGGCCGCCGTCCACAGCCCCTTGACCTCGCTCTCGCCGAGGATCGGGTTGCCGTCGCAGGTCAGCGACAGCAGGCCGTTGATCGCGTACCGGATCTCCGCGCCATCGGCGCCCAGCAACTCGGGCATCAGCTCGTAGGCCTGCTCCAGCTGCGGGTCGAAGTCCTCGGTGGTGAACGGCATTTCGGTGGGGCTGAGCTTGGCCTGCTCGATGCTCGGGATCTCCTCCGGCTCGTGCAGGATCGCCCGGTGGGCGTAGGACCCCACCTCCATGTCGGCGCCGTGCTGGCGCTCGTAGCAGAAGGTGTCCATGTCCCGGACGATCGGGAAGTTGATCTCGCCTTGCATGCCGGTCAGTTGCGGGCAGGGGCCGACGGAGATCATCTGGTGGACGGCGGGGGTCAGCGGGATCTTGATGCCGGCCATGTCGCCGAGCTTCGGGCTCCACACGCCGCTGGCGATCACGACGTACTCGGCCTCGATGTCGCCCTTGTTCGTGCGCACCCGGCGGATGCGCCCGTCCTCGACGTCCATGCCGAGCACCTCGACGTTGGGCACGCTCTTCAGCGCGCCGCTCTCGATGGCGCCGTCGCGCATGATCGTGCCGGCGCGCAGGGAGTCGACGACGCCGACGCTCGGGGTCCAGAAGGCGCCGATGAACTGGTCGGCCTCGATGAACGGCACCTTCTCCTTGACGAAGGCGGGGTCGACCAGGTGCGACTCGATGCCCCAGGCCTTGGCGCTGGACATCCGGCGGCGCAGCTCCTCCATGCGCTCCTCGGTACGCGCGATCTCGAAGCCGCCGGACTCGGTGAAGACGCCCAGCTCCTTGTACTGCCGCATCGAGTCCAGCGTCAGGTCGGTGATCTCGCGGGAGTGGTCGACGGGGAAGATGAAGTTGGAGGCGTGACCGGTGGAGCCACCGGGGTTGGGCAGCGGGCCCTTGTCGATCTGCACGATGTCGCGCCAGCCGAGCCGGGCCAGGTGGTGGACCAGGCTGTTGCCGACGATGCCGGCGCCGATGACGACGCATTTCGCCTGCGGCGGGACCTCTGCCATGGCGGCCTCCTTCGAGGTGACACGCAACTGATATACTAGTTGTAAGCACGCTATATGGCAGGCGGTCGGCGGTCAAGGGGGAGCCCGGCCCGGCTCCCTGACGCACTCGCCGCACAGGACCGACTCGTAGGGAACGGAGACCGCTGATGAACGCACGTCTGCTCGACGGCAAGGCGACCGCCGCCGACATCCGCCGCGAACTGGCCGAGCGCGTGGCCAAGTTGACCGCCACCGGCGGCCGCCCGCCCGGGCTCGGAACCGTCCTGGTCGGTGACGATCCCGGCAGCCACGCCTACGTCTCCGGAAAGCACCGGGACTGCGCCCAGGTGGGCATCGCCTCCCTCCGCCGCGAACTGCCCGCCGACGCCACCCAGCGGCAGGTCGAGGACGCCGTCGACGACCTCAACGCCGACCCCGCCTGCACCGGCTACATCGTCCAGCTCCCGCTCCCACGCCCCCTGGACGCCAACGCCGTACTGGAACGCATGGACCCCGCCAAGGACGCCGACGGCCTGCACCCCGCCAACCTCGGCCGGCTCGTCCTCGGCGTCGACGCCCCGCTGCCCTGCACCCCGCGCGGCATCGTCGAACTGCTCCGCCGCTACGACGTGCCCCTCGCCGGAGCACGCGTGTGCGTGATCGGCCGGGGCCTCACCGTCGGCCGCCCCATCGGACTGCTGCTCACCCGGCGCTCCGAGAACGCCACCGTCACCCTGTGCCACACCGGCACCAAGGGCCTGGCCTGGCACGTCCGCGAGGCGGACATCGTCATCGCGGCCGCCGGTTCCCCCGGGCTGATCACCAAGGACATGCTGCGCCCCGGCGCGGCGGTTCTGGACGTCGGCATCACCCGCACCGACAACGGACTCGTCGGCGATGTGCACCCGGATGCCGCCCAGGTCGCCGGATGGCTCGCGCCCATGCCGGGGGGAGTCGGCCCCATGACCCGGGCGATGCTGCTCGCCAACGTCGTCGAGGCGGCGGAGAGGAAGGCGAACGGCGTCTGAACGCGTGCCGAGCGGGTCGCGTACCGCGGGGGCTTCCACCCCCGTGGGCCGCCCTCCCTCGATGGCTGCCCTGCCCGGGCACCGGGTGACGCCCATCCGGTCAGCACTCGATGATGTTCACCGCGAGTCCGCCGCGGGCGGTCTCCTTGTACTTCACGGACATGTCGGCGCCGGTGTCCTTCATGGTCTTGATGACCTTGTCGAGGGAGACCTTGTGGGAGCCGTCGCCGCGCATGGCCATCTTCGCGGCCGTGACGGCTTTGACGGCGGCCATGCCGTTGCGTTCGATGCAGGGGATCTGGACCAGGCCGCCGACCGGGTCGCAGGTGAGGCCGAGGTTGTGTTCCATGCCGATCTCGGCGGCGTTCTCGACCTGTTCCGGGGAGCCGCCGAGGACTTCGGCCAGCGCGCCGGCGGCCATGGAGCAGGCGGAGCCGACCTCGCCCTGGCAGCCGACCTCGGCGCCGGAGATGGAGGCGTTCTCCTTGAAGAGCATGCCGATGGCTCCGGCGGCGAGCAGGAAGCGGACGACTCCGTCCTCGTCGGCGCCGGGCACGAAGTTGAGGTAGTAGTGCAGGACCGCCGGGATGATGCCCGCCGCGCCGTTCGTCGGGGCGGTGACCACTCGGCCGCCCGCCGCGTTCTCCTCGTTCACGGCCATCGCGTAGAGCGTGATCCACTCCATGGCATGCGCCAACGGGTCACCCTCCGCCCGGAGTTGGCGTGCCGTCACCGCCGCCCGGCGCCGGACTCGCAGGCCGCCCGGCAGGATGCCCTCCTGTGACATGCCGCGGGCGACGCAGGCCTGCATCACGTGCCAGATGGCGAGAAGCCCCTCGCGGATTTCGTCCTCGGTGCGCCAGGCCCGTTCGTTCTCCAGCATCAGGGCGGAGATCGACAGGCCGGTCTCCCGGGTCAGACGCAGGAGCTCGTCGCCGGTGCGGAAGGGGTACTTGAGCGCGGTGTCGTCGAGCTTGATGCGGTCGGCTCCCACCGCTTCCTCGTCGACGACGAAGCCGCCGCCCACGGAGTAGTAGGTCTTCGTCAGGAGTTCGGCGCCGGCAGTGTCGTACGCCCAGAGCGTCATGCCGTTCGCGTGGTACGGCAGCGTCTTGCGGCGGTGCAGGACGAGGTCCTTGCCGAAGTCGAAGGCGATCTCTTGGGCGTCACCGATCTCGACGCCCAACAGCCGTAGCTTTCCGGTGGACTTGATGCGCTCGACGTCGTGCTCGGCCTGGACTACGTCGACGGTGTGCGGCTCATTGCCCTCCAGGCCGAGCAGTACGGCCTTCGGGGTGCCGTGGCCGTGCCCGGTCGCGCCCAGGGAGCCGTACAACTCGGCGTGGACCGTGGTGGTCTCGGCGAGTACGCCGTCCTCCTTCAGGCGGGTAGCGAACAGGCGTGCCGCGCGCATCGGGCCGACCGTGTGGGAGCTGGACGGGCCGATGCCGATCGAGAACAGGTCGAAGACCGAGATGGCCACGGTCACTCCTCAGAACGGGGAGGGGGCACCCGGTTCAAGTGCCCCATCGGGCTTACGTGTTGAGGCCGGGGTACAGCGGATGCTTGTCGGCCAGCGCCTTCACGCGGGCCTTCAGCGCCTCCGCGTCGTACGACGGCATGAGTGCCTGCGCGATGACGTCCGCGACCTCGGCGAAGTCCTCGGCCCCGAAGCCGCGGGTGGCGAGGGCGGGCGTGCCGATACGCAGGCCCGACGTCACCATCGGCGGGCGCGGGTCGTTCGGGACGGCGTTGCGGTTGACGGTGATGCCGACCTCGTGGAGACGGTCCTCGGCCTGCTGACCGTCCAGTTCGCTCTCGCGCAGGTCGACCAGGATCAGGTGTACGTCCGTGCCGCCGGACAGGACGTTGACCCCGGCCGCGCGGGCGTCGTCGGCCGTCAGCCGCTCTGCGAGGATCCTCGCGCCCTCGACCGTACGGCGCTGACGCTCCGTGAAGTCCTCCGAGGCGGCGACCTTGAAGGAGACCGCCTTGGCCGCGATCACATGCTCCAGCGGACCGCCCTGAAAGCCGGGAAAGACGGACGAGTTGAGCTTCTTCGCGAAGTCCTTCTTCGCGAGGATGAAGCCGCCGCGGGGCCCGCCCAGCGTCTTGTGGGTGGTGGAGGTGACCACGTCCGCGTATGGGACCGGGTTCGGGTGCAGACCGGCCGCGACCAGGCCCGCGAAGTGCGCCATGTCGACCCACAGGTACGCCTCGACCTCGTCGGCGATCCGCCGGAACTCGGTGAAGTCCAGCTGTCGCGGGTACGCCGACCAGCCCGCGATGATCACCTTCGGGCGGTGCTCCTTGGCCAGCCGCTCCAGCTCGGCCATGTCGACCAGGCCGGTGGCCGCGTCCACGTGGTAGGCGACCACGTTGAACTGCTTGCCGGAGAAGTTCAGCCGCATCCCGTGGGTGAGATGGCCGCCGTGGGCCAGGTCCAGGCCGAGGACGGTGTCGCCGGGCTGGGCCAGCGCGAAGAGCGCGGCCTGGTTGGCGGAGGCGCCGGAGTGCGGCTGGACGTTGGCGTACTCGGCGCCGAACAGCTCCTTGAGCCGGTCGATGGCGATCTGCTCGGTGATGTCGACGTGCTCGCAGCCGCCGTAGTAGCGGCGGCCCGGGTAGCCCTCGGCGTACTTGTTGGTCAGCACCGAGCCCTGCGCCTCCAGGACCGCGACCGGCGCGAAGTTCTCCGAGGCGATCATCTCCAGGGTGGACTGCTGACGGTTCAACTCGGCGTCGACCGCGGCGGCGACTTCGGGGTCGAGCTCGTGCAGAGGGGTGTTCAGGACGGACATACGTCTCCTCAGCCGACGATGTGCGGGAACGATGGGCAGGAACGAATGTGCGGGAACACGGGACGGTTGCGTCAGCGGAACACCACGGTGTGGTGGCCGTTGAGCAGGATGCGGCTCTCGCTGTGCCACTGCACGGCCCGCGCCAGTACCCGGGCCTCGACATCGCGGCCCATGGTGACCAGCGCGTCGGGGTCGTCGGAGTGGTCCACGCGGACGACGTCCTGCTCGATGATGGGGCCCTCGTCCAGGTCCGGAGTGACGTAGTGCCCGGTGGCCCCGACCAGCTTGACTCCTCGTTGGTGGGCCTGGAGGTAGGGGCGGGCTCCCTTGAAGCTGGGCAGGAAGGAGTGGTGGATGTTGATGGCCCGGCCCTCGAGCCGTTTGCACAGGTCGTCCGAGAGGATCTGCATATAGCGGGCGAGGACCACGAGGTCGATGTCCAACCGCTGTACCAGCTCCAGCAGTTCCGCCTCCGCGTCCGCCTTGGTCTGCGGTGTGACCGGGATGTGGTGGAAGGGGATGCCGTGGGTGTGCGCGAGCGCCTCGAACTCCCGGTGGTTGGAGACGATCGCCGGCACGTCGATGTTGAGGGCGCCGGTGCTCTTGCGGAACAGCAGATCGTTCAGGCAGTGGCCGTACTTGGACACCATGATCAGGGTGCGCGTGGGGGCGGCCGCGTCGTGCAGCCGCCAGTCGATCCGGTACGCCTCGGCCACCGGGGCGAAATCGGTGCGCAGGCGCTCCAGTGACGTCTCGGGGTCGGAGACGTCGAAGTGGACGCGCATGAAGAAGCGGCCCTGAAGACGGTCGTCGAACTGCTGGCTTTCCAGGATGTTCCCGGAGTGTTCGACCAGGAAGCCGCTGACGGCGTGGACCAGGCCGGCCTGGTCGGGACAGGACAGGGTGAGGACGAACTCGCGTCCGGGGTCGGGGCGAGGTGGCATGACATCCTCCAGCGGTGCGTAATGAGCAACAGCGCGAGCAATACGCAACATGGTCCAAGGGGGAGGGGGTTCGGTCAAGGGCGTTGCTTGATCGATGTCCGCCGGGCGGACTTTCCTTTCGCCGTTGTGCAATGAGAAGCCCTCGGCGTGATGAGCAACACGCGCGCAGCGGTCGCGCCACGCCCCTGCCGCCGCCCGGCCATGGATGCGGCGGTGCGGGGAACCCGTACCGCCGGCACGTCCGCGCAGCCCGGCGAAAGGCGGTGAGGGACATGGAGCTGCCCCTGATCGTGGGTGTCGACGGATCGGATTCGAGCCTCGTCGCGGTCGACTGGGCGGTCGACGAAGCGGCCCGGCACGGACTGCCGTTGCGACTGGTGTACGCCTCCCTGTGGGAGCGTTACGAAGGGGCCGCCCCCTCCGGCAGCGCTGACCGCCCGTCCGAGCAGGTGCCGGCGGACCAGATCCTCGGTTCCGCGACGGAACGTGCCCGCCGACGCAATCCCGAGGTGAAGGTCTCCACCGAGACGGTCCCCGAGGAAGCGGCGCACGCCCTCCTGCACGAGGGCCACAACGCCTCCGCCCTGGTGACGGGAACGCGCGGCCGCGGTGAGCTGACGGGCCTGCTGCTGGGCTCGGTCTCGTTGGCCGTGGCGTCCCGTGCCCACTGCCCGGTGATCGTGGTCCGCGGCGACAAGGCCGGCCTGGCGGGCACCCATGAGCGGATCCTGCTCGGCGCGGGCGAGCCCGCGACCGGCGGCGAGGCGGTGCGGTTCGCCTTCCGCGAGGCCGAAGCGCGCCGGTGCACCCTCGATGCCGTACGCGCCTGGCGCTGCCCCGCGCACGAGCTCCCCGAGCATCCCCTTCTCACCGGGCAGCCGGCGCACTATCACGAGGAGCAGGCGTCCGCCGTGCTCGATGCCCTGCTCGACGACCCGATGGCGGACCACCCTCGCGTACGGGTTCACCGTCACACCGTGGAAGGACCGGCACGCAAGGCGCTGCTGCACCGGACGGCCGCCGCGGACCTGGTGATCGTCGGAACGCACCGCCGGTCCGGGCATCTCGGGCTCCAACTCGGCCGCGTAGGGCACGCGTTGCTTCACCACGCCCAGTGCCCGGTGGCGATCGTGCCGGAGCGGGGGTGACTGTGCACCGACCACCCACCCCTGCCACGCGCCACGACCTGCTCGCACCGGCACTGCGGGACGTGCGGGCCGTCGTCTTCGACACCGACGGAGTGATCACCGATTCGGCCCGGGTGCACGCCGCGGCCTGGAAGGCGGCCTTCGACGCCTACCTGCGCGCCCACCCGCCCGAAGACCCCG